>JANMBN010000140.1:0-4807 GCA_031360485.1 Betaproteobacteria bacterium | reverse complement strand
ACCGAGGAACAGCGCGCGGCTTTGCAGGTGGCCGCGGTGCGCATCCGCGCCTACCACGAGCGGAAGAAGCAGGCGTCGTGGTCGTTTCGCGATGCCGACGGCAGCGAATTCGGCCAGCAGGTGACGCCACTCGACCGGGTGGGCGTGTACGTGCCCGGCGGCAAGGCGGCGTATCCGTCGTCGGTGCTGATGAACGTGATTCCGGCGCAGGTCGCGGGGGTCGGCGAGATCGTCATGGTCGTGCCCACTCCAGGCGGCGCGCGCAATCCTCTCGTGCTTGCCGCGGCGCACATCGCCGGCGTGTCGCGCGCCTTCGCGATCGGCGGCGCGCAGGCGGTCGCGGCCCTCGCGTACGGCACCGCGTCGGTTCCCGCGGTGGACAAGATCTGCGGTCCGGGCAACCGTTACGTCGCCGCGGCGAAGCGCCGTGTCTTTGGAGTCGTCGGCATCGACATGGTCGCCGGCGCCTCGGAGGTCCTGGTCATCGCCGATGCATCGGCCAACGCCGACTGGGTCGCGATGGACCTCTTCGCGCAGGCCGAGCACGACGAGCTCGCGCAGGCGATCCTCGTCACGCCGGACAAGGCGATGCTCGACGCGGTGGGAGAAAGCGCGCGCCGGCAGATCCCGGACATGCCCCGGCAGGCGATCATCGCCGCGTCGTTCGCGAATCGCGGCGCGCTCATCAAGGTCCGCGATCTCGACGAGGCCTGCGCGATCGCCAATCGCGTCGCGCCCGAGCACCTGGAGCTCGCCGTCGCCGATCCGGTCGCGCTGCTCCCGAAAATTCGTCACGCGGGCGCGATCTTCATGGGGCACTCGTCGTCGGAAGCGCTCGGCGACTACTGCGCCGGGCCCAACCATGTGCTGCCGACCGGCCGGACGGCGCGATTTTCGTCGCCGCTCGGCGTCTACGACTTCCAGAAACGATCGAGCGTGCTCAACGTCTCGCCCGAGGCCGCACGCATGCTCGGTCCCGTTGCGGCGACGCTCGCGTACGGCGAAGGCTTGCCGGCCCATGCGCGAAGCGCGCTGTACCGCTCGACGGAGTGACCTTGCGCCGGCCTGCCGACTTCGTCGCCTCCGTCGTCCGGCCCGAGATTCGGGCGCTGTCGCCGTATGCCGTCGCCCGCGCCGACGGCATGGTCAAGCTCGACGCGATGGAGAATCCGTTTTCGCTGCCCGACGCCGTTCGCGCGAGGATCGCCGCCGCGGTCGCCGCGGTTCCGATCAACCGTTACCCCGATGGCGGCGCCGCGGCCGTGGCGAAAGCATTGCGCATCTCGCTCCCCATTCCCGATTCGCTGGGCCTAATCCTCGGAAACGGTTCGGACGAGCTGATCCAGATCATCACGTCGGCGGTCGCGAAGCCGGGATCGACGATGCTGGTCCCCGAGCCGACGTTCGTGATGTACCGGCAGAACGCGATCTACGCCGGAATGCGCTTCGTCGGCGTTCCGCTCAAGGAAGGCTTTGCGCTCGATGCCGAAGCGATGCTCGCTGCGATCGAGCGCGAGCGGCCGGCGCTGATCTTTCTCGCGTACCCCAACAATCCGACCGGCAATCTCTTTCCGGCAGCCGAAATCGAGGCCATCCTGCGCGCCGCGCCCGGGCTCGTGGTCGTCGATGAAGCGTACTACGCGTTCGCCGACACAAGTTTCCTTCCGCGCGTCGCCCTGTTCCCGAACCTCGTCGTCCTGCGGACGCTTTCGAAGATCGGGATGGCGGGACTGCGGCTGGGTTACGCGGTCGCCGCGCCCGAATGGACAGCGGAACTCGACAAGGTGCGCCAGCCGTATAATCTGAACGCCCTGACGCAGGCGGTCGCGCCGCTGCTCCTGGCGGAGGGGACGCTTCTCGCGGAGCAGGCAGCGAAGCTCAAAGCCGAGCGGTCGCGCCTCCACTCCGCGCTGGCGGCCCTGCCGGGCGTCGCGGTGTTCCGGACGCAGACCAATTTCGTGCTGGCGCGGGTGCCCGACGCGCCGCGCTGGTTCGATCGCTTGCGGGAAGCGGGGATCCTGGTCAAGAACCTGCATGGCTGGCACGCATCGCTCGCGCACTGCCTGCGCATCACCGTCGGCACGCCGGCCGAGAACGACGCGCTGCTCGCGGCGCTGAAAGCGAATCGATAGACATGTCCAATCCGACTCCCCGCACCGCCAGGCTCCAGCGCAACACGAACGAAACCGAGATCACGGTCGAGGTGAACCTCGATGGTGACGGTCGCGCCGCGCTCGCGACCGGCGTGCCGTTCCTCGACCACATGCTCGACCAGGTCGCGCGGCACGGGATGATCGACCTCACCGTCAACGCCAAGGGCGACCTCCACATCGATGCGCACCACACCGTGGAGGACATCGGCATCACGCTTGGCCAGGCGGTCGCCAAGGCGCTGGGCGACAAGAGCGGGTTGACCCGTTACGGGCACGCGTACGTGCCGCTCGACGAGGCGCTGTCGCGCGTCGTCATCGATCTCTCCGGACGGCCCGGACTCGAGTTCCACGTGCCGTTCACCCGCGCGATGATCGGCACGTTCGACGTCGACCTGGCGCACGAATTCTTCCAGGGTTTCGCGAACCATGCGCTCGTCACGCTGCACGTGGACAACCTGCGCGGGCAAAACGCCCACCACCAGGCCGAGACCGTGTTCAAGGCTTTCGCCCGTGCGCTGCGCATGGCGGTCACGCGAGACCCTCGCGCGGGCGGCGTCGTGCCGTCGACGAAAGGGACGCTCTAGCGGCCGACGCAGAACCGCCCATGAGCCGCGTTTCGGACGGGATGGCCGCGAAGGCGGGTTCGGCGTCCGCGGGCTAGGCGCAGTCGGCAACGCGTTCCCTTCGCCAATCCTCGTCAGACCATGACCGATATCGCCATCGTCGATTACGGGATGGGCAACCTCCGGTCGGTGGCCAAGGCGCTTGCCCGCGTCGCGCCATCCCGGTCCGTGGCCGTGAGTGCGGAGCCCGGCGTGATCAGCAGCGCCGAACGGGTCGTGCTGCCCGGACAGAGCGCGATGCCCGATTGCATGCGATTGCTGAACGCCGGCGGTCTTGCCGCCGTGGTGCTGGAGGCAGCCAGGACGCGCCCGTTCCTCGGCATCTGTCTCGGACTGCAAATGCTGTACGAATCGAGCGAAGAGGGGCCGACCAGGGGCCTCGCGGTCCTTGCGGGCGGTGTCGTCCGGTTCCGCGACGAGGCGATGAGGCTGCCGGACGGACAGCGGCTCAAGGTCCCGCACATGGG
This sequence comes from Betaproteobacteria bacterium, assembly GCA_031360485.1. Lineage (GTDB taxonomy): Bacteria > Pseudomonadota > Gammaproteobacteria > Burkholderiales > Casimicrobiaceae > CAIWHR01. The sequence goes on along the minus strand of JANMBN010000140.1, from coordinate 1,564 downwards.
CTGGAGCCGGGTGCGCCAGGCCCGGGGGCATCCCATGTGGGCCGGGATTCCGGACGGCACGCGCTTCTACTTCGCGCACAGTTATCATCCGGAACCCTCCGATCCGGCCGACACCGCCGGAACGACCGAATACGGGACGCCGTTTACTTGCGCGATTGCTCGGGCTAATATCTTCGCAACGCAATTCCATCCGGAAAAAAGCCACCGCGCCGGGCTGCAGCTGCTCGCCAATTTCGTTGCCTGGGACGGACGGAGCTAACCTCGCACGCCGCGGGCTGCGTTCTTCGCCGTCCCCACCCCCTTCCGCCGTACCCCCCGCCATGCAGCTCATTCCCGCGTTCGACATCAAGGACGGCCACTGCGTCCGCCTGAAGCAGGGTGAAATGCACTCGGCGACGGTCTTTTCCGAGGATCCGGCCGCAATGGCGCAGCATTGGCTGGAACAGGGCGCCCTGCGTCTGCATCTCGTCGATCTCAACGGCGCCGTCGCGGGCGTGCCGAAGAACGAACTCGCCATCCGCGAGATCGTCAGCGTCATCGGCGAGGAGATACCGGTGCAGCTGGGCGGCGGCATCCGCGATCTCGACACGATCGAGCGCTACCTCGACGACGGCATCACCTACGTGATCATCGGCACCGCCGCCGTCAAGAATCCGGGCTTCCTGCACGATGCCTGCTATGCCTTTCCGGGCCACATCATCGTCGGCCTCGATGCGCGCGACGGCAAGGTCGCGACCGACGGCTGGTCGAAGATGACAGGCCACGATGTCGTCGACCTCGCGAAGAAGTTCCAGGACTACGGCGTCGAGGCCATCATCTACACGGACATCGGGCGCGACGGCATGCTTACCGGCGTCAACGTCGATGCGACCGTCAAGCTGGCGCGCGAGATCCGGATCCCGGTCATCGCGTCGGGGGGCATCGCGTCGATACAGGACATCCTGAACCTCGCGCCCTTCGAGAAGGAAGGGATCATCGGGGCGATCGCCGGGCGCGCGCTGTACGAAGGAAAGCTCGACTTCAAGGCGGCGATGAAAGCGGCCAAGGGCGAAAAGTAGCGAAAAGTAGGGTCAGAGACGACTTTCGATGAAGCGGGTCAAGCTGTTCGAGCAGATCGCCGAAAGTCGTCTCTGACCCTACTTTTCACGATGAAGCGGGTCAAGCTGTTCGAGCAGATCGCCGAAAGTCGTCTCTGACCCCACTTTTCGATCGTCATCATGGGACTCGCCAAACGCATCATCCCCTGCCTGGACGTGTCCGAGGGTCGCGTCGTCAAGGGGGTGAATTTCGTCAACCTGCGCGACGCGGGCGATCCCGTCGAGGTGGCGCGGCGCTACGACGAGCAGGGCGCCGACGAGCTGGCGTTTCTCGACATCCGCGCCAGCGTGGAGACGCGCAGGTTGCTCTACGCGATGATCGAGGCGGTCGCCGACCAGGTGTTCATCCCCCTCACCGTCGGCGGCGGCGTCGGCTCGGTCGCCGACATCCGGGCATTGCTGAACGCGGGCGCCGACAAGATCTGCATCAACACCGCGGGCGTCGGAAACCCCGGACTCTTCGAGGC
>JANMBN010000093.1:0-5705 GCA_031360485.1 Betaproteobacteria bacterium | reverse complement strand
GTTCATGGGCCTGCCGCCGGGTTTCGCGTCCGCGATTTATCTGCGCGGGGCCCTCGAGCTCGAGAACAACGTTCCCATCGGCGCGCGGGCCGACTGCGGGGCGGCTTGCGCCGCCCCGCCGGCGTATGCCGACGCGCGTCTTGCCCTCGTGCGCGCCGCCCTGGACGCGCAGGATCTCGAGGAGGCCGTCGCGTTGTGCGAAGAAGGCCTTTCGCGCGATCCGGCGCATGTCGCGCTATGGCGGACGCTCGGCCACGCGCACCTCATGCTTCGCGACGGCAACGCCGCCGCCGCCTCTTTCGAGCGCGCGCTCGCGCTCGACCCCAACGACGGCGAGACGCACTACAATCACGGCGTCGCGCTGCAGATGTCACGCGAGCTTCCCGGCGCCGCTCGTGCGTACCAGCGGGCGCTGGCAGTCGATCCCGGGATGAATGCCGCCGACTTCAACCTCGGCGTGCTGTTCCAGGAGCGGGGCGACGTGCGCGCGGCGATCGCCGCATACAAGGCGGTGCTGAAGGCGAATCCGCGGTACGCGTCGGCGTACAAGAACCTGGGCGAATTGCTTCTCGCCGAAGGGAAGATCAATGCCTGGCTCGCGAACTTCGAGCGTTTCGAGGCGGCCTGTCCCGATGCGCTTCCGCTCGCCGTGCAGGCGCTCGAGGCGTGCCAGCACCTCGGGGACCACGCACGCCTCGAGCGCTATCTCGCCGGACTGCGGCGCGAGGCGTTCCGGGCCGATGACGAGCTCCAGCTTGCCGATTGCATCGAAGAGCTCCTGTACCTGCTGCTCTTTTTCGACGTCGAGCCGGAAATGAATCTCAAGTTCGCGCAGACGTACGACACCACGGCGAGGCGCGTCTACGGTGAAATGCTTCCGCGACCCGCCGCACGCAGGCCCGGGCGAGCGAGGATCGGGTACCTGTCCGCCGACCTGCGCGATCACGTGAAGGGCAAGATGATGTGGCAGGCGATCCGGCATCACGACCGTACGCAGTTCGAGTTGCATTTCTACTCGCTCTCGAACGAGGACGACGAGTGGACGAAGAGGTTTCGCGGCATCGCGGACGGATTCGAGGTGATCGCCGCACTCCCCGAGCGCGCGGCGGCGCTGCGTATCGCCGAAGACGATCTCGACATCCTGGTCGACCTCTCGACGCACACGAAGGGCGCGAAGCCCGGCATCCTCGCGTTCAAGCCGGCGCGCGTGCAGATCACGCACGTGGCGAGCGCGGGTTCGGTCGGACTTTCCGCCGTCGACTTCAAGCTCACCGACCACAACGCCGACGTGCCCGAGAATCAGGCGTTCCAGTTGGAGACGCTGCTGGCGATGGACGGTTGCGTCTATCCCTATCGGCACATCGCGCCGGCAACCGGCCACCCGTTCCGGCGGGACGCGCTCGGCATTCCGAGCGACGCCGTCGTCATCGGCGCGTTCGTCAACGTGCTCAAACTGTCGCGGCGCTGCCTTGCGCTCTGGCGCGAGGTGCTCGTGCGCGTTCCGCGGGCGAAGCTCCTGTTCTCGCCCGTCAACGCAAAGGTCCGGGCGAGCTATCTGAGGCTTGCCGGCGCCGCCGGCATCGCGGGCGACCGGCTGCTTTTCCTGCCGCAGGGCCGCAGCGATGCCGAAAATCAGGCGCGATACGAGTTGGTCGACTTCGTGCTCGACACGATGCCGTTTGGCGGCGTCAACGGGACGCTGGAGGCGCTCGACATGGGCGTGCCGGTCGTGACCCTCGCCGGCCGGCGGCACGGCGAGCGGACGTCGCACTCGATCCTCACGAATCTCGGCGTTACCGAGACCGTGGCGCACAGCGGCCCCGACTATGTCGAGCTGGCCGTTCGGCTCGCGGACGACCCCGGCTTCATGGCTCGCGTCCGGGCCGCGATCCGCGAACGCATCGCGAGCTCACCGCTGACCGACATGGCCGCGCACACGCGAAACCTCGAATCGGCCTATCTCGCCGCGTTGCGTGAGCGCAGCCCGGAGGTCCTCGTGGCGATTTCATCCGGCCATGTCTGACCGGGAGCTGGCCGACGCGCAGGCCGCTGTGGCTGCGGCGCCCGCCGACGCCGCGTTGCGCTACCGTTTGGCGCAATTGCAGGAGGACGCCGGGCAATTGCCCGCTGCCGTGGCCAGCGTGCGCACGGCAATCGAACTGCGGCCGACCTACGCCGAGGCCCACGGTTATCTCGGCCTGCTGCTCGCCGACTCGGGCGACAATGACGCGGCGATCGAAAGTCTGCGGCGGGCGGTCGCGCTCAAACCCGACTATGTGCGTGCGTGGAACAATCTCGCGTCGGCTTTGCGCAGCGCCGGCCGGCTCGACGACGCCGTCGTGGCGATCCGGAAAGCGCTCGAGGCGCAGCCGGATTACGCCGTCGGCCATTCGACGCTGGGCATGCTGGAGCGCGACCTCGGCGACGAGCCTGCCGCCGAAGCGTCGCTGCGCACCGCGTTGCGCCTGCGCCCCGGCTTGTGGGCGGCGCTGGTCGGCCTCGCGGGTCTCCTGCAGCGCCAGAGCCGCCTCGACGAGTCGGCACAGCTCTACGTGCGCGCGCTCCGGGAAAAGCCCGGCGCCAACGAATGGTTCCAGCTGGGCGTCGTGCTGGCGGAGCGCGGGGACCTGGCGCAGGCGCGCGACGCGTTCGGCCGCGCGCTCGCGGCGGATCCCGGGCACCTGCGCGCCGCACTCGGGCTTCATCTCTCGCTGCCGATGCTGTACGACAGCGCCGAGGATATCGCTGCGGCGCGCGCCGCGTACTCCGATGGGCTGACGGCACTCGAGGGCCCCGTCGAGCGTTGCTCGCGCGACCGGCCTGCGAGCGAGGTGGTCGACATCTGGCAATGGAGCAACTTCCTGCTGCCTTACCAGGGCGGAAACGACAGGCGGTTGCAGGAGCGATACGCGGCGCTCGCGGGGCGCTCGCTCGACATTGCGGCGCCCGGGTTGCGGCAACCGATCGCGCCGAAGCCGGTGGCCGGACGGCGCATCCGCGTCGGCTTTGCGTCGGGGTTCTTCAAGGTCGGAACCGTGGGCATGTATTTCCGGCGCTGGATCACGGGACTCGATCGCGCGGAATTCGAGACCTTCGTCTATCATTTGCACCCGGGAACCGACGCCCTCGCGGACGAGATCGCCGCGAGCGTCGACCGGTTCAGGCACCTGGTCGGACCGAAGTGGCGCGTCCCGGATCTGGCCGATGCGATCCGCGCCGACGCGCTGGACATCCTTGTCTATCCGGAGCTCGGGATGCATTCGGTGTCGTTCGCCCTCGCGGCGCTGCGGCTCGCGCCCGTTCAATGCGCGGCGTGGGGACATCCGACGACGACGGGGCATCCGACGATCGATTATTACCTCTCGGCCGAAGCGATGGAACCGGCTGATGCCGCCTCGCACTACAGCGAACGGCTCGTCCTGTTGCCGGGCATCGGTACCCGGTACGCGCCGCCGACGATTCCGGCGGACACCGATCGGGCGCGTTTCGCGCTGCCGGCGGACAAGCTGCTGATGTTGTGCCCGCAGTCGCTGTTCAAGATTCATCCCGACAACGACAGCCTGCTGGCGGCTGTCCTGGCGGCCACGCGCGATACGACGCTCGTGCTGTTCGAAGGGCGCCACCCCGCGCTGACGGACCGGTTCATGCGGCGGCTGCAGGCGGCGTTCGCCGCGCAGGGCATCGCGATCCGCGAGCGGGCGGTCGTGTTGCCGAGCCTTTCGCATCCGGATTACCTGCGCGTCAATCGCGTCTGCGACTTCATGCTCGACACGCTGCACTGGTCGGGCGGCAACACGAGTCTCGACGCGCTGGCGTGCGGCTTGCCCATCGTCACGCTTCCCGGCGAGCTGATGCGCGGCAGGCAGACCGCGGGCATGCTCGCGGTGATCGGCGTGAAGGGTCTCATCGCCGCCGACCGCGACGACTACCTGCGGATCGCCTGCCGGCTCGCGGGCGACGCCGGGTGGCGCAACGAGATGCGCGAGCAGATCACGCGCGCGCAGCCAGTGCTGTTCGACGATCCTGCGCCGATCGCACGCCTGCAATCCTTCCTTCAGGAAGCCGTGCTCGCGCCCCCGCGCGCGTAGCGGTCCCACGCGGCGGCGAGCGCGTCTTCGAAGCCGCGGGTGTAGCGCGCCATGTCGAAGAGCGGGGACTGCATGCGCTGCGCCCGCAGTTTTTCGCGCAGGGCCGCAAGGCGCTCCGGCGCGCGCGCGAGCGCGATCGCCAAGGCTTCGTAGGCGGCGAGATCGCGCGTGACGAGCTCAGGCATCCCCATCATCAGCAACTGGCTGGCCGCCACGCGGCTCACCATGGTTTCTCCTGCGCACGTGAGAATCGGGAGACCGACGAAGAGGGCGTCGTTGGCCGTCGTTCCCGCGTTGTACGGCCACGTGTCGAGAAACAGGTCGGCGAGACGAAGGCGCGCGAGGTAGGTGCCGAGCTCGGCGCGTGGCGCGAAGATCAGGCGTTCCGCGGCAATGCCGCGTCTTGCGGCCTCGCGCCGCAGATTGGCATGCGTCGCATCCGACGAGGGGGATAGCCACAGCACGCTGCCCGGCACCGCGGCCAGGATGCGCGCCCACGCGTCGAACACGGGCGGCACGATCTTGTACGCGTTGTTGAAGCAACAGAACACGATCGCGCCGTCCGGCAATCCCTGCGCCGCGCGGAATTGCGGTTGCGGATCGATGGCGCGCCGCGTGTCGCTCGGCGTGTACCCGTCGGGAAGGTACAGGAAACGTTCGGTGAAGTACGGCTGCATTTCGGGCGGTGTCGCGAACCGATCGGTGATCACGCAGTCGAACCAGTCCGCGCCGAGGGTTCCGAGGAAGCCGAGCCAGTGCATCTGCACCGGCGCGGTTTTCGGGCAGAAGATTTCCATGCGGCTGCCGAACGTGTGGCCGTTGAGGTCGATCAGGATCTGGATGCCGTCGGCGCGAATGCGTTGCCTCGTTTGCGCGGCCGAATCGCCGCCGGCGTCGATGAAGTGCTCGAAGGCGCCCTCGATACGCCGCCGCAGCGGGCTATCCTCGTCCGGGCCGATCGAGTAGGCGAAGACCTCGAAGCGCTCGCGATCGTGCCGCTCCCAAAGCTCGGCAAGAAGGTACGCGATCGGGTGCAGGCGGAAATCGGTCGACACGTACCCGATCTTCAGACGCGGCCCGTCGGGCGGGACGATGGGTGCCGGCATGCGCGTCCGATTGGCGTCGCGAAAAGTCGAGGCGAACCGCCGCGCGATGGCGAGCTGTTCCGCCGGCGACAGCGGCAGCGCGAGCGCATGGAAGGGTATCAGCAGGTCGCTGGAGGTTTCGGTCAGCTGCGCGGCGCGTACGCGCAACTGATCGAGGGTCGCCTCCCAATCGGTCCAATCGCAGATGAGCTGCCGTGCGCACATCAGCGCCTGCAGCACCTGTCCCGAGGCGACGGTCTTTAGCAGCTCGGCCAGGAGTCCGGTGGCCTCCTTGCTGCGGCCGATCTCGACGAGCAGCGCGGCAAGGCCGTACTTGATGCCGGTGTCGTCGGGGGCGAGCGCGAGGGCCCTGCGGTAACTCTCTTCCGCCGCGAGCAGCACGCCGATCTTGTGCTGGCAGAGCGCGAGGTTCGACCAGACGCCGGCCGGGGCGTCGCCGACGATCGTCACATAGATATGATAGTGGCGCGCGGCGCCGGGAAAATCCTGCCGCTGCTGCAACAGGCGCGCG
>JANMBN010000087.1:0-16519 GCA_031360485.1 Betaproteobacteria bacterium | reverse complement strand
GATTCGCCCTCGAAGGGGATTGCCTCGGCTTGCTCGTCAGCTGCGCCACCGTGACCCCGGCTTCTCCTTCCTTCAGAACCGCCACGATCCGCGATTCCGTGATTCGCGTCTTCTTCGTCGTCCTCTCCTCATCCTCCAAGGATCGATGACGGCGGCTTACCTCTACGTATGAACTGCCGTACATCCCGGGTCCAACGCCGGGCTCGCGTGTTTGCAACACCCTCAGCAACCCAGACGGAGTAGGATGCAACCCTCAACGTCGAGACCGATTAACGGGGGGCTGAATGAAAATGATCGCGTCGGCAGCGGCTGCATTTGTCACCGCGTTGTGGGTGGGTATCGCCAGCGCCATCACCGTTTCCGACCCCACGGATTGGGCGAGCGGTTGGGTTTTCTCGATGGTCGAGATCTCCGGCGTAGGCACCGCAACTTCCACGGTCGAGCCCACGGGCGGTAATCCCAACGCCCGTCTCAATGCGACGACGTTCACGCCGGCCGGCACTGACGTCGCGTTTGGTGCGGCTCTCTACCAGGCCGGGTCCGTCGCCGCACCGCCTTCGGGCACGGCGTTCGTCATGAAGCTCGACGTACTAAGCGGGCCCGGAGGTTTCGGGGGCGGGCAGGCGGTGCAGGTTCTCGTCGGCCAGGGCGTATCGCTCTATCAGGCCAACGTTGGCATCACCGGATGGCCGCTCAGCAGTTTCACCACGCTCACGTTCAACGGAACGTTTACGTCAGGTGCATTTACGAAAGTTTCCGGCCCCGGACCAGCCACCCCATCATTCGACGGCGTCACTCCCACTAGCTTCGGATTTGCGTACGGCAATAGCCTGAGCGGGACGTTGACCCAGTATTACGACAACTGGAACATTACGTTCACTGCGGGGACGGCGACGGTAAGCGCCATCCCTGCGCTATCGGACGGACCGCTGCTGCTGCTTGCGGTGCTCGTCGCGCTGACGGCCTTTGCGGCCCGGCGGCGGCGTCTCTAGCGATACTTGCGTGGCTGCGGCGCGATTCCCCGCGAAACGCGCTGCGGCGACAGGCGCACCCGCGAGCGCTTCGCATCGAATGTCGGCTTTTCGGCAGTGCCTGGAACGATTTCTCTTGGCCGCGAGCGACTCGTAACGCACCGATCACTCCCGCCCTATTGGATCGGAGCGTCAGCCGGGATCCAGTGTGAACAATTCCTGCGGTCGGGCGACACCCTTCATCGCGTAGCGGCCGAGGCTCACGAGCCGACGACGCGCCTCGCCTGCCGCCTCGGCAAATGCCCAGGACACGATGACGGTTTGGTCGAGCGAGGCGCAAAGCGCTTCGATTCGCGCCGCCTCGTTGACCGCCGAGCCCAGCACGGTGAAGTCGAGTCGCCGCGGGCCGCCGAGATTGCCGTAGAGGAGTTCGCCGGCGTGCAGGGCCAGGTGCGCGTCGGTCACCGGCAGGTCGGACGCTGCCCGTCGCACGTTCAGCGCCGCGATGCGCCGTCGCATCCCGGCCGCGGCATCGAGCGCGCGCGTGCAGGCGATCGTCGTGTCGTCGTCGGGGAAGATCGCGAGGATGCCGTCGCCCATGAACTTCAGCACGTGCCCGCCGTGTGCCTCGATTTCCTCGACCTGCGCCTGGGCGTAGTCATTCAGCAGCGCCAGCACCTGGGCGGCGCTCGCGTTGTCGGAGATCCGCGTGAATCCGACGAGGTCGCTGAACCAGACGACGGCGCGAATGGGTTCGGCCCGGCCGCGCACGATGTTGCCTGCGAGCACGCGGTCCGCTGCGTGTTGCCCGAGATACGTAGTCAGCAGGGTCCGCGCGTCGCGATGGGCCGTCCGCAGCATGAACGCCAGGGTCAGCGCCGGCATGATCGCGGCGAGCAATTCGACCTGCGTGTCCGGGAAGCCGTCCGGCGCGTCGGTCGTCCACGACGCGGTGATGCCCTCGCCCACGCCCAGCCGGACGGTTTCACCGACGCGAACCGAAAATGCCAGGTAGTCGGTCGCGCCCTGATCCTGAAACTTGTCGAGCATCTGGAACTCGCCCCGGCGATACGTCGCGTCGAGGCGCCGGCGAAGCGTCGGCTGACCGCTGCGGAGCAGGAAGCCGAACGGGCTTTGCGGAAAATTTTCGGTGATGATGGTACCCTCGTCGTCACGCTCGAACGTTTCCTCGAGGCCTCCCTGGTCGCGCAGCCAGCGCACGCCACGGCCGTCAAACATCGGGTCGAGCAGGTCGGTCGCCACCGAGACGCGCACCAGCGAGACGCCGGCGGCATTCAGCCTTTCGCCCACGCCGGCAAGGATACCGACCTCGTTGGTCCCGGCCAGCGTCACGCTCACGATCCACTCGCCGATTTCACTCCTGGCGCGCACTTCCGTCATGTCGGCGGATTGTCGTGAAGCGCGATCTCCACGCGCCGGTTACGCTTGCCTTCGCTCCTGATCTTGAGCACGCGGATGGCTCCGATCTCCGCGATATTGCGGACGTGCGTGCCACCGCAGGGTTGCAGGTCGATGCCGGGAATGCTGACGAGGCGCACCCGCCCGCCGCCGCGCGGCGGCTGAACGCTCATCGTCTTGACGAGCTCGGGTCGGGCGTCGAGCTCCTCGTCGCTGATCCAGACGGTTTCCGTTTCGACGCCACGCGCGATGAGCGCGTTCGTCTCGCGCTCGATTCTCCCGGCGTCGAGCAGGCTCATGTCGATGTCGAAATCGAGGCGCGCCTTCGCCGGCGCGATGTTGCCTCCGGTGACGGGAGCAACCACCACGCAGGACATGACGTGCAGCGCGGTGTGCAGGCGCATCAGCGCATGTCGCCGCGGCCAATCGAGTTCGAGCGTCAGCGCTTCACCGATCGCCGGCCGCGGCGTCGCGGGCGCCAGCATGTGCAGTACGCTGTCCCGGGTTTCGCCCTTTCGGGTGTCGACGACCGCAATGCGTTCGCCATTGGCGCGCAGCAGCGCACCGGAGTCGCCCATCTGCCCGCCACCCGTCGGGTAGAAGATCGTGCGGTCGAGCTCGATCGCATGCTCGTGCACGGCGACGACCCGGGCGCTCGCGGTCTGCAGGTACGCGTCGGCTCTGAACAAGAGCTCGGTGCTCACGGTACAGGGCATGTGCTCTCCTCTGGACTCGGGCGCGCGAATTTCTGCCGAGGCACAGTTCCGACTACATAGCTGCCCTCGCCGGCGCGGCGGGTCAGCGCTGGCGCGCCTTCAACCGCCGCCGACGGGCGGGATGGCCGTCAGCTCGTCGTTCGCCGCGAGCACCCGGCTGCGATCGCGTTCGAACAGGCCGTTGACCGTGAAGACGCGGATCGTCTGCGGTACGATCTCCAGCGCGCGCAGCACGTCGTCGATCGTCGCGCCATCGGCCACCTCGAGCACGCCTCCGGCCGGCGTCCTTGCCTTGAGCGTTCCCATCAGCTTCAGGCGGATTTGCATGTCGCGAAGGGCGAGCGTTGGCGAATTGAATGCAGCGGCGATCAGCTCTTGGCGACGAACACGGCGTGCGCCGCATTGGCCGGCACCTTCGCCTCGGCGGATCCGAAATGAAATTGGCGCGCCTTGGCCGGCCGGCCCAGCAGCGCCGAGTCGACCAGCTTCGCCGCCACGCCGGACGCAACGTACGCGCGGCGGATGTCGAATGGATTGTCCCGAAGGAATTTCTTCCATGGCCCCAGCCGGGTCTGCGTCTGCATCAGGCCTTTGACCATGCCGACGTCGGTGAGCATCCCCACGTCGTTGGCACGCCCCGCGAAGATGGCGCCGGAAATCCGGTCGCCGCTCCAGTTGAGCTTGCGATAGATGAAGCCGGCCGGATTGTCGATCGTCGTCGCCTCGGCTGCCGCGTCGTTCCAGCGGCCGAAGCTGGCACCCTGGATGCCGCAAATGTCGACCACGTTCATCAGCAGGCTGCCCGGGTAATGCACGTCGCGGCCCGCCATGTTGGCGCCGGCGACGCGGCCGTGGTCCACCGCCGTGGTCTGGATGGGATGGACAGCGTTTTCGGTGCCGAACAGGACCGGGCCCTGCGCCACGTCGCCACCCGCGTAGACGTGCGGGAAATTCGTCTGCATCCGGTCGTTCACCAATATCGCCTCGCCGGTGGCGATGCCCGATCCCTGGACGAGGTCGAGGTTCGGACGGATGCCCGTCGCCAGGATCACGATGTCGGCGGTCAGCGACTGCCCGTCGGACAGCTCGACGGCTTTTGTCCCGTCGGCCTGCTGGCGGATCCGCTGGACCGTCGCGCCGCAGTGGACGGGAACGTCCCGCGTCGCCAGCCAGCGATGCACATGGTCGGCGCCGGGCGCGTCGAGCATCCGCGGGAGGACCTGTCCTTCGCGCTCGACCACCGCCAATTGCCATTTCCGCTTGTACATCGCGTTGAGCACGATGAAGCCGATAAAACCGGCGCCGACGAGCACCACGCGCGGGGTGCGCCCCCCCGGCCGCAGGGATTCGGCGTACTTCAACACGCCGTCGGTATGCGCGAGCGACCAGAGCGGCTGGACACCCGGAAGATCGGCGCCCGGAATCGGCGGGCGGAGCGGCGACGAACCGGTCGCGATCAGCAGGTTGTCGAATCCGAGCTTGCTGCCGTCGCCGAGCGTCACGGTCTTGCCTTGCGGATCGACGGCCGCGACGCGAACGCCGAACCGGGTCGCGACATTCAGGCGCGCAAAGTAGGCCGCGTCTCCCGTGTGCGTATGCGCTTCGGGAATCTTTCCCGCAAGCCAGTACGGCAGCGCCATGCGGGAATGAGCCGGCTCGTCGCAGACGAGCGTGATGACCGATTGGCCGCCGTCGAATTCCCGGATCGTCTCGACGGCGTTGATCGCGGCCGGTCCGCCGCCAATGATGACGTGATGCATGGTCACGGCCTCGATTCGTTGTGTGCGGCCACGGTTGCCGATTTTTTCCGCCGGATCAGGCTGACGCCAGGCCGAGTTCGGCCAGCTTCTCGCGCGTGGGCACGCCGTCCTCCGACCAGCCCCGCTCGCGGTAGTAGACCGGGAGCATCGCATCGAGGTCGACGACGACACCGGCCGACGGACCGGTCTTGTGCGCGTCCTTCAGCAGCCGTTGCGGCAGCGTGTCGTCGGCTTTCGTGAGCCCTGCCTTCAGGTTGAACAGGCGTTCGAGGTTCCAGGTGCGCTCGCCGATCTTCACGAAGTCGTCCGCCGAGTAGGGAATGCCGCGCGCGGCGGCGGTACAGGGAACAAGCGATTCGAGCGGCCCGCCCGAGCCGCCGATGAAGAGGCACGTGCCAGTGTTGTCGTGCGCCGTCGTGCGGTTCTGCTCGTGGACCACCCATTCGCTCTTCCCGACCGGCGTGTGCGGGTCCATGGCGCCCGAGGATTCGACGCCCGGCGTCCAGGCGCGGAGGTGGCAGGCCCCGCGGTTGCAGGTGGCGTAGGCGACGCCCATCCCCTGGAACCCGCGCGGGTCGTACGCCGGAAACTCCTGGCCTTTCACGCCCATGAACACTTCGGGGTGCCGGAACTTTTCGCCCATGCGCTTCGAGCCCTCGGCGATTTCGTTGCCGAACCCTTCGCGATAAGCGGTTGCCTCCACCATCCGAACGAGCGCTTCGGCCGAGCCGAACCGCATCGGCATCTCGACGTCGGCATCGCCGATCACGCCCCGTTCGTAGAGCTCCATGGCGGCGGCCAGCGAGGCGCCCATCGAAATCGGATCGATCCCCAGGTCGTTGCACAGCCAGTTCGCCTTGAGGACGGCGTCGAGATCGCCAACTCCGCAGTCTGCACCGAGCGCCCACGCGTTTTCGTACTCGGGGCCTTCGCCCGCCGGCTTCCAGTTGCGCGGGTGCATGTTGACCATGAACTTGCCGGAATGTTCGCCGAGGCGAGTCACCCGCCCGCACGCGATCGTGCAGGCGAAGCACGCCTTGTTGGCGACCATCCGGGTTTCCTTGATGGTGTTGCCGTTCAAGTTCTCGTATTGCTCGAACTGTCCCTCGAGGAAGTTGCGCGTCGGCAACCCGCCAAAGGCCTGCGTCATGTCGATCGTCGCGGCCGTCCCCAGGTCCGTGAACGCCATGCGGCCCGGGTTGTCCTGCATGGCGGCCCGCATCGACCAGACCGCCTTCATGAATGCGGCCGGATCCGCCACAGGGACGCCGCCGGTGCCGCGGACGGCGATGGCCTTGAGATTCTTCGAGCCCATCACGGCGCCGACGCCGCTCCGCCCCGCGGCGCGGTGCTTGTCGTTCATGATGCACGCGAAGCGAACCAGCTTCTCGCCGCCCGGCCCGATGCAGGCGACGCGCAAGCCCGGAATGCCCAGCTCCTTTCGCAGCCCGTCCTCGGTGTCGCCGACCCCGCGGCCCCAGTAAGGCGACGCGTCCCGCAGTTCGACGCGGTCATCGTAGATGAAGAGGTAGACCGGTTTGGGCGCCCGGCCTTCGAGGATGACCATGTCGTAGCCGGCGAACTTCAGCTCGGGCCCCCAGTGACCGCCGGAGTTCGACGTGGTGATGGCGTTGGTCAGCGCGCCTTTGGTCACCACCATGTAGCGGGCGCCGCAGGGAACCGGCGTGCCGGTCAGCGGCCCGGTGGCGAAGATCAGCTTGTTGGCGGGCGACAGCGGGTCCACCCGCGCATCGAGCTCTTCATAAAGATAGCGGGCCGCCAATCCGCGGCCGCCGAGATAATCGTGCAGCCAGTCGGAGCGGATGTCCTCGACCGCGATCCGGCCGCTCGTCAGATCGACTCGCAGCAGCTTGCCCGTGGGTCTTGGCATCGTTCTCTCCTCTCGTGTCACGTGGCGTGACCCCGCGCGCGGGGCGGCTGGCCCGCTAGGCGCCGAGCGTGTCGACGTAGTTGCGATTGACCTTGGTACCCCAGGGCTCGAACCACTGCCCCGCCTGCGGCGACTCGCCGTACACGATCGCCTGCGTGGGGCACGCGGCGGCACACGCCGGTTGCCCGCCGCACAGGTTGCACTTCGCGGCCTTGTCGGAGTGCGGCAGCGTGAACACGGTCCCGAACGGACAGGCGATCGTGCACAAGTGGCAACCGATGCACAGCTCGTCGATGACGAGCTTGGCACCCGTCTGCGGATCCAGCGCGATCGCATTCACCGGACAGGCGTTCATGCACCATGCCTCGTCGCATTGCAGACAGGTGTACGGGGCATAGCTTGCCTCCTAGTCGAACACGCTGACGCGGATCAGGCTCTTCGACGGCGCAAACGTGCCGGTCTGGACCCACGAACAGGCGAGTTCACATTGCATGCAGCCCGTGCACTTGTCGGGCTCGATGTTCAGCGCTTTCGTCATCGCAAACTCCCGTCAACGACCCTTCGCACGATCGACGTATCGAAGCCCATCAGTGTACCGAACATCGCCGCCGAGGGGATTCAATTTGATCGAACATTTGAATCGTTAAATGGCCCGATGCGCGGCTATTGGAAACCGAACAACCGGGCGGGGTTACGTTCCGCGCGTGTCGCAGCATGGTCAAGCGGCTTGTTCGCATTCGGGTGAGGTCCGCCTCGGCGAGCGTCGCAACTTCATCAAGACGGCCTTCCCGAAGACGCAGAGGTGATTATGTACCACGCCAACAGGCGCCATGAGAGGTTCCCGCGCGGTTGAACGGTTTCGCGACCTTCTTGGCGCAGCCCGACCGCGGAAATCCGCTTCCAACGTGCCGGCACGATCCTGCTAGAATCAACCGGTTACTTCAAGCACTGCGCTTCGATCCGCCGGAAAAGCGCGTGCTGAACCGGATTTCCGTGCCCGTCCGATGCCACGCTACGACCTCCACTGTCACTCGACCCACTCCGACGGCCTGTTGCCGCCCGCCGCCGTCGTCGCGCGCGCCGCCGTGCGCGGCGTGGACGTTCTGGCACTGACGGACCACGACGAGCTGAGCGGCCTCGACGAAGCGCGCGTGGCCGCAGACGTTGCCGGCATCACGTTTGTCTGCGGCGCCGAGCTTTCGGTGAGCTGGGAGGACATCACGCTGCACATCATCGCGCTGCAGATCGACCCGCAGAACGCGACGCTGATCGAGGGCCTCGACGCGATCCGTTCGGGACGCCTGACCCGTGCACGGCGCATCGGCGACGCGCTGGCGGCCGCCGGAATCGATGGCGCCTACGAAGGCGCGCAGAAGTACGTGACGAGCGAGCGGCTCATTTCACGGACCCACTTCGCGCGTTATCTCGTCGAAGCGGGATACGCACGCGAAACGAAGGACGTGTTCAAGCGCTACCTGACCCGGGGCAATCCCGGCTATGTCGCGCACCGATGGGCGACGCTGCCCGAGGCGGTCGGCTGGATTCACGCGGCCCGAGGACAGGCCGTCGTCGCGCACCCGGGCCGCTACGGCATCAGCGCCGGCGGAATGCGCCGGCTCCTCGCGGAATTCCGCGACGCCGGCGGCGATGGAATCGAGGTCCTCTCGCCGTCGCACACGCCGGCGCAGTACGTCGAGTACGCGACGCATGCGCGCGTGTTCGGGCTGCGCGCGTCGTGCGGCTCGGACTGGCACGGGCCCGGCGAGGGATGGATGGATTTCGGCGACCTGCCCGAAATGCCCCCCGGCGTCGTGCCGGTGTGGAAGGACTGGTAGCGCCGCGGTTGCCGCTGCCCGGTTCGGCCATTCGTTCCAAGCCAGCGCTTCCACGCGACGCATGCCCACCCGACGCACGGTTCTCTTCATCTCCGACCGCACCGGCATCACCGCGGAGATGTTGGGCAACAGCCTGTTGTCCCAGTTCGAGCAAATCGAGTTTCAACGCCTGACGATTCCGTTCGTCGACTCGCCCGAGAAGATCGGCGCGGCCATCGAGCAGGTGAACGAGATCGCGGCGCGGGACGGCCGGCGGCCGATCGTCTTCAGCTCGATCGTCGACGAGGCCATGAGCGAAACGGTCCGTCGGGACACGAATGCGCTGACGCTCGACCTCTTCCAGGTATTCATCGCGCCGCTCGAGACGGAACTCGAGGCGAAGAGTTCGCACGCCGCCGGGCGCACGCACGGCATCGCCAACAGCCACGAGTACTTCGCGCGGATGGACGCGATCAATTTTTCGCAGACGCACGACGACGGCGCGGCGACGCGCGATCTCGACCGGGCGCAGGTCATCCTGGTGGGCGTCTCGCGCTGCGGCAAGACGCCGACTTCGCTCTATCTCGCGCTGCAGTTCGGCGTACGGGCGGCGAATTTCCCTTTCACGCCCGACGATTTCGCCGACCGCGTCCTTCCTGCGTCGGTCGTGCCGCACAAGGATCGCCTGTTCGGGCTGACGATCAATCCGGAGCGCCTGCACAAGATCCGCGAGGAGCGGCGCCCGGGCAGCCGCTATGCGGAGCTCGAGAATTGCCGCTACGAAGTGCGCGAGTGCGAGCTTCTGTTCGCGCGCGAAGGGATTCCGGTCCTCGACACGACCGCGAAGTCGATCGAGGAAATCGCGACCACCATCACCTATCGCGCCAAGCTCCGGCGGCACATCTACTGAAAAGTAGGGTCAGAGACGAATTTCGACAAACCGTCCGTTCGCTACCGAAGTCGAAAGAATTCGTCTCTGACCCTACTTTTGCAACCCGTAGAAGCGCCGCGCATTCCCGCCGAGGATGGCTTCGCGATCGACGATGGGCAGCCCGGACAGCAACGCGTCGGTCGCGGCACGCCAGCGCCGATATCCGCCGCCGAGACCGACGACTGGCCAATCGCTGCCCCACAGCAACCGGCCCGGTCCGAAGCATTCGAGCAGGTGATCGGCGTAGCGGCGCAGCGTGTCCACGGTCCAGCCGGCTCCCGCCTCGGTCACGAGCCCCGACAGCTTGCACTCGACCCGCGGATTCCGTGCCAGCGCGGCGATGCGGCCCGCCCAGGGCTGCCAGCCTCCCGTCGAAATCTCGGGTTTGCCGCCGTGATCGATGACGATCGCCAGTTCGGGGTGGCGATCGAGCAATCGCAACAGCGCCGGCAGTTGCGGCGGTTTCACCAGCGCATCGAAGCGTAATCCGAGCGACGGCAAGGCCGACAATGCGCGACCCACGTCGTCGCGAAGAATCCATTCGGGGTCGGGAAGATCGTGCAGCATCGGGCGGATCGATTTCAGCAGGGGCTCGCGCGCGAGGCGGGCGAGCGTCGGCACGGCATCGGCCGCGGCAAGATCGACCCATCCGGCGACGCCCTGGACGAGACCCTCGCTGGCGCGGGCCACGTCGAGCAGGAACTCGGTTTCGGCGACGGTGGGCGCCGCCTGCACGAGCACCGTCGCGTCGACGCCGGCGGAGTCGAGCAGCGGCCGTAGTTCGGCGAGCCCGAAATCGCGGTAGATCGCTGCGAGCGCGGGAGTAAGCCACCCGTAGTCCCCGCGATCGAGGCGCCACACGTGGTGATGCGCGTCGACACCCAGCGGTGTTCCCGGCCCGGCCGTCACGACGCGTCGCAAGGTAGCGGCGCATTCTCCGCGACGAGGCGCCGCACGCGCAGCTCGCGCCAGAAGGCTTCCGGAATCGGATGCACGGCCAGCGTGAGATTCTCGTCGAGCTCCGAAGTCGTGCGCGCGCCGGCGAGCACGCAGGCGACCGCCGGGTGTGCGCGCGGAAACTGCAACGCGGCGGCCTTGAGCGGTACGCCGTGCGCGGCGCAAAGAGCTTCGATCTTCGAGACCTGTGCGATGACCTCCGGCGGCGCCGGCGCATAGTTGAAGTGCACGGTGCGCCCGTCCGCGGGGCGCGTCCCCGTGGCGAGGATGCCCGAGTTGAACGGACCGCCGACGACCACGCGCGTCCCGCGCTCGACGCAGAGCGGCAGGAGGCCGGGGAGCGCCGTCTGGTCGAGCAGCGTATAGCGTCCCGCCAGGAGAAGCACGTCGAGATCCGCGTGGGCGAGCGCGTCGGCGCAAACCTGCCATTCGTTGACGCCCAGTCCATAGCCTGCGATGGCCCCTTCGGCCTTGAGGCGCGCCAACGCCGGCACCGCACCGTCCATCGCCTCGCGAAAGCGCTGCGGCTGCGCGTCGCCATGCGCATCGCGCGCGACATCGTGGATGAACACGTGGTCGATACGTGCGAGGCCAAGCCGTTGCAGGCTGTCTTCGAGGCTGCGCAGCGTGCCGTCGAACGAATAATCGTAGCGCTGGACGAACGGCAGGACGTCCACGTAACCGTGCTGGTCACGAGGCGCGCCGGGATCGGGCGAAAGCAGGCGGCCGACCTTGGTCGACAGCACGAAATCATCGCGCCGCACCTCGCGCAATGCGGCGCCGAACCGGTGCTCGGAGAGGCCGCTGCCATAGTGCGGCGCGGTGTCGAAATACCGGACGCCGCGATCGAACGCATGCCGAACGAGGGCGATGGCGTCGTCGTCGGCGATGGCGGCGAAAAGATTGCCGAGCGGCGCGCCACCCAGGCCCAGGTCCGAATTCATGCCAGTATGTTAGTGTTCGATTTCCCGCTTGAACAGCCTACTTGTCCCCATGAACAACGTCCATCCGGTGCACGGCCTGTGGTGCGCGATGCTGACGCCGCTCGATCGTGGCGGCGGCGTCGACCTTGCGCGTTTCGCACGTCACGCGCGCTGGCTGCTGGCGCAGGGAATCGACGGCGTCGCGCCGTTCGGGACGACGGGTGAAGGCCAGTCGTTTTCGACAACGGAGCGCTCTGCCGGACTCTCCGCGCTGCTCGCAGCGGACATTCCGGCGGCCCGGATCGTGGCCGCCACCGGTTGCGCCGCACTCGCCGAGACCATCGCGCTGACGCGCCAGGGCGTGCAGTCCGGCTGCGCGGGCTGCCTCGTGCTGCCGCCGTTCTTCTTCAAGGATGTGCCCGACGAAGGATTGTTCGCCTGGTACGCGCGGGTGATCGAGGCGGTGGCCGATCCTCGCTTGCGCGTCTTCCTCTATCACATCCCGCAGGTGACGGGCGTGCCGCTCTCCGTGGACCTGGTCGCACGCCTTGCCGCAGCCTTTCCCGGGATCGTCGCCGGGGTCAAGGACAGCGCCGGAGACTGGACGCACACGTCCGCGCTGCTCGCGCGCGCTCCGCGGCTTGCGATCCTCGTCGGGCATGAGCCGCACCTGCCGCGCCTGCTGCGCGCCGGCGGAGCGGGGACGATCTGCGGCGTCGCCAACGTCTATCCGGCGCTGGTCCGGGCCCTGCTCTCGCCCGAGGTGAGCGCCGCCGACGAGGAAAGGATCGCCACGTTCATCGAGATCGCGTTCCGCCAGCCGTTCCTGCCCGCGTTCAAGGCGATCGTGGCCGCGCGCACGCGGGATCCCGCGTGGCTCGCCCTGTGCCCGCCGCAGATGCCTCTCGAGGAAGCCGCGCGCCATTCGCTGCTCGCTGCCTTGAGCGACGCGGGCCTGCCGGTCACTCCGGACGGCGCCGGCGATCAATGAGGCCGCGCATGCCAACGCCGGCTCCGTGCAGTATGATTCCCCACCCGGTTCGACGTACGGCACGTCTGGTGCCCGACCATCGCCGCGCCCTGCCCGAAACCTGAATTCGCAAGGAGGACACCATGGCTGATCAAGATCGCTTCGCAGGTCCCGGAAACCAGCGCCGCCGCCTGTTGCAGGCAGGCCTCGGCGCCGCGGCGTTGGGCGCCATTCCCGGCGCCGGGCAGCTCGCCGCGCAGGCGCAGGGCGCGTTCGACTGGAAGCGCTTCAAGGGCGAGAAGATCGAGGTCTTCCTGGTCAAGAGCCCGCGTGGCGACCTTCTCACCAAGTATCACAAGGAATTCGAGGACATGACGGGAATCAACGTCGGGTCCGAGATGATCCCCGAGCAGCAACAGCGGCAGAAAGCGGTCATCGAGTTCAATTCCGGCAACACGAGCTTCGACGTGATCGCGATTTCGTATCACGTGCAAAAACGGCTGTTCGGCAAGAACAAATGGATGGAGGATGTTCGCCCGCTCGTCGCGGACAAGTCGCTCACCGACCCCAACCTCGACTTCGCCGATTTCTCCAAGGGCGGCATGGCGTGGGCGACGCAGTTGGACGGCCGCATCGACAGCCTGCCATTCAACATCGACCCCTGGGTCATCTACTACAACAAGGAGCTGTTCGACGCGAAGAACGTCGCGTATCCGACGAGCTTCCCCGAGATCGTCGATGCCGCGGCCAAGCTCAACGACCCGGCCAAGGGCGTTTCCGGCTTTGTCGCACGCGGCCTCAAGAACGCCAACGTGCCCGTCTGGACGAGCTTCCTGCTCGGATACGGCGGCGGTTTCGTCGACGCAAACGGCAAGCTGATGACGGATTCGGCCGCAGCGATCGACTCGGCGAAGATGTACCAGACACTGCTCGCCAAGTCCGGACCGCAAGGGGTTGCCGGTTTCAACTGGAACGAGGCGCAGAGCCTCTTCCTTCAGGGCAAGGCGGCGATGTGGCTCGACGGCATCGGGTTCGCGCAGCCGCTCGAGGATCCAACCAAGTCGCGCATCGTCGGTAAAGTCGGCTACGGCGTGATGCCGCCCGGACCGAAGCAGCAGGTGTCGGCGATGTTCGGCGACGGTGAGGGAATCTCTTCGTTCAGCAAGAAGAAGGGGCCGTCGTGGCTGTACCTGCAATGGGCGTCCAACAAGGCGAACCAGGCGCGGATGCTGCAGGCCGCCGCCGGCGCGCCGGTGCGCAATTCGGCGTATGCAAACGCCGAGGCGCTTGCCGCGCTGAAAGTGCCCAAGGCGTGGGTCGACTGCATGCTGACCTCCGCGCGGATCGCGCAACCCGGCTTGCCCATCATCGCCCCGGTCACCGAATTCCGTGACATCTTCGGCATCGCGTTGACCAACATGATCAACGGCGCCGACGCCGCCGCGGAGCTCAAGAAGGCGACGGCCGAGTTCCAGCCGGTCCTGGACAAGAGCGAAAAGGCGTAGACAACGCCGGGCGCGGCCCGTCGGTGCGCCCGTCATCGCTGCGAGCGCGCTTGCGCGCCGACTCCTTCGTCGCCGGCACGATGTCCACGATCGCAATCACGCCGCCGCGACGCGCGCGCTTCCTTGAGCGCCGGCGTCGCAGCTATTACCTCTTCATCGCCCCGACGCTGGTGGTCATCGGCGCGGTGATCGTCTTCCCGTGGCTGTTCACGCTGTGGATGAGCGCGTTCGACTGGACGATCGGATCGACGGCGCACTTCGTCGGTTTCGGGAATTACCTGAAGCTCGTCACCAACCAGCGTTTTCTCGAATCGGTCCTGCACACGTTCTACTTCACGGCGCTCGCCGTGGCGGCTCCGCTGGTTCTCGGCACGGCGGCCGCGATGATCTTCCACCGCGAGTTCCCCTTTCGCGGCGTCCTGCGCGGGGTCTTCATCATGCCGATGATGGCCACTCCGGTCGCGGTCGCGCTGGTGTGGACGATGATGTTCCACCCCCAGCAGGGCGTTCTCAACTATCTGCTGTCGCTCGTCGGCTTGCCGCCGTCGCTGTGGGTGTACTCGCCGGGGCTCGTGATCCCGAGCCTCGTTCTGGTCGAGGTGTGGCACTGGACGCCGCTCGTGATGCTCATTGTCCTGGGCGGACTGGCAGCGCTGCCGACCGAGCCGTACGAGTCGGCGCGGCTCGACGGGGCTTCCGAGTGGCAGCTGTTCCGGTTCATCACGCTGCCGCTCGTCGCGCCTTTCATCGTCGTCGCCGCGGTGATCCGCACGATCGACGCGCTCAAGACATTCGACACGATCTACGTGATCACGGGCGGCGGCCCGGGGACGGCGTCGGAGACGATCAACCTGTACCTCTACCTGCAGGCGTTCGCGTTCTACAACATCGGCACCGCCTCGGCCGTCGTCGTCGTATTCTTCGTGATTGTTCTTGCGCTCGCCCTGCTTCTCCTGCACGTGCGGGAAAAAACCAAGTGGACCTGAACGCATGAGACATTCGTCGCCGGCCTTCGGACGCGGCAAACCGACAGGTGCGCCCCTCGTGGGTCCGGCTTCCGTCGTGGGTCCGACTTCAGTCGCGGGTCCGGCTTCAGCCGTGGGTCCGGCTTCAGTCGTGGGTCCGGCTTCAGTCGTGGGTCCGGCTTCAGCCGGACGCGCCAAGGCCACCGGTTTCAAGCCGCCTGAAGGCGGCCCCACGCTCGCATGTCGCGCATAACCGTCGCGCGCCGGCTGCGCAAGACCGGCTTCTGGCTGTCGGTGCTGGTCATCGTGTCACCGGCCGTCCTCGTGTTCCTCTGGATGCTCTCGCTTTCATTGAAGACGGAGATCGACAACCTTGCGTATCCGCCCGTTTTCATTCCCCAACCGCCGACGCTCGCCAATTTCCTGCAGGTGTTCGAGCAGAACTCGATCGGCCGCTACCTCTGGAACAGCATCGTCGTCTCGGGAGGCGCCACGCTGGTCGCGTTGCTCATCGGCGTTCCGGCGGGGTTCGGGATCGCCCGCGTCGGCGCGAAGCGCCTGGTCGTGCTGATCCTGATCGCGCGGATGACGCCCGCATTGTCCTTTCTCATCCCGCTGTTCGCCGTGTTCCAGTTCCTGCGCCTCAACAACACGTTGACGGCACTGGTGATCACGCACCTCGTCATCACGGTGCCGATCATCGTCTACATCATGGCCGGCTATTTCGAGACGCTGCCGAAGGAACTCGAGGAAGCCGCGTTGATCGATGGCGCGAGCGTGTGGTCGACGTTCCGCTACGTGGCGTTGCCGCTCGCCCGGCCCGGTGTCATCGTGGGAACGATCCTCTCGTTCATCTTCTCGTGGAACAACTTCGTCTTCGGCGCAGTGCTGGCGGGGCGTGAGACGCGGACGCTGCCGGTGGCGGTGTACAACGTGCTGACGTTCGAACAGCTTGCATGGGGGCCGCTCGCCGCCGCGGCCATCATCGTCACGCTGCCGGTGCTGCTGCTGACGATCGTGATCCAGAAGGAAATCGTCGTCGGACTGACGCACGGCGGCGTCAAAGGCGGCTGATGGCGACACCGCGGAGCCGAAGATCATGCTGAAGGGCATCCATCCCCTCCTCTCGCCGGAACTGCTGCACGCGCTGGCGGCGATGGGTCATGGCGACGAAATCGCCATCGTCGACGCCAACTTCCCCGCCGCGAGCCTCGGTCCGCGGCTGATCGAATTGCGCGGAGCGTCGTCGCCGGATGCGCTGGACGCGGTCCTGACGCTGTTCCCGCTCGACGTTCAAGTCACGCCGGCGGCGTACACGATGGAGGTGGTCGGCGATCCCGATGCCGTGCCCGAAGCCGTCATGGACTTCGCCGCGGTCTTCACCGAGCATCGACTCGCCGATTGCGAAATCGGCAATCTCGGACGGCAGGCCTTCTACGACCGCGCGAAGCGCGCATTCGCGCTGGTCAGGACGGGAGAATTGCGCCCCTACGGCAACATCCTGCTCGTGAAGGGCGTCGTCAATCGGTTCGAGCCGACAGGCCGGATGACCTAGTGGACTGTAACAGCCATATCGATAGCGTCTCGCTTGCCTTCGGCCGCCGCAGCTTTGTTGCTCGTCGTCGCCATAGTACGAACTATGACTCCTCCTCGCGCCTCGCCGCGACGTCCGATTGCGGCGCGATACTTACTACCGC
>JANMBN010000086.1:0-11577 GCA_031360485.1 Betaproteobacteria bacterium | reverse complement strand
GGAACTCGCACCCGAATCGGCACCACCGGCACCCCGGCGCGAATCGCGGCGCCTTTGGTCGCTCTTTTCCTTTGGCCGAAAGCCCAGTGAACCTACTGTGGCGGTTCCGTCCGTTCTGCCGGAAGGCGAGGGGACAACCGCGGCCACCCTGCAGGACGAGACGATTTCCGCCGCGCCGGCCGTCGACACTCCGGCGCGCGAGGCGCCGGCGACCGACGTCGCGGAGGTGACCTCCCCGGCGCCGATCGACAGCATCGTTCCGGCGTCGGCACTACCGGTTGAAGCCCAAGGCTCGATTCCGCCGCCATCCACACCGCCGCCCGAGGACGCCGTGGTTCCGCCCGACGCCGCGAAACCCGTTCCGGCCGACGATTGGGCGCGCTGGGAGGCGCTTGCGGAAGAGATCCGGATGCAGGTCCTGCAACGGATCGACATCTTCACCGACACCCGCCTTCGCGAACAGCTTGCCGTGCAGCTGCAGCCGATCGTCGACCGAGCGAGCGCCGAGCTGGTCACGACGATCAACGACCACGTCGGCAAGCTGATTCGCGCCTACATCGCCGAAGCCATCGAGCGCGAGATCGAAACGTGGCGCAAGGGGAACAGCTGATGGCGGTTCCGCCCGCGGCGCGTCACGGCTCGTGCCGCCGTGCTAGACTTTCCCGCATGTCGCCGATCATGATTTTGCCGGTTCGCACGGTGCGCCGCCCGACGGCGGCCGGCGCGCTCGCGTTCGGCTTCCGGTGCTGGTTCGGCAATTCAGGGTAGGGCCGCTTTCGACCGCGCAGGGCAGGGAGGTAACAGCGACGATCGGGCGGCCCAGGCGGGGACGCCCGATTTTTTTGGAGCGAAGGCCATGATCATCGTGATGGAAAAGGACGCGAGCGACGCGCAGGTGGCAGCGGTGGAGTCGAAGATCCGTTCGCATGGACTCGACGTGCACGTGTCGCGGGGCACCGAGCGGACGCTGATCGGCGCGGTCGGCGACGAGCGCAAGCTCGATCCCGAGATGTTCGACACGATGGAGGGCGTCGAGAAATCAATGCACATCCTGAAGCCCTACAAGGTCGTCGCGCGGGAGTGGCACAAGGCGAACACCGTTATCGACGCCGGCGGCATTCCGATCGGCGGCAGGATCGTCCAGGTGATCGCGGGGCCGTGCTCGGTCGAGACCGATGTCCAGATGCGCGACGCCGCCGCCGGTGTGCGCGCCGGCGGGGCGCGGTTGATGCGCGGCGGCGCATTCAAGCCGCGCACGTCGCCTTACGCGTTCCAGGGGAAGGGAATCGAGGGTCTCAAGCTCCTCAAGAATGCGGCGGCGGGCTGCGCGCTGCCCGTTGTCACCGAATTGATGGACGTGCGGATGCTCGACGCATTTCTCGAGCACGGTGTCGACGTGATCCAGATCGGCACGCGCAACATGCAGAATTTCGATCTGCTGAAGGCGGTGGGGCAGGTTCAGACGCCGGTAATCCTGAAGCGCGGGATGAGCGCCACAATCAGCGAGTGGCTGATGGCCGCGGAATACATCGCCGCCGGCGGCAATCACAACATCATCTTTTGCGAACGCGGCATCCGCACGTTCGAGACCGCGTACCGCAATGTGCTCGACGTCACGGCGATCCCGGTGATGAAGCGCGAGACGCATCTGCCGGTGATCGTCGATCCGTCGCACGCGGGCGGCAAGGCATGGATGGTGCCGGCGTTGTCCTGCGCGGCGGTCGCGGCCGGGGCCGACGGGCTGCTGATCGAGATCCACCCGACGCCGAAGGAGGCTTGGTGCGATGCCGATCAGGCGCTGACGCCGGCGGAATTCGCGACGCTGATGGTTCAGCTCGGCGCATTGGCCCGGGCCGTGGGCCGCGACCTTTGATCTCTGCCGGAGGCCGGCAGGGGCCTCTATCGCAAGCGCGGCCGGTCGGTCGGCGTTTGCGCTGACACGCACGGTTGCCAAGACAGGCATGTTTTCGCTCAACGGAATCGAGCACCGCTACGGCGCCACGCCGGTCGTGCGCGTGGAAGCGTGGGCAGCGGGCGCCGGGGAGCATTGGCTGCTCGCCGGCGCGTCGGGGAGCGGCAAGACGACGCTCCTGCATATCCTCGCCGGACTGACGACGCCGGCCAGCGGGACCGTCATCGTGGGCGGCACCGATCTCGGGACGCTTTCCGGCGCGGCGCGCGACCGGTGGCGCGGCCGCAGCGTCGGCATCGTTCCGCAACGGCTGCATCTCGTCGGCGCGCTCGACGTCCGGGACAACCTGCGGCTCGCCCGGTACCTTGCGGGCCTCCCCGACGATCCCGATCGCGTCCGCGATCTCCTCGACGCGGTTGGCGTCGCCGATCTTGCGCGCCGCTATCCGCGCGCGCTGTCGCAGGGGCAGGCGCAGCGGGTCGCCATCGCGCGGGCGGTCGTCAACCGGCCGGCGCTGGTGCTGGCCGACGAGCCGACCGCGAATCTGGACGACGCGCATGCGGCTCGCGCGCTTGAACTGTTGCGCACGCAGGCGTTGGCGAACGGCGCGGTGCTCGTCGTCGCATCGCACGATGCCCGCGTCCGCCCATTGCTGCCGCACGTCTACGCGCTGCCCTTGCGGCCGGAAACCCTTGCCGCGCGTGGGGTTGCCGCATGAATGTCTTCCGCATCGCGTTCGCCTACGCCAGGCGGCGACCGCTGGCGACGGTGCTGAACGTCGCCCTGCTCGCGTTGGGCGTGGCGACGATCACGCTCGTCATGCTGCTCTCGCGCGAACTCGAGCAACGGTTGGTGCGGGAGGCGACCGGCATCGACCTCGTCGTCGGCGCGAAGGGGAGCCCGCTGCAACTCGTGCTGGCCGGCGTCTACCACGCCGACGTGCCGCCGGGAAACGTGCCGCTCGCCGCGGTCGCCCTGCTCGGGCAACATCCGCTCGTGCGACAGGTGATCCCCATGGCGCTGGGCGACAGCTATCGCGGATTCCGCATCGTCGGCACCGAGCCGGCGTTCATCGCGCACTATGGCGCGGCCGTGGCGCAAGGCGGCGTATGGGCGGCCCCGATGGAGGCAGTGCTCGGCAGCGAGGCCGCGCGCGCGTCGGGGCTTGCCGTCGGCGCATCGTTCACGGGCTCGCACGGACTCGCCGAAGGCGGCGGGGATCACGGCGAAACACCCTATCGCGTCGTCGGCGTGCTCGCGCCGACGGGTCGCGTGATCGATCGGCTGGTCTTGACCGGCATGGACAGCGTCTGGAAAGTGCACGAACATCACGATGGCGACGAGGATCGCGACGCCAACGCGGGCGCCGATCCGGCGAAGCCGCAGGCCGTTGCGCGCGCATCACCGGCGCCCGAGCGCGAAGTGACGCTCGCACTTGTCAAATACAGGAGTCCGGTCGCGGCGGCGAGCCTGCCGCGCGCGATCAATACCGAAACCGTTTTGCAGGCAGCCTCGCCGGCGCTGGAGTCCGCCCGGCTGTTCACCGTGTTCGGTGTGGGCACCGACGTGATTCGCGGTTTCGCGCTGCTCCTGATCGGTGCGTCGGCGTTCGGCCTCTTCGTGGCGCTGGCGCAGGCGCTCGACGAACGGCGCTACGACCTCGCGATCATGCGCACGCTGGGCGCGCGACGGGGCTTGATCGTGGCCGTGCTGTTGATCGAGAGCATGCTGCTCGCCGCGACCGGTCTGGTTGCGGGGCTGCTCGTCGCGCACGCGCTTGCCGCGAACGTCGGGAGCTGGCTCCCGGCCGCGGCGCCGCTGGCGGCGGGCGCGCGCGCCTGGCATCCGGACGAATGGGGCATCGTCGCCCTGGCGCTCGGGACGGGTATAATCGCCACCTTGCTTCCCGCGTGGCGCGCCTACCGACTCGACGTCGCCGCCACGCTTGCCGACGGGTGACACCATGAGAAGATTCGTCGTTGCATCGATGTTCGCCGCAGGGGCCGCGGCGTTACCGGTCCACGCCGTCATGCCTTCGGTGCCGCAGGCCGGATTGCCCAGCGCCAGCGACTATGGCGCGACGCTGTTGCCGGAGCGCGCCGGCGTCGTGTCGTGGCGCACGCTCGCCCTGGTGATGCCGGTGCAGCAGGGGGGCCGGATGGTGCCCGAGTTCGCGAAGGATATCCTCACGCTGGACAAGCAGGATGTGAAGGTCCAGGGCTTCATCATCCCGCTCGACATGGGCGAGAAGCAAAAGCGCTTCCTTCTCTCCGCCGTGCCCCCGCATTGCTCGTTCTGCATGCCGGCGGGTCCGGAAGCGATCGTCGAAGTCATCGCCAGGACGCCGGTCAAATTCAGCTTCGAGCCCATCGTCGTCTCCGGGCGCTTCGCCATCGTCAAGGATGACGCCACCGGCGTGCTGTACCGTTTGACCGACGCCGAATTCAGGGGCGTCGCCATGCCCGCGGCGCCGGTGCCGGCGAAATAGCGGCGAGGCATCTCCGCGGGCCGCGGCGGACGCCCGCGTTCGACGCTTCGGAACGAACGGCGTCACCCCGCGGTCACAGGCAGGCGACCGGGCGTTGGCGTCCTCGTCGCGTAAGGTTTCGGTTGCGCGCGCGACCAACGGCAAACCTCGATCCGTGGAGCAGGCCATGAACCGTCGCAAGTTCCTATTTCAATCGCTCGCTGGCGTCGCCGGTGTCGCAGCGATGCGCCACGCCGCTCTCGCCGGCGCGCAGGGTACGAAGGTCGAGATGATCGAAAGGGTGGTGAAGACCGAGGCCGAGTGGCGGAAACTCCTCACGCCGGCGCAGTTCGCCGTATTGCGCGAGGAAGGCACCGAGCGGCCGTTTTCGAGTCCGCTCAACAATGAAAAGCGCAAAGGCACGTTCGTCTGCGCCGGATGCGACCTGGCCCTTTTCGAATCGAAGACCAAGTACGACAGCGGCACGGGTTGGCCGAGCTTTTACGCGGCCATACCGGGCCGGGTCGAATCCAAGGTCGATCACAAGCTGATGATGCCGCGCGACGAATACCACTGTGCGCGTTGCGGCGGGCATCAGGGGCACGTGTTCAACGACGGCCCGAAGCCGACCGGCCTTCGCTATTGCAACAACGGCGTCGCGATCAAGTTCGTTCCCGCCTGAGGACGCCGCACCCGCGCCGGCGCGGCTCGTGAGGGCCGTGCCGGCGGCTGCTCCCGGCGCGTGGCGCGGGGAGCGGGTCGCGTTCCTCTATACTTCCAGGATTTTGCAGGCCTCACTATCCTTCGGGTAGCACGCGCCGCCATGGAACTCGCGAAAAGCTTCGAACCCCACGCCATCGAGGCGAAGTGGTACCCGCTTTGGGAGTCGCGCGGGTACTTCAGGCCGAGCTACGCGCCGGGCGCGCCTCCGTTCTGCATCCAGCTTCCGCCGCCCAATGTCACGGGCACGCTGCACATGGGCCACGCGTTCCAGCTGACGCTGATGGACGTTCTTGTCCGGTTTCACCGGATGCGCGGCGACAACACCCTGTGGCAGCTCGGCACGGATCACGCGGGCATCGCGACGCAGATCGTCGTCGAGAATCAGCTCAAAGCCGAAGGAAAGTCGCGACACGACCTCGGCCGCGCGCAATTCGTCGAGCGTGTCTGGAAGTGGAAGCACGAGTCGGGCTCGACGATCACCAACCAGATGCGGCGGCTCGGCACGTCGGGCGACTGGTCGCGCGAGCGCTTCACGATGGACGAAGGCCTCTCGGCCGCCGTGGTGGAAACCTTCGTCCGTCTTCACGACGACGGCCTCGTCTACCGCGGCAAACGGCTCGTCAACTGGGACCCGACGCTGGGCACCGCGGTGTCGGATCTCGAGGTCGACAACGACGAAGAGCAGGGGAAGATCTGGGAGATCCGGTATCCGCTTGCCGGCGCGGGCCACGAAGGAGGCGGTGATGTCGTCGTCGCGACGACGCGGCCCGAGACGATGCTGGGCGACGTCGCGGTCGCCGTGAATCCGGACGACGAGCGGTACGCGAGCCTCGTCGGCCGGGAGGTGACGCTGCCGCTCACGGGCCGCACGATTCCGGTGATCGCCGACGCGTACGTCGACAGGGCCTTCGGTACCGGCTGCGTGAAGATCACGCCCGCGCACGACTTCAACGACTGGCAGATCGGGCAGCGGCACAACCTCGCGCCGATCCCGATCCTCAACCTCGACGCGACGATCAACGACAACGCGCCGGCGAAGTACCGTGGACTCGACCGCTATGCGGCGCGCAAGGCGGTGCTTGCGGACCTCGCCACGCAAGGGCTCGTCGTCAGCGAAAAGCCGCACAGGATGGTCGTTCCGCGCTGCGGGCGCACCGGCGAGATCGTCGAGCCCATGCTGACCGACCAGTGGTTCGTCGCGATGAGGGCGCCGGCGCCGGACACGCACCCGATCTTCCCGGGCCGCACGATCCAGGAACTTTGCCTCGCCGCGGTCGGCGACGGCATCGCGAGCCCGCACGGCGCCGAGAGGAACAAGGTCGAGTTCGTTCCCGACCAATGGCTCTCGACGTACCTTCACTGGATCAACAACATCCAGGACTGGTGCATTTCACGCCAGCTCTGGTGGGGCCACCGGATCCCCGCATGGTACGACGAAGCCGGCAATATCTACGTAGCGCGCGACGAGGCGTCCGCCCGCGCGAAGGCGCAGGCGAAGCTCGGCCGCGAGCCCGTGTCGTTCGAGCAGGATTCCGACGTGCTCGACACTTGGTTCTCGTCCGCGCTCTGGTGTCACTCGACGCTGGGCTGGCCGGCGGACACGAAGGAGCTGCGGACCTTCCTGCCGTCGTCGGTGCTCGTCACCGGGTTCGACATCATCTTCTTCTGGGTTGCCCGGATGATCATGATGACGACGTATTTCACCGGCGAACTCCCGTTCCGCGCCGTTTACATCAACGCGATCGTGCGCGACGAGGAAGGCCAGAAGATGTCGAAGTCGAAGGACAACGTCCTCGACCCGATCGACCTGATCGACGGCATCGACGCCGATGCGCTGGCCGCGAAGCGGGCCGGCAGCGTCATGGACCCGCGGCAGGCGGAATCGATCGCGAAGCGCACGAAGAAGCAGTTTCCCGAGGGCATCCCGGCGTTCGGCGCCGACGCGCTGCGTTTCACGTTCGCGAGCCTCGCGACCTACGGCCGCACGTTGAATTTCGACCTTTCCCGCTGCGACGGCTACCGCAATTTCTGCAACAAGCTCTGGAACGCGACGCGTTTCGTGCTGATGAACGTCGAGGGCAAGGATTGCGGCCTCGAGCCCGCCGCGCTCCGCGCGCTTTCGTTCGTCGACCGGTGGCTGCTGGGACGGCTGCAGCACGCGAAGCACGACGTCGTCCTGCACCTTGGCACCTACCGGTTCGACCTCGCGGCCAAGGCACTGTACGAGTTCGTCTGGGACGAGTACTGCGACTGGTACCTCGAGTGCGCAAAGGTCCAGCTGCAGCGCGCGGAAGCGTCGAACGATGCGGCTGCGGCGCGCGGCACGCGCTCGGTGCTCGTGCGCGAACTCGAGGCGACGCTGCGCCTCGCGCATCCGTTCATCCCGTTCATCACGGAAGAGCTGTGGCAAACGGTCGCCCCGCTGGCCGGAAAGGCGGGCGACACGATTTCGACGCAGCCGTTCCCGAAGGCGAACTTCGAGATCGTCGACCCGACGGCGGAGCGCGACATGGCGGTGCTCAAGGACCTGGTAGGGGCGTGTCGTGCGCTGCGGAGCGAGATGGGACTGTCGCCGGCGCTGCGAGTGCCGCTGCTCGTGGCGGGCGAGCCGGACGCGCTGGAGCGCTTTTCGCCGTATCTCGCGACGCTCGCCAAAGTCTCCGCGGTGCGAATCGTCGACGAACTGCCGATCACCGACGCACCCGTGCGCGTTGTCGGAGAGACGCGGCTCATGCTGCACATCGACGTCGACCCGGCCGCCGAGCGTGCGCGCATCGCGAAGGAGATCGCGCGTCTCGAGGGCGAAATCGCCAAGGCGTCGGCCAAGCTCGCGAACGACGGATTCGTCGCGCGCGCGCCCGCCCATGTCGTGGAACAGGAGCGCGCGCGTCTGGCTGGCTTTGCGGCGACGCTCGACCAATTGAGGCCGCAACTCGCGCGCCTTTCCGGCTGACGGTTGTGCGAGCAGCCGGCCGCACCCGGCATGAGCGATGCATTGCCGCCGGGGCCTTCGCGGCTCGGGCAGGTGCCGGGCGCGCGGCGCCCTGACACACGATGACGACGGCCCTGACGCACACGTTCCGCGCGCTGCGGTACCGGAACTTCCGGCTGTTCTTCATCGGGCAGGGCTTGTCGGTGATGGGCACGTGGCTGCAGCAGGTCGCGATGGGCTGGCTCACGTATCGGCTTTCCGGTTCGGTCTGGCTTCTCGGCGCCGTCGCGTTCTGCGGCAACGCCGGGATCCTCGCCTTCGGCACGTTCGCCGGCGTTGTCGCCGACCACGTCCACCGCCGGCGCGCGCTGCGGATCACGCAGTCGCTGATGCTGCTTCAGGCCGTCGTGCTCGCCGCATTGACGTGGTCCGGGCACATCGCGGTGTGGCACCTGATCGTACTCGCGCTGTGGCTCGGCCTCGTCTCGGCGTTCGACGTTCCGCTTCGCCAATCGTTGTGGGTGCACCTGGTCGAGGACCGCGCCGACTTGCCGAACGCGATCGCTCTCAACTCGTTCATGGTCAACGCGGCCCGCGTGATCGGCCCCGCGCTCGCGGGACTCCTGCTAGCGGTCGTCAGCGAGGCGGCGTGCTTCATGCTCAACGCGCTGTCGTTCGTCGCCGTGATCGTCGCGATCGGCCGCATGCGCTGGACGCACGAGCCCGGACCGGTGCCGTGGGAAGGCGGCTTCTGGCCGAAGTGGGTGGAGGGGTATCGGTTTGTCTCCGGCTTCGCGCCCGCCCGTGCGATGCTGCTCCTGGTCGCGGTGCTGTCATGGACGATCAACCCGTACTCGTCGCTGATGCCGGTCTACGCGAAGGACATCTACGGCGGCGGGCCTCAGACGCTCGGTTTCCTGCTCGCGGCGGCGGGCGCCGGGGCGCTCGCCAGCACGCTCTATCTCGCGGGCCGCGATACGGTGCGCGGACTCGGGCGCGTGATCGCCGCCGCCGCGCTGACCTGCGGCCTCGCGCTCGCGGCGTTCGCGTACCTTTCGTCCTTCCCGCTCGCGCTCGCGCTGATGTTCGCGGTGGGCGGCGGCGTCATCCTCACGGCGGCCGCCGTGAACACGATCCTGCAGACGATCGTCGACGATGCGTTGCGCGGCCGCGTCGCGGGTTTCTTCACGCTGGCTTTCCTCGGCATGGCGCCGCTCGGCAATCTCGCCGCCGGCGCGCTGGCGAATGCCGTGGGCGTGCAGGCGACGTTCGCGTTCAATGGGCTGGTCGCCGCCGGCGCGGCGCTCCTGTTCTGGCGCGCGCTGCCCACGCTGCGCGAACTGATGCGGCCGACCTACCTGCGGCTGGGGATCATCGCCGGCGAATCGTAGGATGCCCGAGCGGGACTGAATCGGAAATGCGCGTGGGCTCGGGAGCCGAGGCCGCTATGTGGTGACGGCGGGAGCGCTCTGGCGGTGCCGCACATCGGACAGCAGGCGGTCCAATTCTTTCTTGACGACGCCATAGCACTCGCAAACGCCGACCTCCAACCCGGACCGTTCAAGAACTGCGATGTGGCCGCGGCGGTAACGGATGACCCCAGCGCGCTGCAATTTCCCGGCGGCCTCCGTAATGCCTTCGCGGCGCACGCCGAGTGCGCCGGCAATCAATTCCTGCGTCATGACCAACTCATTCGAAGGCAATCGATCGAGGGTCAGCAACAGGCATCGGCAAAGCTGCTGCTCTATCGAGTGGTGCCGATTGCAGGCCGCGGTCTGGAACATCTGCGTGACCAGCGCCTGGGTATAGCGCAGCAGCAGACGCTGCACGGGTCCGGCACGATTGAATTCCTCCTTCAGCAGCCCCGCCTTTAGCCGGTAACCGTGGCCCGCAGTCTGCACGACGGCCGAGCTGGGTGTGGTATCGCCTCCCATGAACAGGGAAATGCCGAGTATGCCCTCGTTGCCCACCCCCGCGATTTCAGCCGACAAGCCGGACTCCATGGTGTAGATCAGCGACACGATGGCGGTCGTGGGGAAATAGACGTGCTTCAACTGGCCGCCGGGTTCGTAGAGGGTCTCACCGAGCAGCATCGGGACCAGTTCCAGATGGGGAGCCAGGCGCTCGTATTCCGCAGCGGGCAGGGCCGCGAGCAGATGGTTTTGATTGGGGTTATGTGGCAATGACATGGCGAAAGATCCAAATCCCGTGTTCTATTGCTTTCCGGTGAGCTCGACGCCGATTCCGCGGTAACCGATGAAATGGCAGGACTGATTGAACATCGGCTCCCCGCTTACCTGAAATTTCTGATGTGAGCCATCGGAATTGACGCGGCTGAACACGAAATCCAGGAATGGCTGCCGGGCTGCAATCTTTTCCTGGAGCAATTTTCGCTCCGCCTCGTTCCAGCCGGTCATTCCGTCATCCTTTGTTTCGCCCACGAAGGCGGCGACCCGGATGCCGAGCATTTCCATGACCGGACCGGATACCTTGGTGAAGTTCCCGGTCTCGTCCTGCTCCCAGTACCAGTCGGAGGCCAGTTCGGTCAGGCTGCGATAGCGCGCTTCACTTTCGCGCAGTTCGGCCGTTCGTTCCCGGACCGCCTGTTCCAGCATCTTGTTGTAATTCTCGAGCTTCCTGTACAAGAGCCGCACTTCCAGCATGTTGTGGATGCGCGTCTTGACTTCGACCAGATCGAACGGCTTGCTGATGAAGTCCTTGGCACCGGCCTGCAAGGCACGCATCTTGTGACCCGGCTGCGCCGTGAGCACGATAACCGGAAGGTAGCTGTCGGCATCGTTGGTCTTGAGGCCTTCCATCACCTGAAATCCATCCATGCCCGGCATCTGCAGGTCGAGCAGGATCAGGTCGTAGCGGTTCTTGCGATGCAGCGCGCAGACCTCCTTGGGATTCATCGTCGACGCAACGCAGGTGTAACCGGCTTCACTCAGCAATTGCTCGAGCAGGCTGACATTGGACTCCTGATCGTCGACAATCAGGATACTGGCGTTAAGGACGTCGGGAGCACTAACCATCATGCGTTTTTCTCCTTATTTGCGCGGGCCGACTCCGTTTCCGCAAATTTCAGCGCCACGTCCAGCGTATCCATGAACTCGTTGACCACGATAGGTTTGGTGAGATAACGAAAAAATCCTGCGTCCAGACCTTTCTCGATATCGCGGGGAATTGCATTGGCACTGAGCGCAACCACCGGGATATGCGCTGTTGCCGGGTCAGCACGCAAAATTCTCAGCGCCTGGATACCGCTGATGCCAGGCAGATTGATGTCCATCAGGATGACATCCGGCAGGGAGGCGCGCGCAATCTAGACGCCGCGATTGCCGTCCATCGCACTCAGCAAGCGGATATCAGGCCGGCGCGCGATCAGATCCTCGACCAGCATCAGATTGGCTGGGTCGTCCTCGACATAGAGCACGGTGCGCAACTGCGCGTCGGCTTGACCTTGCTCCTGGGCGACAACGGTGGGTCTGGCTGCGCCGGCGGCAGGTTGTGGTTCAGCCGTCAGATTCAGTTCGATCCAAA
>JANMBN010000072.1:0-45279 GCA_031360485.1 Betaproteobacteria bacterium | reverse complement strand
CTCGAACCGGTCGTCGTCGACCCCGCGTCGAACTGGCCTCTTTTTGCGGAGAAGGCGCGCCAGCTGATTTCCCAGGACAAGGTCGCCGTCGTGTTCGGCTGCTGGACGAGCGTGTCGCGCAAGTCGGTGCTGCCGGTGTTCGAGGAACTCAACGGGCTGCTGTTCTACCCGGTGCAGTACGAGGGCGAGGAATTGTCGAAGAACGTGTTCTACACCGGCGCCGCCCCCAACCAGCAAGCCATTCCCGCGGTCGAGTACTTGATGAGCAAGGAAGGCGGCGGCGCCAAGCGCTGGGTGCTGCTCGGCACCGACTACGTCTATCCGCGCACGACCAACAAGATCCTGCGCGCGTTCCTGAAGTCCAAAGGGATTGCCGACAAGGACATCGACGAGAAGTACACGCCGTTCGGCCACAGCGACTACCAGACGATCGTGGCCGACATCAAGAAGTTCGCGGCCGGCGGCAAGACCGCGGTGATCTCGACGATCAACGGCGACTCGAACGTGCCGTTCTACAAGGAACTGGGCAACCAGGGCCTGAAGGCGACCGATGTGCCGGTCGTCGCGTTCTCTGTCGGCGAGGAAGAACTGCGCGGCGTAGACACCAAGCCGCTGGTCGGTCACCTCGCGGCATGGAACTACTTCATGTCCGTCAAGAACCCGTCGAACGACGCGTTCAGGAAACAGTGGGCCGACTATGCGAAGGCGAAGAAGCTGCCGGGCGCGGACAAGCCGCTGACCAACGATCCGATGGAAGCGGCCTACGTCGGGATCCACATGTGGAAACAGGCAGTCGAGAAGGCGAAGTCGACCGACACCGACAAGGTCGTCGCGGCGATGGCCGGGCAGACCTTCAAGGCACCGGACGGCTTCACCGTCAAGATGGACGAGAAGAACCATCATCTGCACAAGCCGGTGTTCATCGGCGAAGTGCAGGCGAACGGTCAGTTCAACGTCGTCTGGAAGACGCCCGGACCGATCAAGGCGCAGCCCTGGAGCCCGTTCATCGCCGGTAACGACAAGAAGAAGGACGAGCCCGACAAGATCTAGGACAGAGGTTGTCAGCAAGCGGCGGCGGCAGCGGTCCGTGATCACTCGCTGCCGCCGTTCCGTTTCCGGGCGCTCGACAGGGAGCTGGGGCATGATCCATTCCATCGCATCCGTTCGTCGCCTCATCGCCGTGCTGGCGTTTCCCGGGATCGCGGCCTTTTTTCCGGCCGGCGCGCACGCGATGGCGCCCGAGCTGTTGCGCGATCTCGCTTTCGGCGAGAACGACGCGAAGGTCCAGGCGATTGCCGGCTTGGTCGCCACGGCCGAGCCCGGCGGCCTCGCGTTGCTGCAGGCGCTGCTCGACGGCGAAGTGCAGACGGCAGGTCAGCTGGTATTGAAGGTGAAGGACGGCGTCGCCGTCGACCTGGCCACCGGCAAGTCCGTCGTGCCGCCCCCGGAACCGCGCGACGACGTCGTGCTCAACAACCGAGTGCGGCGCGAGCTCGCGACCGCGATCGCGGCATTGAAGCTCGCGTCGGACGACCGCGCGACGCGGCTCGACGCGGCGAAAGAACTGCAAAGGGGCGCCGACGATGCCATGCTGCCGGCGATCCGGCGTGCGGTCGACCGCGAGCCCGATGCGGAGGTCAAGAGCCTGCTGATCCTGACGCAGGCGACGATCGAGCTCGGAAGCCGGGACAAGGCGACGCGGATCGGGGCGATCCGGGCGCTCGCCGAAAGCAGGGATTCGAATACCAAGACACTGCTCCTGCCGTTGCTCGAGCGGAAGGGCGCCGCGTTCGCCGAGCCCGACAGCGACGTTCGCGCCGAAGCGGAGCTGTCGCTGCGTGCGATCGACAGCCGGCTCGTGACCGGCGAGATGATCAGCCGCATCTTCAGCGGGATCAGCCTAGGGAGCATCCTGCTGCTCGCCGCGCTGGGCCTCGCGATCACCTATGGGCTGATGGGCGTGATCAACATGGCGCACGGCGAACTCATCATGGTGGGAGCGTACGCGACCTACGTCGTGCAGAACCTGTTCCGGAGCTACGCGCCGGCCGCGTTCGACGCCTATCTGATCGCCGCGGTGCCGGTGGCTTTCGCCACATCCGGGCTGGTCGGCATGGCGCTGGAGAAGAGCGTGATCCGGCACTTGTACGGACGTCCGCTCGAGACGCTGCTCGCGACCTGGGGCATCAGTCTCATCCTGATACAGGTGATGCGCACGGTGTTCGGTGCGCAGAACGTGCAGGTCGAGAACCCGGCATGGATGTCGGGCGGGGTCCATCTGCTGTCGAATGTCGTCTTGCCTTACAGCCGGATCGTCATCGTCGCTTTCGCCGCGGCGGTGGTCACGTCGATCGCGCTCCTGCTGACGCGCACTCGGCTTGGCCTTTTCGTCCGGGGCGTGACGCAGAACCGGTCGATGGCGAGCGCGCTCGGCGTGCCGACCGGACGCGTCGATACCTATGCGTTCGGTCTTGGCTCGGGCATAGCCGGACTCTCCGGTTGCGCTCTTTCGCAGATCGGCAATGTCGGCCCCGACCTCGGCCAGAGCTATATCGTCGATTCGTTCATGGTCGTCGTGCTGGGCGGGGTTGGGCAGCTCGCCGGAACCGTGTACGCGGCGATGGGCCTCGGCATCGCGAACAAGTTCCTCGAAGCGTGGACGGGCGCGGTGCTGGCGAAGATCGCGCTGCTGGTCTTCATCATCGTCTTCATCCAGAAGCGCCCGCAGGGCCTGTTCGCGCTCAAGGGCCGGATGGCGGACGCATGACGACGTGCGTCAGTCGATGAACGCGCCGCTCCCGATCGAGGTCTCGCGGCAGACGCGTCCACCGCTTGCGGCGCGGCCGCGGTCGCTGTTGTCCCGCGGCGGCTGGGCCGCGATCGCGGCGGCTGTGTACGTGCTGTTCGTGCTGGTGCCGGCGATGAATCTGCTGCTGCCTGCGAGCCACCCGCTCCACCTGTCCGACTACTTCGTTTCGCTCGCCGGCAAGATCATGTGCTACGCGATCGTGGCCCTGGCCATGGATCTCATCTGGGGCTACACCGGGATACTCTCGCTCGGCCACGGGCTCTTCTTCGCGCTGGGCGGCTATGCAATGGGGATGTACCTGATGCGTTCGATCGGCGTCGAGGGCGTCTACCACAGCGAGTTGCCGGACTTCATGGTGTTTCTCGACTGGAAGTCCTTTCCCTGGTACTGGAGCTTCACCGACCATTTCTGGTACGCCGCGCTGCTGGTCGTGCTGGTGCCGGGCATCCTCGCGTTCGTCTTCGGCTATTTCGCGTTCCGGTCGCGGATCAAGGGCGTCTACTTTTCGATCATCACGCAGGCGCTCACCTACGCCTTCATGCTGCTGTTCTTCCGCAACGACACGGGATTCGGCGGGAACAACGGGTTCACCGATTTCAAGCAGATCCTCGGTTTTCCGATCGCCACGCCCCGGATGCGGATGGCGCTCTTCGCGGCCACAGGCGTCGTGCTGCTCGGCACCTTGCTGCTCGCGCGTTACATCGTGACATCCAAGCTGGGACGGGTACTCACGGCGATCCGCGATGCCGAGAGCCGGGTGATGTTCTGCGGCTACAACCCGCTTTCCTACAAGCTGTTCATCTGGACGCTGTCGGCCGTGCTGTGCGGGATCGCCGGCGCGCTCTACGTGCCGCAGGTGGGCATCATCAACCCGAGCGAAATGTCGCCCGCGAATTCGATCGAAATCGCGATCTGGACCGCCGTCGGTGGCCGGGGAACGCTGATCGGACCGATTCTCGGCGCCATCCTCGTCAACGGCGCCAAGAGCTGGTTCACGGTCGCATTCCCGGAGATCTGGCTGTTCTTCCTGGGCCTCATGTTCATCCTGGTCACGCTCTATCTGCCGCAGGGCGTGATCGGCCTGATCAGGCGCAGGCGATGAGCGCCGCCGCGCTGCACACGGTCGACAGCGGATCGGCGGGAATCGCGCAGGCGGGGATGCGCGTCGCCAACCACGGCGTCGACACGACCCACGGCCCCATTCTCTACCTCGACGGCATCACGGTCAGCTTCGACGGCTTCAAGGCGCTGAACGATCTCTCGCTGACCATCGAGGACGGCGAGTTGCGCTGCATCATCGGGCCCAACGGAGCAGGCAAGACGACGATGATGGACGTGATCACCGGCAAGACCCGCCCGGACGCCGGCACGGCATTTTTCGGGCAGACGATCGACCTAGCGCAATTGACGGAGGCGGAGATTGCGCATGCCGGCATCGGCCGCAAGTTCCAGAAGCCGACGGTGTTCGAGCACCATTCGGTGTTCGAGAACCTCGAACTCGCGATGAAGGCGGACAAGCGCGTCCGGGCGACCCTCAACGCGCGTCGGCGGCGCGCCGACCAGGACAAGATCGCCGAGACGCTGGCGTCGATCCAGCTCTACGCCGAAGCGGATCGCCTCGCGGGATTGTTGTCGCATGGCCAGAAGCAATGGCTCGAGATCGGCATGCTGCTGATGCAGGAACCGCGATTGCTGCTCCTCGACGAGCCGGTCGCCGGCATGACCGACGACGAGACGATGCGCACGGCGGAGCTCTGCCTTTCGCTCGCCGGCCGGCATTCGGTCGTCGTGGTCGAGCACGACATGGATTTCATCGCGCGGATTGCGCA
Source organism: Betaproteobacteria bacterium (assembly GCA_031360485.1). Taxonomy (GTDB): domain Bacteria; phylum Pseudomonadota; class Gammaproteobacteria; order Burkholderiales; family Casimicrobiaceae; genus CAIWHR01. The sequence goes on along the minus strand of JANMBN010000072.1, from coordinate 40,641 downwards.
CACGGTGACGGTGTTGCACGAAGGCAGCGTGCTCGCCGAGGGTCCGATGGATGCCATCAAGGCCGATCCGCGCGTGATCGAGGTCTACCTCGGACGGTAACGGAGGATCCAGTGCTCACCGTCTCCGCGCTCAATCAGTTCTATGGCAGCAGCCACACGCTGCGCAACGTCGCGTTCGAAGCGCCGCCGGGCGCGATCACCGTGGTCCTCGGCCGCAATGGCGTCGGCAAGACGACGCTCCTGAAATGCCTGGCGGGACTGCTGCCCGTCCGGTCGGGTTCGATCAGCTTCGGCGGCGGCGACGTGACGAAGATGCCCCCGCACGCGCGGGCGCGGCTCGGGCTGGGTTACGCACCGCAGGGCCGCGAAATCTTTCCGCGGCTCACCGTCGAGGAAAATCTCAAGCTCGGGCTCGCCAGCAAGCCGCCTGGCACGCCGATTCCGCAGCGGATCTTCGAGATGTTTCCGGTGCTCGCGGAGATGCTGCACCGCCGGGGCGGCGACCTCTCCGGCGGGCAACAGCAGCAGCTTGCGATCGGCCGCGCGCTGGCGATGGGACCCAAACTGCTCGTGCTCGACGAACCGACCGAGGGCATCCAGCCGTCGATCATCAAGGACATCGAGCGCGCGATCCGCCGCCTTGCCGCGGAGGGTGGAATGGCCATCCTTCTGGTCGAGCAGTACTACGACTTCGCGCGCTCGCTCGCCGACCGCTATGTCGTGCTGTCGCGCGGCGAGGTGGTCAAGTCGGGCAAGGGCGCCGACATGGATGCGGACGGCGTGCGCGGTTTCCTGACGGTCTGACATCCGTTCGACGGAATCGGCGGCGGCAGGACTCGTCAGCCGCGAAGCGTCGCGCCGCACCACAGCACAAGAGCCGCCGGCCTTCGCGCAGCGCGGCGACGCAGCGGTAACGTCGTGGGGCTGCGGCGAGTGTGCGCCACCGTACAGACTGCGCCGACATCACGCGGTATCTTGCGCATGAGGGCGACGGGCCGTGGCTGCCGGAATCGACGGATGCTTCGAGACCGCGCCTGATCAGCAACCCCATCGACCTCGGTAACCCATCGATCAACGGAGCTATCCATGAGTCTCGGCACCATACTACTGATCGTACTAATCCTGATACTCGTCGGCGTGCTCCCGACGTGGCCGCACGCCAGCAGCTGGGGGTACGGGCCAAGCGGGATTGTCGGTGTCATTCTGGTGGTCGTCCTCGTCCTGTTCCTGATGGGACGTTTGTAAGATTGCGTGCGCCATGGCCGTCCGCTCGGGTGGAATCATTCCGCATAGCACGACGGTGATTCCATCGCCCCCGGGCCATTGCGCCGAGTGACGGAGGGAAGTCAACATGCGACTGAAAGCCCTCGAGCCGTTGCGGCTGCGCACGAAGCTCGCGCACATGGCGGCGTCGGTTTTCTATTTTGCCGGTATCGCGGCGATCGTCGGGTGGTCGCTGCCCAAAGAGTCGCCCGCGGTTCATCGCACCGAATTGGCGATGCGCGTGCCGGACACCGGAGTTCCCGGCACGACGGTCGGACGATCGGCTCCGGTGCCCGCGACGGGCGGTCCGCGCAACAAGGCGAATTGCGGGGATTGCGGCGTCATCGAGTCGGTGCGCAGGATCGACACGCGCGAGGAGATGATGGGATGGTGCACCGTCGGCGACGTCGCCGGAACGCGCGTTCCCGGCAACCCGATCGATAGCGGCGAGCGTTTGGACCTGGTGACCGTTGCCGACACGGTCGCCGGAGTGACGTCCGGCGCTCGCGGGGCGAAGAAAGTCAAGTTGACGACGCGGCATCAGATCGTCGTGCGTTTCCGCGATGGGTCGAGACGCATATTCAACGAGGAAACGCCGCGGAGCCTGCGCGTGGGCGACCGGATCCAGGTCATCGCCGGCGCAGCCGGTCCGAACGGCTGACGCCGCTAACCCCGAGTGCGGAACTGCAACCGATTGCCTCCGTCGGGATGCCGCTTGCGGCCCCCGGTCCCACGATGAACATCCTTCAACGAGCCATCTGATCGAGGCCCCAATGGACATGAAAACGAAATCACCGCTGACCGACGTGCCGACCTTGCGCAAGAACGCGCGCCGGCACGTCGACGATGGCGCGGTGACGGCGGGCTACGCCGCCGACCGGGAAACCGTGTTGAAGCTGCTCAACGACTCGCTCGCGACGGAGATCGTCTGCGTGCTGCGCTATCGGCGCCACTACTTCATGGCCCGCGGCATTCATTCGCAAGGCGTCGCCGCCGAATTCCTGACGCATTCGAACGAAGAGCAGGGTCATGCCGACCAGATCGCGGAACGCATCGTCCAGCTGGGCGGGGAACCGGATTTCTCGCCGGGAAGCCTGGCCGGCCGCAGCCACGCCGAGTACGTCGCGGGAAATACGCTCGTCGACATGATCAGGGAGGACCTGGTGGCAGAGCGCATCGCGATCGACAGCTATCGCGACGCGATTCAATACCTGGGCCGCCACGATTCGACGACGCGCCGCATGCTGGAAGGAATCCTCGCCGTCGAAGAGGAGCACGCCGACGAGCTGGCGGATCTGCTGCAGGGTTTTCCGGCGGAGCCTAAAGACGCGCCGGCGCCGACGAAATCCGGAAAACGGAAATGAGCGGGCCGACGTCGCCGAACGCGAATGTGACGGACTGACCCGCCACGCGCGCGCTTCGGTGTTGTGGCGCGCAGGGCGGGATTCAGGGCTTCTGGCCGATCTCGAAGTTGGCCATCGTTTCGAGTGCGCGGACCATGCCCGAGTGGTCCCACGCCTTGCCGCCATGCGCGACGCAGGCGTTGAACAGTTCCTGGCACGTCGCGGTATTGGGCAGGCTCACGCCCATCTTGCGGGCGGAACTCAACGCCAGGTTGAGGTCCTTCTGGTGGAGCTCGATGCGGAAACCCGGGTCGAACGTGCGCTTTACCATCCGCTCGCCGTGCACCTCGAGAATCCGCGACGAAGCGAAGCCCCCCATCAGCGCCTGGCGAACCCGGCCGGCGTCCGCGCCTGCCCTCGAGGCGAACAGCAGCGCTTCGCCGACCGCCTCGATCGTGAGTGCGACGATGATCTGATTGGCCACCTTGCACGTCTGGCCGTCGCCGTTGCCGCCGACGAGCGTGATGTTCTTGCCCATCAACTCGAACAGCGGCTTGATCTTGGCGAATGTCGGCTCGCTGCCGCCCACCATGATCGTGAGCGACGCCGCTTTGGCGCCGACTTCGCCGCCCGACACCGGCGCATCCAGGTATTCGCAGCCCAGAGCGTTGATCCTCTTCGCGAACTCCTTCGTTTCGATCGGCGATATCGAGCTCATGTCGACGACTATCTTGCCGGCGGACAACCCGTCGGCGACGCCGTTCGCGGAGAACAGCACCTTCTCGACATCGGGCGTGTCCGGCACCATGACAATGATGATGTCGGCGCCTTGCGCGACTTCCTTGCCGTTCGCGCAGACCTTGGCGCCGCCGGCGACGAGATTTTCGGGAACCTTGCCGATGGTGAGCACCGACAGCTGATGCCCGCCCGCCTGCAGATGGCCCGCCATGGGAGCGCCCATGATGCCGAGTCCGATGAATCCGATTTTGCTCATTGTGCTTCCCTTTCCGATTCGTTGATGAAACGTCCCGGCGTCACGCCTTCAGGTATGGCCCGATCCAGGCAAGACCCTCCAGCGTGGACGTCTTCGGTTTGTATTCGCACCCGATCCACCCGTCATAGCCCAGCCGGTCGATGAAGCCGAACAGGAACGGGTAGTTGATCTCGCCGGTGCCCGGCTCGTGGCGGCCGGGATTGTCGGCGAGCTGGATGTGCGCGATCTGCGTCCGGTGCTTCTCCAATGTTGGCGCGAGGTCGCCTTCCATGATCTGCATATGGTAGATGTCGTACTGCAGCCAAAGGTTGTTCGACCCGACCGCGGCGATGATGTCGATCGCCTGCGGCGTGCGGTTGAGATAGAAGCCCGGAATGTCGCGGGTGTTGATCGGCTCGATCAGAAGCCTGATGCCGGCCGCCGCGAGTTTCCCGGCGGCGAACTTGAGATTGGCGACGAACGTCTCGCGCACCTTGTCCGGGGCCGCGCCATGCGGCGCGATGCCCGCGAGGCAATTGACCTGCGTGCAGGAGAGCGCCGTTGCGTAGTCGATCGCGCGCCCGACGCTGTCCTGGAATTCGGCGACGCGGTCGGGCAGGCAGGCGATGCCGCGCTCGCCCTTGGCCCAATCGCCGGCCGGCAGGTTGTGCAGGACCTGCTTCAGCCGGTGCTGCTGCAGGCATTCGGCCAGTTGCTGTTTCGGGTATGCATAGGGGAACAGATACTCGACGCCGGCAAAGCCCGCCTTCGCGGCGGCCGCAAAGCGGTCGGTGAACTCGACTTCGTTGAACAGCATGGTCAGATTGGCGGCGAATTTCGGCATCACTTGGCTCCCGACAGGTCTCGCTGGCGCGCGTATCGGCGCGTCCCGGATCGATCGATTGCCTGAGGTCGCAGGAGCCAGTCAAAGCCCGAGCCGGCCAGGATCCGGACGGTGAGGTGGCTGGAGAGGCTCGACCAGAGCCCGATCTGCCGGCGGCCGGCCTCGATGGCGTGCTTGAACGGATTTGCGGGGAGATCCATGGTGTTGTGCTTTCGCCGGCAGCGAGGTCAGTGAATTTCGGGCTCCGGAATCGCGTTGCCGCGCTCGAGGATGTCGAAATCGCAGCCTTCGTTGGCCTGCCTGATGTGCTGCGCGAACAAGGCTCCGAAGCCGCGAGTGAATCGCGGTGCGGGCTGCCGCCACAGCGCCCGGCGCCGTGCGAGCTCGTCGTCGCCGACGCGGAGCGACAGCCGCCGAGCGGCGATGTCGAGCTCGATGACGTCGCCGTCGACGACCAGCGCGAGCGGCCCGCCGATGAACGATTCCGGGGCGACGTGCAGCACACACGCGCCGTAGCTCGTGCCGCTCATGCGCGCGTCCGAAATGCGCAGCATGTCGCGCACGCCTCGTTGCAGCAGCTTTTTCGGGATCGGCAACTGGCCCCACTCCGGCATTCCGGGAGCGCCGAGCGGGCCGGCGTTCTGGAGCACGAGCACCGAATTCTCGTCGACGGCGAGGTCCGGATCGTCGATTCGCTTCGCCATGTCGTTGTAGTCGGAAAACACGATCGCCCTGCCGGTGTGCCGGTGCAGGCGCGCCTCCGCCGCGGGCGGCTTGATCACGGCGCCGTCGGGCGCGAGGTTGCCGCGCAACACGGCGAGGCTGTCCGACGCCACCAGCGGCTTGTCGAGCGGAAGGATAACGTCTTCGTCGAACACTTTCGCGCCCGCGATGTTCTCGCCGAGCGTCTTCCCGTTGACGGTCCTGGCGTCCGAGTGCAGGAGATCGCCGAGGCGGACGAGCAGCGCGCGCAATCCGCCGGCGTAGTAGAAGTCCTCCATCAGGTATTTGCCGGAAGGCCGGATGTTGGCGAGGAGCGGCGTCTTTCGGGCCAGCGCATCGAACGCTTCGAGGTCGAGCGGAACGCCTGCGCGGCGCGCCATCGCGATCAGGTGCACGACCGCGTTGGTCGAGCCGCCCAGCGCCAAGACCGTCGTCACCGCATTGTCGAACGAACCGGCGGTGAGAAAGTCCGAGGGCTTCAGGTCTTCCCAAACCATGTCGACGATGCGCCGGCCGGTCAACGCGGCCATCGCGGCGTGCCGCGCATCGGGAGCGGGGATCGACGCGGCGCCGGGCAGCGTGAAGCCGAGCGCTTCCGCCGCGCTGGTCATCGTCGAGGCGGTGCCCATGGTCATGCAATGGCCGGGCGAGCGCGCAATGCCCTGCTCGATCTCCTGCCAGTCGGCTTCGGTGATGTTGCCGGCGCGAAGCTCCGCCCAGTATTTCCACGTGTCGCTGCCCGAACCCAGCGTTGCGCCGCCCCAGTTGCCGCGCAGCATCGGCCCCGCAGGCATGTAGATCGCCGGCAGATTCATCGAGGTCGCCCCCATGATGAGCGCCGGCGTGGTCTTGTCGCAGCCGCCCATGAGCACCGCGCCATCGCACGGGTGCGAGCGGAGCAGCTCCTCGGTTTCCATCGCGAGGAAATTGCGGTACAGCATCGTGGTCGGCTTCTGGAATGGCTCCGACAGCGACATCGCCGGCAGCTCGACCGGAAAGCCGCCTGCCTGCCAGACCCCGCGCTTCACTTCCTCGACGCGCTCCTTGAAGTGCGTGTGGCAGGGGTTGATGTCACTCCAGGTGTTGATGATCGCGATCAGCGGCTTGCCCGCATATTCGCTGCGGTCGTAGCCCATTTGCGCGGCACGCGAGCGATGGCCGAACGAGCGCAGGTCCTTGACGCCGAACCATCGGTGGCTGCGCAGGTCCTCGGGCTTCTTCGCACTCAATTTCGGCCCTTGGTCAAATCGGCGACGCGCTTGTCCATCGGCGTGAAATCGATCGTCACGAATCCGCCGCCCTGATAGCGCTGCGCGATCGCGTCGAGGGGGTTCTTCTGCCGCAGGATCTCGGCCGCGTACGTTTCCGAGTCCTGCTTCGGCCGGTAGCCGAGACGCCTTTCGTCTTCGCCGAAGTTCCAGTACTTTCGCGTATTGTTGGAAATCCCCCACACGGCAAGATAGCCGACCGCGGGCACTTTCAGGCACTGGTCGATCATGTGGAAGAAATCCTCGTGTCCGAACCACGTGCTCAGGTGCCGGAATTCGGTCGGCCTCGGCAGGCAACTGCCGATCCGGATGCTGACGCCTTCGATGCCGTGCTTGTCCCAGTACATGCGGGTCATCGCCTCGCCCCAGACCTTGCTCAGGCCGTAGAACCCGTCGGGGCGAAATGCGCTGCCGGGATCGAGCTTGTCGTCGACCGGATACATGCCGAATGCGTGATTCGAGCTCGCGAAGATCACGCGCTTGACACGATGCCGGCGCGCGCCTTCGTAGAGCTCGTACAACCCTTTGAGATTGTTCTCGATGATCTCGGGAAGCGGCCGCTCGACGCTGGTCCCGGCGAGGTGGATGACCACATCGACGCCTTCGAGGACGCGATCGACAATCGCGGGGTCCCGCAGGTCGCCATGACAGACGTCCTCACCCTCGATCAGCGGTGTCAGCGGCTTGGAGCCGCCGGCCGAGCGCAAATTCACTTCGCGCCGCAAAAGCTCGGCCCGCAGCACGGTGCCAAGCTGCCCGCGCGCGCCGGTCAAGGCCACCTTCGTCATCGGCTCATCCTCGGTAAAGCCCAACGGGCGTCCCGGACACGCCGGGTCGAAACATGAACAGGCCCCCGGCCTGCGGCGTTCGTGCCACCACGTCGGCCGGCACGCCGTCACGGAGCGAGGTCACGTAAAGCGTCTTCAAATCCGGACCTCCGAAGCACGGCATCGTCGGATGCGTGACCGGAAACTCGACGTATTCGATCAACCGGCCCGAAGGATCGAAACGATTGATGCGGCCGGCGGAAATGCCGCAGCTCCAGTAGCAACCGTCCGCATCGACCGCCGCGCCGTCCGGTCGGCCCCACTCGGGCTGCATCGTGACGAATACGCTGCGCGCGCCGATGGCGCCCGTGGCCGGATCATGGTCATAGCGGTAGATTGCCCCGCCGCGCGAGTCGGAGTGAAACATCGTGCGCCCGTCCGGGCTCCACGCCAAGCCGTTCGAAACGATCAGGTCGCTCGCCATGCGATGGCAACGGTGGTCCGGATCGAGGCGATAGAGATGCGCGACGCGGTCCTTGACGGGACGGTCATCCATCGTTCCCGCCCAGAATCGTCCGTCCGGCGCAACCTTGCCGTCGTTGAGCCGGTTGGTCGGGATCTCGGGTTCGGGATGCTGGATGAAGGTGAGCGCGCCGCTCTCGAGGTCCATCAGGTGGAAGCCGGTCCGCATCGCCAGCACCAGCCCGCCGGTTTCGCGGAGGCCGATGCTGCCGACCGCGGCCGGCACCTGCCAGCTGCGCCGGGCTCCGCTCGAGGGCTCCCAACGGAATATCCGGGCATCGAGGATGTCCACCCAGTACAGTGCGCTGTCGCGCGCCGACCACACCGGCGATTCGCCCACGGTGTTGCGTGCGTCGATGACGCATTCGATGTCGACGTCAAGCCGCCTTGCCATTGATCTTCCCATCCGCACGCCGCGGGCGAATCCGGCGGCGTCATGCTGCAAGGCGCCGGCGCCCCGGGCGCAGGCGGGAGCCCGGTATCGCGAAGGACGGATTGTAACGCCGTCGAGATGGGCCGGGGCGCGGCGCTTCCATGGGCCGCGCAAAACGCCTCCGCCGATGTCACGGCCCGTGCATCAAGCGGTATCATCCGACCATCACACATGCGGCCGGCGCCGAACACCAAAGCCCGGCATGACAAACGAGGGAGGTCCTATGTCGATGACCGTGATGGAGATGCAGAAAACCGTGGCTGAGCTCACCGCGCGCGGGAAAGGAATTCTTGCGGCCGACGAAAGCTCCGGCACCATCGAGAAACGCTTCAAGGCGGTGAACCTGGCGTCCACCGAAGAGACCCGGCGCGATTACCGGGAACTCCTGTTCTCCACGCCGGGCATCAACGCCTTCATCAGCGGCGTCATCCTGTTCGAGGAAACGCTCAAGCAGAAAGGTGCGTCGGGGACGCCGCTGCCCCAGCTGCTGGCGGGGCAAGGCATCGTGCCCGGCATCAAGGTGGACAAGGGCACCGTGCCGCTGTCCGCGTTTCCCGGAGAGAAGGTGACGCAAGGCCTCGACGGACTGGCCGAGCGGCTCGGCGAGTACAAGCGGCTGGGCGCGCGCTTCGCCAAATGGCGCGCCGTGATCGACGTCGGCGCGGGCATTCCGACCGCGCAGGCGATCGCGGCCAATGCGCACGCGTTGGCGCGTTATGCGGGCCTCTGCCAGGAACAGGGTATCGTGCCCATCGTCGAGCCCGAGGTGCTGATGGACGGCGACCACACGCTGGCGACGTGCGCGCGCGTGACCGAAGAAGTGCTCCAAACCGTGTTCGGCGAACTGAACCGGCAACGGATCTCGCTCGAGTGCATGATCCTCAAGCCCAACATGGTCGTTCCGGGCATCGGTTGCGCCGAACAGGCGACGCCCGAGCAGATCGCGCAGGCAACTCTGACGTGTTTCCGGCGCACGGTTCCGGCGGCGGTGTCGGGCATCTTCTTCCTTTCCGGCGGGCAGAGCGACGCGGCGGCTACGGCCAACCTCAATGCGATGAATGCGCACGCGGACAAGTTGCCGTGGGTCATGAGCTTCTCTTACGGACGCGCGCTGCAGGCGCCGGTCATCAGCGCGTGGCGCGGCCAGGACGCGAACAAGACGTCGGCGCAAAAGGCGCTTTTCCTGCGCGCGCGCCTGAATGGTGCGGCGCGCGAGGGCAAGTACACTGCGTCCATGGAGAGTGCGTGATCGAGCCTGGCACGGCAGCGCCATCCTGAAGCAGGATGGCGGTTGCGCCGGTCGATTGCGCGGCGTCGATTCCATCGCCGCGGGTTCCCGGCCCCGCCGGGGAACCCCGGGCGACGCGGGCTTCAACGACGCGCGCTTCGCTGAACCGCCGAGTACGCCCGGCCCCGTTCGTGCCGGCCGCAGTCGGCGCAACGCGCCGAATACCGAGGGAATTCAACGCCGCAGTTCGCTGCGCCGGTTCGCCCGGGCGCCCCCCGCGTTGTGTGCGAGACCGTACATACATCGGCGATCATTCGGAGCAAGCTTCGCATCATCGGCGGCGCGTATCGAGCCGATCCGGCAGTACGGGCTTGTCTGCCTATTCGAAATGGAGCCGCCACCGCCATGAACATTGCCTCGTCAGAACCCCTGCCGCTGCCGCCGGCGACCGGCGGTGCCGCGCCGATTTCGCCGCAAGGCTTGCCTTGCCGCCCTGCCTGCCCCCGGTGCAACGCCAGCGTGAATCGAATTCCCCGCCGGTTCGTCGACCGCGTCGTCAGCGTGGTTCATCCCGTTCACCGTTATCGCTGCCGGTCCTTCATTTGCAATTGGGAAGGGAACCTGCCATACAAGTCGTTCGTCCCCGATCGCTGGGATGCCGCGGCGACCTGCTCCCGGTATGGAGCGCCGACGAATTCCCTCGCGCCCGACCGGCCTTTGTACATCACGCGCATCAACGACAACACGGTGCGGTGAGTCGAACGCTGCGACAACTGCTGCTGGGCCTGACCACCGCCCTGATCGCCGCTGCAGCCCAGGGTGCCGGCTCGTTCGCCGAGCCGCCGCTGCCGCTGCCCGGACCTTACGCGGTCGAGTGCAGCAATGTTGCGCAGGACTTCAATCGCCTGGCACCGGGTGAGGACGTCCAGCTCTACTGGGAAGGCGTGGCACGCGGGGACGGCACGCCCCGCAACGCCACCGACCTCCTGTCGGACCCGGCGAACACGCTGTCGGTGACGGTAAACGCGCCGGACAATTTTGGCGTGTACGGCTCGTTCGCGGGGCGCGCCATTCCCTACGTCGTGCTGATCTGCCATCCGACGACGCGCGCCAATCCGCGGCTCGATTTTTCTTTACCGACGGGCCGGACGGTGCCGCACATGCAGCGCGGGAGCGGACCGCCGTTGTGGCCGGACGCGACGACGCGTTATCCGGTGCTGCTCTTCTCGCACGGCTACAGCGGAAGCCCGCTGTCGAACGATTACATCTATGCATTGACCGTTTTCGCAAGCTTCGGCTACGTCGTCGCCGCGCCGTTCCACACGGATGCGAAGTTCTCCGATCTGAAGCTCGACACCTTCGGTGACGTTTTCAACCTGTTGACGCACCTCGAGGATTTCCTCGCGATGCAGGCGCTGCGGCCGCTGGCGCTGTCGGCGACCCTCGATCTCGTGCTGGCGCAACCGCAATGGCGCGATCGCATCGACCCCGCGCAGATCGGCGCATTCGGCGCGAGCATGGGCGGCGAGTCCGTGTTGCTGATGGCGGGCGCCGGGCTCACGACGTCGATCGGGCAGTCGTGGACACAGATAACGAAGGACGCGCGGCTCAAGGCGGCGGTCGGCTACGTGCCGTATTTCGGACAACCGGTCCTGCCGGCATTCGGACGCGACCAACGCGGGCTCGACGGCGTAACGGTCTCGTTCCTCGCCCTCAGCGGCACGTCCGACACATCCGCGCCGATCACCGAGTCGCTGCAGGGCGTTGCGCGTCTCGCCGGCCCGCGCGAGCTCGTCGCTCTCGTGGGCGTGAAACACGGCTTCGACGTGCCGTCGACCGACGACATTTTCACCTGGTCGATCATCTATCTCGACGCGGAGGTGCGCGGCGATCCGGTCGCACGCGCGAAGCTCGCCCGGATGACGAGCGTGGCGGGAGGTGGCGACGACCGCGTGCTCATACCCTTCAACGGTTCCACGCCGGGCACGCCCGCGCCGATCAATCTCGGCGGCTTGTGGTGGAACGCTCCCACCGGCTCGGAGCCTGGCTGGGCGCTCAATCTCGCGCACCAGGGCGACGTCGTCTTCGCGACATGGGTGACCTACGACTCGACCGGCAAAGCGTGGTGGCTGTCGATGACGGCCAACCGCGTTGCCGACAACGTCTATTCGGGAACCCTCTACCAGACCCATGGCCCTGCGTTCAGCGCCGTGCCGTTCGATTCCTCGCGCGTCACGCTGACCGCGGTCGGAACGGGAACGCTGACGTTCAGCGGCGCCGACACCGGCACGTTCGCCTATGCGGTCGACGGCGTCTCGCAGGCGAAGAACGTCACGCGGGGAGCATTCGCAAGCCTCGTCCCCGTCTGCACGTTCGGCGCACTGTCGAATCTGGCGCTGGCGACCAACTACCAGGACGTGTGGTCGAGCGCACCGCTGGGTTCCGAGCCGGGGTGGGCGATCAACCTCGCGCACCAGGGTGGAATCATCTTCGCGATCTGGTTGACCTACGATCTCGATGGAACGCCGCTATGGCTGTCGGCGACGCTCGTCAAGGCGAACGGCGCCGCGTATGCCGGCACGCTGTACCGGACGACCGGCCCGCCTTTCAGCGCGGTCCCGTTCGACCCGGCGCGGGTGACACTGGCGCCCGTGGGCGCGGCGAGTATCACATTTGCCGATGGCAACACCGGTGTGTTCTCGTACAGCGTCAACGGCGTGGCGCAAACCAAACCGATCACGCGAAACGTATTTCGCGCGCCCGGAACCGTGTGTCAATAGCGGCCCGGCTTCGGCCGGGCAGCTCGGCGGCGCCCGGTGTCCGCTCGAGACGCCATTCGCCGGCGGAAGCGGAAACTAGTACGTCTCGACGTGGTAGCGTCCCTGCGACCGCAGTTCGGGAAGGAGTTGGTCCCAGTCCGCCCCGTGCGCCCGGCACGCGTCGCGAAACGCCTGGTCGACGCCGTGCTCCATGTCCTTCAGCCCGCAAATGTAGACGTAGCAGTCCTGATCGTCGAGGAAGCGCACGACGTCGGCGCCGCGCTCGCGAATCCGGTCCTGCACATATCGCTTCGGCTCGCCGGGAGCGCGCGAGAAGGCGAAATTGATGTCGATGAATTCCTTCGGCAGTTTCTGGAGCGGGCCGAAGTACGGAAGCTCGTCCGGCGTGCGTGCGCCGAAGAACAGCATCAGGCCACCGCCCTCGTTGAGCGCGATCCGCCGCCGCCGGCGCTCGGTCATCGCGCGCATCGGTGCGGAGCCGGTGCCCGTGCAGACCATCAGCAGGCTCGACGCCGGGTGGTTCGGTATCAGGAACGTCGTGCCGTAGGGCCCGACCACGTTCACCTCGGCGCCCTTGGCCAGATCGCACAGGTAGTTCGACGCGACCCCCGCGACCGGATTGCGCTGGTGATCCTCGGTCACGCGCTTGATGGTGAGGGCGAGGTTGTTGTAGCGCGGACGTTCTCCTTCGCGCGGGCTCGCGACCGAGTACAGGCGCACGTGGTGCGGCCGGCCGGTCGCGTCGAGGCCCGGCGGGATGACGCCGATCGTTTGTCCTTCCAGCACCGGAAATGCCGCACCGCCGAAGTCGAGCACCAGGTGGCGGATGTCGCTCGACGCGCCGTCTGCCGTCAAGCGGAAGTTGCCGCTCACGGTCGCGACGGCCGGTTTCTGGACCGTGTAGATATTCGTATAGGGATGCGCGGCCGACCACGGCGGAACGGCGGCGCCGCCTTGTCCGGACGTCGCCTCTGCGGTGATCCTCGCGACGTCGATCGGCAGGTCCGGCACGACGCCGGCGTCCATCTCGTGCTGCGGCGGGAGGCTGTCCCAGCCGAATTGCTCGTCGGTCGAGTACGCCTTTCGCTTGTCCACGCGGCGCCAGTTGTCGATGGAGCCGGTGGGGCAGGGCGCGATGCACGCGTTGCAGCTGTTGCACTTCGCCGGATCGACGACGTAGTTGCGCGCGTCGTGCGTGATCGCGTCGACCGGACAGGTCTCCTCGCAAGTGTTGCACCGGATGCAGATCTCCGGATCGATGAGGTGCTGGCGGATCACCTCGAAAGCGGCGAGAGCAGGGTCGGACACGAGTTTTCTTTAAAGCGGGGCCGAAGACGGATTTCCGACGGCCGCCGGCGATTGCCCAGACAGCTCGCGGGGAAAGCCGTCTCCGACGCCGCCGTCAGTTGAACCGCACATATTCGAAGTCCACGGACTGGTTGTCGACCCCGCGTGCGGGCGGAGCGATCCAGTTGGCGTAGCGGCCGGTTTCCACGACGCGTCCCATCAATGACGCGACGAAGGCGCGGTCCGTTTCGCTCGGCAGCCAACGGCTCACGTTTGCGGCCCACTCGGCCGCGGACACCACGTTGCCGTCCGGGTCGATGTTCGCGGCGGCCAATGGCCCTATCCGGCGATGGAACGCCTTGTGCGGCGCCTTCAGCCGCTGCGGGAGGCCCTGTTTCTCGATGATCTTGTTCCAGCGGTCGATGCCCGCCGTCGCGTCGCGGATGTAGTCGTCGCGCAGCTTCTCGTTGAGCGCGTTCAGCGCCGGCGCTTCGGCGGTGACGAGCCGGCCATCGCGGACCTCCAGCACCGGGTACATCGCTCCGTTGAGCTGGTGGTCGTCGCCGATCTTCGTCTCGTCGAACCGGCCCTTGAGCCCTGTCGCGTAGAACGTCGCGGCGTTGGAGGAGACGTCGGAACCGAAGAGGTCCATCGTCACGCTGAAATGCAGGTTGAGGTAGCGCTGGATCGTCGGCAGATCGATGACGCCCAGCGCTCGCAGCTTCGCGGGGTCGTCGGTCCGGTTCGCGACCATGGCCTCGCAGCTCCGCTGGACGACGCGCCCGACGCCCGATTCGCCGACGAACATGTGGTGCGCCTCCTCGGTGAGCATGAAGCGGCACGTGCGCGCGAGCGGGTCGAAACCGGATTCGGCAAGCGAACAGAGCTGGTACTTGCCGTCGCGATCGGTGAAGAACGTGAACATGAAGAACGACAGCCAGTCCGGCGTCGGCTCGTTGAATGCGCCGAGTATGCGCGGATTGTCGGCGTCGCCGGATCTGCGCTGGAGCAGCGCCTCCGCCTCTTCGCGGCCGTCGCGGCCGAAGTGCGCGTGCAACAGGTACACCATCGCCCAGAGGTGCCGCCCCTCCTCGACGTTGACCTGGATCAGGTTGCGCAGGTCGTAGAGTGAAGGGCACGTCAGGCCGAGATGCTGCTGCTGCTCGACGGATGCCGGTTCGGTGTCGCCCTGCGTGACGATCAGGCGGCGCAGGTTCGAGCGATATTCGCCCGGCACTTCCTGCCACGCCGGCTCGCCCTTGTGCACGCCGAAATTCACCTGGCGCCCGGCTTCGGCGGGCGCGAGGAAGATGCCCCAGCGATAGTCCTGCATCTTCACGTAGCCGAAGTTCGCCCAGCCCTTGGGTTCCGCGCTCACCGCGGTGCGCAGGTAGACGTCGACGTTGCGCGTGCCTTCCGGACCCACTTCCCCCCACCATTGGAGGAATTCCGGCTGCCAGTGCTCGAGCGCTCGCTGGAGCGTCCTGTTGGCCGCCAGATTGACGTTGTTCGGAATCTTTTCGCTGTAGTCGATATTCATCGTTGCTCCTGTCGAATCCCGGACGCGAACCGCGTCAGACGCGATCCCAGCTGAACCGGGCCTTGTTGCCGGTTCCGAACGTCTTGAGCGAGCCGGCTTCGCCCACCGCGTTCGGCCGGATGAAGATCCAGTTCTGCCACGCCGACAGCCGTCCGAAGATTCGCGTTTCCATGGTCTCGGCGCCGCCGAATCGGAGGTTCGCTTCCATGCCGGTGAGCGCGTCGGGGGACAGGCTCGCGCGCTCTTCCAGCGCGACGCGAACCTCGTCCGACCAGTCGAGATCGTCGGGCGCCGCGGTGACGAGGCCGAGATCGAGCGCCTCTTGCGCGGCCAGCGCGCGACCGGTGGCGGCGTTCGCGCGGGTGATCGGCTCCGACTCACCGCAAAAACGGGACGCGACGCGCGCGTGCCCGTTCACCATCGGGTATGCGCCGAAATTCAGCGCCGACAGGGTGATTTTCGGGGCCGCCGCTCCGTCGTCGGGCAGGGCGAGCATGTAGCTGCGATCGGCGGCGAGGGCCAGCTCCAGCAGCGTGCCGGCGAAGCACGAGCCCGGCTCGATCAGCGCGAAGAGCGTGCGCGACGTCACGTCGAGCCGCGCGAGCGTCCGCCGCAGCATGCCGATCGTCTCGCGGACGAACCAGTGCGACCGGTGGCGCAGGAGCGTCGCGTCGGCGGCGAGCACATGCGAGGCATCGCCGGTGGTCTTGAGGATCCAGGTGCCGATGTCGGGCTCGTTGGTCCGCAGCAGCAGGATCGCGTCGTCGAGTTCGCGCGCCATCGCGAGCGGCCACCACGACGCGCCGGCGGCGAGGATCGGGTCGAGGCCCTCCGCCGCGGGCGTCTTCGGCGCGGCGACCGTGATCGTCGCGCTGCGGCCCCGCCGGTCGATCCGGACGTCGACGTGCTCGTACCGGTAGCCGGTGTCGTCGACGGTTCGCGGCAGCGGCGTGAGCGCGACGCCCGTCGCGTCCGGCGGCCGGTCGCTGGTCGCGGCGAGCGCGGCGGCGCGATCCCTGACCTTCTGCGCGAACTGCTGCGGCTTGGCGTGGCCGTCGATCAAACGCCATTGCTGCGCACGCTCCGCGCGCACCCCTTCGACCAGCGTACAGAAGATGTCGGCGTGGTCCCGGCGAACGCGGCGTTTGTCGGTGAGGCGGGTGAGCCCGCCGGTGCCGGGCAGCACGCCGAGCAGCGGCACCTCGGGCAGGCTCACCGCCGACGAACGGTCGTCGATCAGGAAGATCTCGTCGCAGGCGAGCGCGAGCTCGTAGCCGCCGCCGGCGGTCGTGCCGTTGCACGCGGCGATGAACTTGAGCCCGGAGTGGCGACTCGAGTCCTCGATGCCGTTGCGCGTCTCGTTCGTGAACTTGCAGAAGTTCACTTTCCACGCGTGCGAGGACATGCCGAGCATGAAGATATTCGCGCCCGAACAGAATACGCGTTCCTTGCCGCTCGTCACGATCACGCTGCGGACCTCGGGATGCTCGAAACGGATGCGCTGCAGCGCGTCGTGGAGCTCGATGTCGACGCCGAGATCGTACGAGTTGAGCTTGAGCTTGTAGCCCGGATTCAAGCCGCGGTCCTCGTCGACGTCCATCGTCAGCGTCGCGATCGGGCCATCGAACGCGAGCTTCCAGTGCGCGTACCGGCCGGGGTCCGCATCGTAGGTGAAGAACGATTTCGGACGGGCAGCCGTTTCGGCGGCGACCGACGCATTCGCCTGTGTCATGCGATTCTCCCGGATGCCCGTCAGGCCGCGATCGCCTGACGCAGTTTCGAAAGGCTTTGCTCGGCGTCGTCACCGGACGTGTCGAGCGTGACGTCCGCTTTCTCGTACAGCGGCTCGCGGGCGCCGAGGATCCGCCGGAGGTCGTTCATCGCCTCCGCGCGGCCTTGCATCGGGCGCAAGTCGCCCTGGGCCACGACGCGCGCCATGTGCTCGTCCGGCGACGCCTTGACCCACACGGTGAAGCAGCTTTGCAGCAGCAGATTGTACGTTTCCGGCTCGGACACGATGCCGCCGCCGACGGTCATCACCATTTCCGGGTGCGCGCGAATCGACCGCTCGAGGCAGCGGCGCTCGATGCGGCGGTAGCCGGCCTGGCCGTAGAGCAGGAACACCTCGGACAGACCGATGCCGGCGTCGTGCTCGATCTCACGGTCGAGTTCGACGAAAGGCGTTCGCAGGGCGGCCGCGAGCGCGCTTCCAAGCGTCGTCTTGCCCGCGCCGCGCAGGCCGATCAAGGCGATGCGCCGGCGCCGCGCGGACGCTTCTTCGCCGAAGTCGCGCATCAGCCGGAAGACGACGTCCTCGAGCCGGTGCGCCGGCAGCCCGTCGAGAAAGCGATGAATCAGGCGCTGCCCGACCGAGCTCTCGTGCGGGTCGACCAATTCGGTCAGCGGCAAGTCGAGGGCGCGCGCAACGCTGCGCAGCAGCAGCACCGACGCGTTCGCTTCGCCCGCCTCCAGTTGCGCGAGATAGCGTTCGGATACGCCGGCGCTCTGCGAGATCGCCTTGCGCGCCATTCCGCGCCGCTCGCGCGCCTCGCGGACGTGCCGGCCGATCGCGCCGAGGTAACGGGCATCGTCGGCGTTGCTGGCCGATGGCGCCACAGCGGGCGCCCGGCGCGGTACCGTGGCGGGCATCGAACGTTCCTGCGGGTTCTGACGGGCACAATCGCGTGGCAATATATTGCATATCCTTGATCCCCGTCAAGCACTTTGGATCCGGTGGCGACGTACTGTCACGGCTGGAGCCGCGCGGCTATCGGTGCCATTTCATCCATTCGCCTGTGACGCTGCGGGCGATCGCGGCGCGGGATATGTTGCTTGACCCGCTCGCGATCATGATCTAAATTGCCGTGCTCGCGGCGGTCGCATTTGTCGCCGCGGGGCGCGGTCGAGTGGCCGAAGGACGGACGTTCAGGGTGGCGACGCGAAGCCCCCAGGAGAGCACGATGCCTTCTCTTAGCACCGCCGATCATCGCGCCAGCCCGCCGCGGGTCGTGCTTCCGCGCGACTACAACGCGGCGCACGACCTCGTCGAGCGCAACCTCGCGGCCGGCCGCGGAGCCAAAATCGCGTACATCGACGATGCCGGCACTTACACGTTCGGCGAACTCGCGGAGCGCGTGAACCGCTGTGCCAACGCGTTCGTCGGGCTCGGGCTGCAAGCGGAAGACCGCGTCCTGGTCTGTCAACTCGACACGATCGACTTCCCTTCCGTCTTTCTCGGCGCGATCAAAGCAGGCATCGTGCCGATCGCCGCGAACACGCTGCTCACGACGCAGGACTACGACTTTATGCTGCGCGACAGCCGCGCCCGCGCGCTGGTCGTCTCGCCGCAACTCTTCCCGGCGTTCGCGCCGATCCTCGGCACGCATGCGCATCTGCGGCACGTGATCGTTTCCGGCGCGACCGCCGCCGTCGGCGCCGGCGCACAGCATTCGCTCGCGCACTTGATTGCGGCGGCTTCGACGTCGTTCACGCCCGCCGACACGACCTGCGACGACGTCTGTTTCTGGCTCTATTCGTCGGGCTCGACCGGTGCGCCCAAGGGCGCCGTGCACCTGCACTCCAGCCTGATCCAGACCGCGGAGCTTTACGCGAAGCCGATTCTGGGCCTTCGCGAAGACGATGTCGTGTTCTCCGCAGCGAAGCTGTTTTTCGCGTATGGGCTCGGCAATGCGCTGACGTTTCCGCTTGCCGTCGGCGCGACGGCGGTGCTGATGGCCGAGCGGGCGACGCCTTCGGCGGTCTTCGCGCGTCTGCGCCGGCATCAGCCGACGATCTTCTATGGTGTCCCGACGCTGTTCGCGGCGCTGCTGGCGAGCCCCGACTTGCCGAAGCGCGGCGAACTGCGGATGCGCCGCTGCACGTCGGCCGGCGAAGCTCTGCCGGCGGAAATCGGACGGCGCTGGACCGAGCATTTCGGCGTGGAAATTCTCGACGGGCTCGGCTCGACCGAGATGCTGCACATCTTCCTGTCGAATCGTCCCGGGTCGGTGCGCTACGGGACGAGCGGCATGCCGGTACCCGGCTACGAGCTGCGGATCGCCGGCGACGACGGCCAGCCGATCACGCCCGGACAGGTCGGCGAGCTGCAGATCAACGGGCCGACGTCCGCGATGGCCTATTGGAACAATCGCGAGAAGACCCGGAACACGTTCCAGGGACCGTGGACCCGAAGCGGCGACAAGTACTCGATCGACGCGGACGGATACTACGTGTACTCGGGCCGCAGCGACGACATGCTGAAGGTCGGCGGAATCTACGTGTCGCCGATCGAGGTCGAGTCGGCGCTGGTGACGCACCCGGCGGTGCTGGAAGCGGCGGTGATCGGCAAGGCGGACGCCGAGCAGCTGGTGAAGCCGCAGGCGTTCATCGTGCTCAACAAGGGCCACGCGCCGTCGACCGCGCTCGCCGAGGAGCTGCGGCAGCATGTGAAAGCACGGCTGGCGCCGTACAAATATCCGCGCTGGATCGAGTTCATCGACGAGCTCCCGAAGACCGCTACGGGTAAGATACAGCGCTTCAAGCTGCGTGCCAGGGCAGCGTGACGGCCGGAGGCGCTCCGAGGGAGCGCCGCCGGATGCGCGCATACGCATACCAAGGGAGGAAGGGGTCATGAAAGCGACACGCAACATCGGGCGCCGTTGCGGCGCCATCGCGGTGGCGGGCATCGCCGCCGGCCTGCTGCTGTCCGCGGGCGCGGCGCTGGCGCAACAGCCGAAGGTCAAGATCGGCCTGATGCTGCCCTACACCGGCACGTTCGCCGCACTGGGCACCGCCATCACCAATGGCTTCAAGCTCGCGATCGACGAGTCCGGCGGCAAGCTGGGCGGCCGCGAGATCGAGTACTACACCGTCGACGACGAATCCGATCCCGCGAAGGCGCCGGACAACGCCAACAAGCTGATCAAGCGCGACCAGGTCGACGTGCTGGTCGGCACCGTGCACTCCGGGGTGGCCCTCGCCATGTCGAAGGTCGCGCGCGACAACAACACGCTGCTCGTGATCCCCAATGCCGGCGCCGACGACATCACCGGCCCGCTGTGCGCGGCCAACGTGTTCCGGACGTCGTTCTCGAATTCGCAGATGGGCATCGCGATGGGCAAGGTGATGGCCGAGCAGAAGAAGAAGACGGCCGTCACGCTGACGTGGAAGTACGCTGCCGGCGACGAGTCGGTCGGCGGGTTCAAGGAATCGTTCGAAGCGGGCGGCGGCAAGGTCGTCAAGGAGCTGTCGCTGCCGTTCCCGCAGGTCGAGTTCCAGTCGTACCTGACCGAGATCGCGGCGTTGAAGCCCGACGTCGTCTACGTGTTCTTCGCCGGCGGCGGCGCGGTGAAGTTCGTCAAGGATTACGCGGCGGCGGGCCTCAACAAGACGATCCCGCTGGTCGGCGCGGGCTTCCTCACCGACGGCACGCTGGAAGCGCAGGGCGACGCCGCGCAGGGGCTGCTGACCACGCTGCACTACGGCGACGGTCTCAACAACCCGAAGAACAACGCCTTCCGCGCTGCCTACAGCAAGGCATACAAGGCCGAGCCGGACGTGTACGCCGTGCAGGGCTACGACGCGGCGCAACTCCTCATCGTCGGAATGAACGCGGTCAAGGGCGACACGGCAAAGCGCGCCGACCTCGTGAAGGCGATGGAAGCGGCGAAGCTCGACAGCCCGCGCGGATCGCTCGCGCTCAACAAGGGCCACAATCCGATCCACGACATCTATTTGCGCAAGGTCGAAGGCAAGGAGAACAAGGTGATCGGCGTCGCGGTCAAGGACCTGACCGACCCGCCGCGCGGCTGCAAGCTCTGACGCCGCAGGCTGTAAACTGTCGCGCGGGTGGACGTCCCGTCTGCCCGCGTGATTTTTTTCGAACGCCGGCGCCTCGACATGGACATCTATTCGCTGCTGATCCAGCTTCTGAACGGCGTCCAGTACGGGCTTCTCCTGTTCCTCGTGGCGAGCGGCCTCACGCTGATCTTCGGCATCATGGGCATCATCAACCTGGCCCATGGCAGCTTCTACATGATCGGCGCGTACATGGCGTTCACGCTGGCGTCGCTCACGGGCAATCTGTTCGTCGCCATCGTCGTCGGCGTGGTGCTCTCGGTGCTCCTCGGCATCGTGCTCGAGTGGGCGCTCTTCTCCCGCCTGTACAAGCGCGATCACCTCGAGCAGGTGCTGCTTTCCTACGGGCTGATCCTCGTCTTCGAGGAGCTGCGCAGCCTCATCGTCGGCAACGACGTGCACGGCGTCGCGGTGCCCGCCGTTTTCAACTGGTCGATTCCGCTGACCTCAACGCTTTCCTATCCGGTGTATCGGCTGTTCATGTCGGCCGTCTGCCTCGCGCTCGCGGGGTTGCTCTACGTGCTGATCCACCGCACCCGGGTCGGGATGATGATCCGCGCCGGCGCGTCGAATCGCGAGATGGTTTCGTTGCTGGGGCTCAACATCAATCTTGTCTACCGGCTCGTGTTCGCGCTGGGCGTCGCGCTGGCCGCATTCGCCGGGATGATCGCGGCGCCGGTATCGTCGGTTTATCCGGGAATGGGCACCCAGGTGCTCATCATCTGCTTCGTCGTCGTGGTGATCGGCGGCATCGGCTCGATCTGGGGCGCTCTGGCGGCGGCGCTCCTGATCGGTCTCGCCGACACCTTCGGCAAGGTGCTGATCCCCGAGGCGGCCGGCGTCACCGTCTACCTGCTGATGGCCGTGATCCTGCTCTGGCGCCCCGAGGGCATGTTCAAACGGGTCGGATGATGCGTAGCAGCCGCGCGGACCTCTCGCCCTGCGATGACCCGATCCTTGCTCGTACGGGGGCGCCGAGGTGAGCCGGAAGCGGATCGCACTGGGTGCCGCCCTCGTGTTCCTCGCGCTGTTCCCCGTTGCCGGCTCGGCGTTCTATACCGAGCTCGTCACCAAGGTGATGATCCTCGCGATCTTCGCGCTGTCGCTCGACCTGCTCGTCGGCTACACCGGGCTCGTCTCCTTCGGCCACGCGGCGTTCTTCGGCATCGGCGCGTATACCCTCGGATTGATGGCGCCCAAGTACGAAGCGGCAAACCTCTGGCTGACCTTGCCGGCGGCGATTCTGGCGACCGGGATTGCCGCGCTGGCCGTCGGCGTGTTCGTGGTTCGGGTGAAGGGCATCTACTTCATCATGGTCACTCTGGCGTTTGCGCAGATGTTCTACTTCGTCTTCCACGACACGAAGTTCGGCCGCGGGTCCGACGGAATCAGCATGAATTTCAAGCCGGTCGCGGCGATCGGCGGCTTCACGCCGTTCGATCTCGGCAATACCACGCACGTCTATTATTTCGTCCTCCTGCTGTTGCTCGGCGTGTTCGCGTTCCTGCGCACGATTCTGCGGTCGCCGTTCGGCCGCGCGCTCATGGGGATCCGCAGCAACGAGCACCGGATGCGCTCGCTGGGGTTTCCCGTGTACCGCTACAAGCTCGCGAGCTTTACGCTGGCCGGTGCGCTTGCCGGTCTCGCGGGCTACCTGTCCGCGCTGCAGTTCGGTTTCGTGAATCCCGAGCTCCTGTCGTGGCACCAGTCGGGCAACGTGCTGCTGATGCTGATCCTCGGTGGCGTCGGCAGCCTTTACGGCGCCATTGTCGGCGCGTTCGCGTTCGTCGCGCTGGCGGAGATCTTCCAGGCGCTCACCCGCCACTGGCAACTGCTGCTCGGCGCGGCGATCGTCATGCTGGTCATCTTCCTGCCGGGCGGCCTCGCCAGCGTCGCCGGGCGCTTCCGGCGCACGCTGGTCGGCGAGGCCGACGATGAGTGACGCCATTCTCGCGACGCAAGGGTTGACGCGCTTCTTCGGCGGCCTCGCTGCCGTGAGCGGCGTGGCGATCGAACTCGAGCGCGGAAAGCTGCACGCCGTGCTCGGCCCGAATGGCGCCGGCAAGACGACGCTCATCAACATGCTGTCGGGGGATCTCGCGGCTTCGAGAGGCAGCATCACGTACAAAGGCGAGGACATCACGGGCGAATCCGCCGATCGCCGGTCGCGGATCGGCATCGGCCGCAGCTATCAGAAGACGAACATCTTTCCGGCATTCACGGCGTTCGAGAATTGCCGGCTCGCGGCGCAATCGCGCGCCCCGCGCGCATTGCAACTTTTCGCCGACGCCCTCGCCTACAAGCCCGTGTGCGAAGCGGCGGACCAGGCGCTCGATGCGGCGGGGCTCGCCGGACGCGGCAGCCGCGTCGCTTCCGCGCTGTCGCACGGCGAGCAGCGCCAGCTCGAGATCGCGATGGTGCTCGCGACGCGACCGGACGTCCTGCTCCTCGACGAGCCGCTGGCCGGCATGGGGGCCGAAGAAGCCGTCCGCATGGTCGCGCTGCTGAAGAAACTCGCGCCCCTGCACGCGATCCTGCTGGTCGAGCACGACATGGACGCGGTGTTCGCCGTCGCCGACGTCATCACCGTAATGGTCAACGGGCAGGTGCTCGAAAGCGGCCCGCCGGACCAGATTCGCGCAAGCGCCGCGGTCCGCCAGGCCTACCTCGGGACGGATTCGGAGGGTACGGCGGCGTGAACGTGCCTGCGGAGCATTCGGACGCGCGCGCCGCCGCCGGCGCCGCCTGTCGGGGGGCCCGGCCATGAGCGAATGGCTGCTCGAGGCGCGGGAATTGCACACGTACTACGGCGCGAGCCACGTCCTGCACGGCGTCGATTTCCGCATCGGCCGTGGCGAGACGGTCGGGCTGATGGGCCGGAACGGCATGGGCAAGAGCACGCTGATCCGCAGCATGCTCGGCGTCGTCAAGCCGCGTCACGGCGAGGTGTGGGTATGCGGCAGCCCGATGACGCGTGCCGAGCCCTTCCTCGTGGCGCGGCAGGGTGTCGCGTACGTTCCGGAAGGCCGCGGCATCTTTCCGAACCTCACGGTGCGCGAGAACCTGGTGATGGCGGCGCGCGCGGGCCCCGATGGCCGCCGCGACTGGACGTTCGAGCGTGTTCTCTCGACGTTTCCGCGCCTCGCCGAGCGCCTCGACAACGGCGGCTGGCAGCTGTCCGGCGGCGAGCAGCAGATGCTGACGATCGGCCGTGCGCTGATGACGAATCCCGACCTGCTGATCCTCGACGAGGCGACGGAAGGGCTCGCCCCGCAGATCGCCACGGAGATCTGGCGCATCATCGGCGATATCCGAGCGCACGGCATCGCGACGCTGATCGTCGACAAGAACTACCGGGCCGTCACGGCGATCGCCGACCGCAACGTGATCCTGGTGAAGGGACGGGTCGCGTTCGAAGGCGACAGCCGCACGCTGCTGGCGCAGCCGGACGTGCTGCACAAACATCTCGGGGTCTGAATGCCGTTTGCCACGGTCGCGTCGCGCCGCATCGAGTACGAGCGGATCGAGATCGCTCGGGGCGGGCGCCCGACGCTCGTATTCCTGCACGAGGGGCTCGGCTCCGTCGCGATGTGGCGGGATTTCCCCGGCCGCGTCGCGCACGCGACGAATTGCGACGCCGTCGTCTGCTCGCGCTACGGCTACGGAAATTCGGATCCGCTGGCGGAGCCCAGGACCGTTCGCTACATGCACGACGAGGCTCTCTCTGCCCTGCCGCAATTCCTCGATGGTCTTTCGATCGCGCGACCCATCCTGATCGGACACAGCGACGGCGGGTCGATTGCGCTGATCCACGCCGGGGCCGGAGCACGGCCCGTGACGGCCGTCATCACGCTGGCGGCGCACGTGATGGTCGAGGACGTTTCGGTCGCCAGCATCGCCGCCGCGAAGACCGCCTACGAGACGACCGGCCTCCGCGCCAGGCTCGCCCGCTATCATGCCGACGCCGACTCGGCATTCTGGGGCTGGAACCGCATCTGGCTCGCGCCGGAATTCCGCGGCTGGAACATCGAGGAGTACCTGCCGCCGATCGCGTGCCCGGTGCTCGCGATCCAGGGCGAGGACGACGAGTACGGGACGATGGAGCAGATGCGGCGCATCGGCGCGAACGTGCGCGACGTCGAGCTGCTGGAGCTCAAGGACTGCCGACATTCGCCGCACCGGGATCAGCCGGAAGCGGTGATCGAGGCCGTCACCCGTTTCGTCGATCGCGTCACCGCCCGCGATCCGCGCATTGCAACTTCCTCCGGAGCAACCGAGCCATGACCATGCCCGCACCGTTCGAATCGGCGAAGCAGATCCGCTTCCACCATTGCGACCCGGCGGGCATCGTTTTCTACCCGCAGTATTTCGTGCTGTTCAACGAGCTGGTCGAGGACTGGTTCAACGAGGGGCTGGGCGTCGACTTCGCGCGATTCCACAGCGAGGGCCGGCACGGGATCCCGATGGCGCACCTCGAATGCGACTTTCTCGCGCCGAGCAAGGTCGGCGAAATCCTGCGCTTTTGCCTTGCGGTGAAGAAGATCGGCGCCAGCTCGCTTGCGCTTTCGGTCGAAGCGAAGGCCGGCACCGACGTGCGCGTGCGCGCGACGCTGGTCGTCGTGCAAGCCTCGCTCGATACGCGGCGGGCGGTGCCGTTCTCGGCCGAGTTCCGGGAGAAGCTCGCCCGCTTCGCCGGGTAGCGAAGGCCGTCCGCGTCCCTTCGCGGTGTAGGGCTCGCCGGCTTCGCTCGACAAATCGTCGAGCGTCGCGCGAAGTGATTCAGGTCTTGGCGCGAATATTGGCTTCGAGCATGCGGCGCAATCGGTCGTCCACTTTCGGCATCACGCCGAACCATTTCTCGAAGCCGAAGCCGGCCTGCTCCAGCAGCATGCCGAGGCCGTCGACGGTCCGGTGCCCGCGCGCGCGGGCATCGGCCAGCAGCGGCGTCTCGAGCGGCACGTAGACCATGTCGCAAACGACCGCGCTTCGCTTCAGAGGGCCGAGGTCAAACGAGAGCGGCGGCTTTCCGGCCATGCCGAGCGACGTGCAATTGACGAGCAGATCTGCCGCGGCAAGCAGTCGCGGCAGCGCGTCGTGGCCGTGGCCGCGAACGCGGGGACCGAAATGCCGGGCGAGCTCGTCGGCCCGCTGCACGGTACGATTGACGAGCGATACTTCGATGCCGCGGGTGATCAGTCCGTAGGCCGCAGACCGCGCCGCGCCGCCGGCGCCGAGGACGACGGCGTGTCCTCCGGCGATATCCCAATCCGGCGCACTTGCGTCCAGGTTGGCGATGAATCCATGGGTGTCGGAATTGCCACCCATCAGCGTGTCGCCCTCCAGCCAGACGGTGTTGACGGCGCCGACCGCTTCGGCCACCTCGTCACGGCGGTGCACCAGGCGAAACGCCGCCTCCTTGTGCGGGACGGTGATGTTGCCGCCGACATAACCGTGGCCCGGAAGGTGAGTGAAGAACTCGGGAAAGTCCCCAGGCGAAAGGTCCCTGAGTTCATATCGTCCGTCGATGCCGAGTTGCGCGAGCCAGTAGCCGTGGATCATCGGCGAGCGCGAGTGCGCGACGGGGTGGCCCATGACGCAGACGCGGGGAATGACAGCGGTCACGGCGCATCTCCTTCATCGGGAAACGGGGACACCGCCCTCGCGTCCCGCCTGTTTCTCCGGCGAACATTGTAAATGCTTCGGCGCGATTCGCTGCCGCTCATTGCAATCGCTGCCTTGATTTCGCAGGACATCTCGCGGAGCATAGGCGCCGAGGGTGTCCGCGTTCGCGGGCGTCGCAACCGCGAGGACCGATGTGAAGCGACTCTTGTCCCGCCTCCTGCTGGCCGGGTTGGCGACGTCGGCCCCGCTTGCCGGCGCGCACGCTTCCCTCGACCGGGCAACACCCGCCGCCGGCAGCATGGTTCACCGGTCACCGCCGCGGCTCGAGCTGCGGTTCACCCAGCGACTCGAACCGGCATTCAGCGAGGTGCGCGTGGAGGACCGTGATGGGAAGCGCGTCGACAAGGGTGATCCGGAGGTCGATCGCGCGAATGCCACGCTGCTCCGGGTGTCCCTGCCGACGCTCGCGCCGGGCACGTATCGGGTGAAGTGGCGCGTGCTGGCGGTCGACACCCACGTGAGCGAGGGTGCCTTCACGTTCGATGTCGCACCGTAGGCCGGTGCGGCCGCCAACGGCGCACCAAAGCTGATGAGCGCGCTGTTCGTCGCCGCGCGGGCGGTCCACTATGCGTCGGCCATGCTGCTGTTCGGCGAGATCGTGTTCGCGATCGCGGTGGCACGACCCGCTTGGCGATTCGCGCGCGATGGAGCAGGCGCCGTCGGCGAGTCCATCGACCACCGGGTTCTCGCGGCCACGCGCTGGAGCGTCATCGCGGGCATCGTCTCGGGCGCGATCTGGTTCGCCGCCGAGGCCGCCGTCATGAGCGGGACGCCCATCGGACAGGCCATCAATCGGGAAACGCTCGGCCAGGTCGTCGGCAGTACGTTGTTCGGTCGCGTCTGGACCCTGCGTCTCGGCCTCGTCCTCGTGCTTGGTGGCGCGCTGCTGGCGCTGGGGGGATCGGCCAGCGGATGGCGCAGGTCGACCGCTGCGATCGGTGCAGCCGTGGCTGCCGCCGCGTATCTCGGTTCGCTCGCATGGGTGGGACACGCCGTCGCCCGACAGGGTCTCGACGACGGCACCCAGATCGCCGCCGATGTCGCGCATCTGCTCGCTGCGGGCGCGTGGCTCGGCGCGCTGCCGGCGTTCGTCCGTTGCCTAGGTGGCACTCTAACGCTCGACGGGATTGCGCGGGTAACTCGGCGCTTTTCGAACCTGGGCATGGCAAGCGTCGGCGTTCTCTTCGCCAGCGGCCTCAGCAACGCCTGGCATCTCGTGGGCGACGTGCCGGCGCTTTTCGGCACCGACTACGGCCGGCTCCTGCTGACGAAGCTCGGGCTGTTTGCGGCGATGCTGGTCCTGGCCATGGCGAACCGCGGATACGTGACGCCACGTCTGGCGGCAGGGGATCGCGCTGCGCCGCGCCGGCTCCGGCGCAACGCCGTCCTGGAAATCGTGGCCGGAACCGGCGTGGTGCTCATCGTCGGTGCGCTTGGCGTTACGGTACCCGCGTCGCATCAGCCTCCGGTCTGGCCGTTCGATCACACGCTGGGCTGGCAGCGAATCGAGGAAGCCGCCTGGGTCCAGCTGGTATTGGCCGCGGCCGGCGCCACCGCGTGCATTGCCGTCGCCATCCTGGTGAGCGGGCTGCTCGGCCGGCCGCCCCGCATCCGGTTCGCCGCTCTTGCGGGTGTCGTCGTTCCCGCGGGCCTTTTCGCGTGGCTGCTCGTCGTTCCCGCGCACCCGACGACCTATTCGACGTCGCCGGTCCGCTACACGGCGGATGCGATCGCCAGCGGCTCTCGTCTCTACGCCGTGCACTGCATCGGCTGCCATGGCAGGAATGGCCAAGGTGATGGCGCCGCGGCAACCTCACTTCCGTTGCCGCCGGCAAGTCTGACCGAGCGCGTGCCGAACCGCCGCGAAGGAGACCTCTTCTGGTGGATCGCGCACGGCATCCCGGGAACGCCGATGCCCGGATTCGCATCGCTGCTGGGCGACGCGGATATCTGGGACCTGATCCAGTTTCTCGACGCCCAATCGGAGGCGCGGAACGCCGCCGCGATGACGGATCGCGTCAAGCCGTTGCGTCCCGTCGTCGCGCCCGATTTCGCGTTCGAGTTCATCGGACGTCCGCAGGAGTCGCTCGAGCGACAGCGGGAAGGCCGCGTCACGCTGCTGGTCTTCTACACGCTGCCGGAGTCGCTCCCGCGCCTGCGCCAGCTCGCGATGAATGAACGGGCCCTGCGCGCGGCGGGAGCGCGGGTCATC
The DNA here is from genome assembly GCA_031360485.1 of Betaproteobacteria bacterium. GTDB lineage: Bacteria > Pseudomonadota > Gammaproteobacteria > Burkholderiales > Casimicrobiaceae > CAIWHR01. The sequence goes on along the minus strand of JANMBN010000072.1, from coordinate 11,920 downwards.
GCCGTGCCGGCGAGCGCGTCTTCAAGCGCGGTCGATGCCGGAATCGCGGGAGACGGCGAGTCGATCTTCGCGATGGCGAGTCCCGAGGTGGCCAATGCGTACGCAATGTTCGCGGGTGAGGCCGATGGGTCGAACGAAGGCGCTCGGATGCACGTCGAGTTTCTGGTCGACCGACACGGGTACCTGCGGGTGCGCTGGATCGGCGTCCCGGATCCGGCATTCGAGCGGACGGCGGACACGCTCGATCAGGTCGACCTGCTCGTCCACGAACCCCCGCGTGCGCCGGTGCAGCGGGGGCACAGGCATTGATCGCGGCGGCAGCCTCCATGCCGATGTTTCCAACGGTGCGGCTTTCCCGACGATTTCGAAAGACGCAATCCTAATCGTTGTGAAAGCACGGGATCCGCTGCGACTGCGCCGGCAACGCCGTTTCCGGAACCGCGCTTCATGTTTGAAATCCGGCTCCGGCGCGAACAGCACTGTCTCAGTGGATCAGCACGACGGGGATGTGCGCCAGATGGAGAACCCTGGTCGCGACCGATCCCAGCACCATGTTGGCGAGCGCCGTCATGCCGCGCGTGCCCATGTAGATGACATCGCTTCCCGATTGTTTCGCCTGCTCGATGATGCCCTCGGCGATCGGTCCCACGACGGTGTGCGCGGTGTACTTCGCGCTCGAGGATTCGAGCAGCTTCCTGCTCGGCGCAAGCATTTCTTCGGATTCCTCGGCGTAGTAGCGGTCGAGCATCTCCTTGCTCACGACGGTGCTCATTCCACGCAGGCGCGGCACCGGGAGGTGTACCGCGAGGAGGTCGATCTGAGGGTGCTCCTTGTACCAGACCAGCGTGTCCAGCAGTTTCTGGGTCGCGCGGATCGCGCACGCGGAACCGTCTACGGGAAGCAATACTTTGAACAATTTTTGCTCCGGAGTGGACTTCGTCATGGACGCAGGATAAACAATAGTGCCGCCCGGACCCAATGTCATCCGGTCGCCGAGGCCGGCTCGAGGGTTCCGATCATCCGCGAACCATTCGGTCTTCGTGCTGACCAATACCAAGACCATGCATCGACAACCTGCAGGGTCCCCACAGTGAATCTTCGGCTTTTCTTCGTTCGATGCTTTGATATTGCTCAAGTCGGAGCCACCGTGCAATGACGCGTGGCGCGTCCCGTATGTCCCGGCGCGGACCCGGGCGTGGCATGCGGCGACGATGACGGATCGCGCTCCCCGAAACAGCCAGCTGGAATGAAGGACAACCGACACGATGCCCGCGCCCCGATCGGCCTCTCTCGCACCTCTCGAGACGATTTTCGAAACGAAGCGCGGCAAGGTGCTGCCGCTGCCGACCAAGCTGGCGCGCCTGTACGGATCCATGCGCATGCCGGTGCCGCGCTCGCGCCCGCATGTCGTGAGCAACTTCGTCACCACGCTGGACGGGGTCGTCTCGCTCAATACGAAGGGACACGCCAGCGGCGGGGACATCAGCGGTTTCAGCGCCCAGGATCGGATGGTGATGGGCCTGCTGCGCGCCGTTGTCGACGTGGTGATCATCGGCTCCGGCACGCTGGGCGCCGACCGCCGGCACGTCTGGACGTCCGGAGCCATTTTCCCCCGGCTCGCCGATGAATATCTGCAGCTGCGCAAAGCGCTGGGCAAACCCGCGACGCCGTTGAACGTGATCGTCAGCGGCAGCGGCGATGTCGATCTGCGTTTGCCCGTGTTTTCCTCCGGCAAGGTGCCTGTGTTGATCGTTACGACGACCGCGGGCGCAAGGCGCTTGCGCAAGCAAAGCGCGCCCGAGTCCGTGGAGATTCGTGCGATTCATCGCGGCGCGAGCGCGATCCCGGCGCGTGCCATACTGGACGAAGTTTGTCGGGCGAGCCGCGGCAAGCGGATCCTCGTCGAGGGCGGACCTCGACTGCTTGGCGACTTTTACGCGGAACGCCTGGTCGACGAGCAGTTCCTGACACTCGCGCCGCAGATTGCCGGTCGCGACGCCGCCGACCGGCGGCTCGGACTGGTCATGGGAAAGGCGTTCGCACCGCGCGATGCGCCGTGGGGAACGCTGGTCGATGTGCGGCGCGGAAGCAGCCACCTGTTTCTGCGTTATTCATTTCCTTCGTCCTGGCACGGCCATCGGATCGGTCGCAAAGGATTCGACCTCCTTAACCCGATCCCGTGACGCAGGACGAAGTTCCTCCGCTCGACCGCATTGTTCTGTTCGCCAGCCTATCCAACGCGGCGAAACTACCGCGTTGACGCGGCCGGCGTCACGCGCCAGATGACATTGCCGACGTCGTCCGCGACGAGCAGAGCGCCCGCCCGGTCGACCGCCACGCCTACGGGCCGGCCGAGAGCATCGCCCTGTGCATCGACGAAGCCGGTAAGCACGTCCTCAGGAACCCCCACAGGGCGTCCATCGGCAAACGAGACGAATACGACCTTGTAGCCGCTTCGTGGATTGCGATTCCACGAGCCGTGCTGGCCGATGAACGCCCCGCCGGCATAGCGCTGCGGCAACAGACTTCCGCGATAGAACGCGAGCCCGAGCGACGCGGTATGCGTGCCGAGCGCATAGTCAGGAGCAATGGCACGCGCGACCAGGTCGGGACGCGGGGGTTTCACCCGCACATCGACGTGCTGGCCGTAATAGCTGTAGGGCCAGCCGTAGAAAGCGCCATCCTGCACCGCCGTCATGAAGTCGGGAACGAGGTCGCTGCCAAGCTCGTCGCGTTCATTGACCGCGGTCCAGAGCGCGCCGCTTTGCGGCTGCCAATCCAGCCCGTTCGGGTTGCGTAATCCCGAGGCGAACAGGCGTGCGCGGCCGGTTGCGGGATCGACCTCCAGGATGGCGGCGCGATCGACCTCGTTCTCCATGCCGTTTTCACCGACATTGCTGTTCGAGCCCACCGTCACATAGAGACGCGAGCCATCGCGGTTCGCAACGATGTTCTTGGTCCAGTGATGGTTGATCGTGCCTGCGGGGAGTTCGACAACCTTTACGCCCGGCGCGGTGATCTGCGCATCGCCCGCGGTGTAGGGAAACCGCATGATCGAATCGGTGTTGGCGACATAGAGGTCGTTGCCGACGAGCGCCATGCCGAACGGGGAATTGAGTCCTGCCAAGAGGACCGTTCGCGTCTCCGCGATGCCGTCCCCATCCGCGTCGCGCAGCAGCGTGATGCGGTTGGCGCTTGGAGTGCCTCCGCCCGCGCGTTGCCTGAACAGCTTCATCACCCAGCCCTTGATACCGCCCGCGTCGTCCGGCCGGGGCGGGCCATTGCTTTCGGCAACGAGCACATCACCATTGGGCAGGGCGTACAGCCAGCGGGGGTGATCGAGTCCGGCTGCGTAGGCATTCACTGCAAGCCCGGCCGCAGCCACCGGCGTCGCGCCGGCGGGCCAGCCCTTGGCCGGGGCGATGTGGACCGTCGGAATGAGCGTCGGATGTGGCAGCGGCAAGGCCGGACTGGGGCCGACTCCCGCGGACTCCGGCAATGTCGCCACGTCGCCGCAACCGGCGAGATTCAGCAGCAGGAAACCGGCCAGCAGATTAAATGCGACGGGCTTGTGCATCGGGATTTGCGATCTCCGCGACGCGGTTGGCGTTGTCAGGCTGGCCTGTCCTGTGCGTCGTTCAGACATGGTCCACCGTGGCGCATGCCCGGTCTGTACGCCAATGCACAAATGCCGCGCGCGGCCTCAGATGTCCCAAGCCCTGACGACCTGGTCGAGACCTTCCCGGAAGTCCCCAAACTTCGGCTTCCATCCCGGCACGCGCGGCGTCGGCGCCCGTGCCGGCATCGGAAGTGCCGTTTGCTGCATGTGTTCCTCCCGAACGATTATCCTGGCGAGGGGCTTCGAGAACAGCGGCAGATGCAGCGGGGTTCGCCGGCCGACCCGACGCGCGAACGCATCCATCAGGCGCCGGAACGAAATCGCGCGACCGTCGGTCGCGTAGAGGATCTTTCCGACGTTTTTCGACTTGGCGGCGGCGATCAGGGCCGAGGCGGCATCGAACTGATGGAGATGGTATTGGAGCGCCTCGGGCGGACCGGACCAGTACGGCCGGTCGAGGTGAAAGGCGGTGCGATAGGCGCGCAGATCACCGCTCGCCGGGCCGTACAGATAGCCGAGGCGCACGACGCAGGCGGGCACCGCGCCCGACAGGGCCAGCGCTTCGCATTGGAGGATGGTTTCGACCGCGGAGCGCAGCGGCTCCTTCAGGCGGGCCCCGCGCTCAACAGCGTGCACGAAAGCGAAGCTCGCGTGGACCAGCATCGGCGCGCCGCCCGTTCGGGCCGAGCGCATCGCGCGGCGTGTACCGGCCAGCGTCGCGCGGGCAAAGTCTTTCCAGGCGTGACCGTCGTGCAGAAGGCTGTTCGCCTGCTGCCCGGAGAGGTTTATGTGGATGCTTTCGGTTGCCCTGGCTGCACGGCGCCGCGCGAGGATGCCGCCCAGTTCGGAGCGCGTTACGGTGGTCGACACGTGCATGGCGTCAGATCCGGATTAGGCCAACTGGAACGTGCGGGGCACTCGATCACGGTCGAGCCGGAAGGGTGCAGGCAACGAGAAACCGGGATCGAGCCATCGAGGCACCCCGGCAGATGCTGTGGTGCGCCCGAATATACGCGCCTTCGGCTTCGGATGAGTTTCCGGCGTGTGTGCTGGTCAACGGTCAACGGTCGACGGTCGACGGCGATCGGGCAAACCGCAGGGCGGGCACGCAGTGGAGTCATGGCCGTAACCCCGAAATATATGCCCGGAGTTACGCCGCGCACCGATGTGTTCGATATCGAACAGACTGCGTCCGCGTTATGCGATATGAAGGATCGTCGCAGTTAACCATGACGGTTCGCGATGTCCCGTAGCTTGAAATGGATCGGCTCGCTCGTCGGCGTACTGGCTTTGCTGATCGCCGCGGGCGCCGTGCTGTTGAACACGAGCGACCTGCGCAGCACGATCGCCCGCCTGATCACGGAAAGGACCGGCCGGCAGCTGGCGATCAACGGCGATCTGCAGTGGAAATTCGACTGGCCGCAGGTCCGTCTGCGGGCGCTCGATGTGACGTTCGCGAATCCGCCGTGGGCCCGGGAAAAGCAGATGATTGCGGCAACGGCGGTCGATCTGTCGGTCGACCTGCCAAGCCTGTTTGCAGGACGACTTTTCCTGCCGGAGGTGCGACTCGATCGGCCGGTGGTATTTTTTGAGCGCGGCGCCGACGGGCGGAAGAACTGGTTGCTCGATCGGGATCAGCAGAACGAGGACGCGCGACTGTCGATAGGGCGGCTCACGCTTGCCGACGGCCGGGTAGGCTACGACGATCCGCCGAAGAATACCTCCATGGTCGTGGAGATTTCGACCCGGCAGCCCGCGACCGCGCCGGCGCAGACGGGCGCCGCCGAGCCCGGAATCGCATTCACGGCCAAGGGAAGGTACCTCGGGCTGCCGCTTGCGGCGAACGGCAGCGGGGGCGAGGTGCTCGGGTTGCAGGACGAGCGGACGCCGTTTCCGCTGGCGGTCGTCGCAACCGTCGGCCCGACGTCGGTCCGGGCGAAAGGCACGGTTACCGGGTTGGTGAAAAACTCCGCGGTCGACGTGAACCTTGCGCTGCGCGGCGGCAGCCTTGCCGAGCTCTTCGATCTGCTCGACATTCCTTTGCCGGAGACGCGCGCCTACAGCCTCGCCGGACACCTGACGCATGGTGCGGACCAGTGGCATTTCGAGAAATTCTCCGGCCGGATCGGCCAGAGCGACGTCGCGGGATCGATGCACCTCACCCGCAGCGCCGCACGCTCCTCGCTGCGGGGCGACTTGGGGTTCAAATCGCTCAATTTGGCCGATCTCGGACCGGTGGTCGGCGCGCAAGGCGTATCGCCGGCGCCGCAGACGGGCCTCCGGGGCCGCAACGTCGCGGAGCGCAACGCGGGGCCCGGTTCGCGCGCGCTGCCCGCCCGGCCCTTCAGGCAGGATCGCTGGACGTCCGTCGATGCGGACGTGCATCTGACAGCGCAAACGATCCTCCGTCCCAAGGCGCTGCCGCTCGAACATCTGACCGCGCGTTTGCAAATGCGCGACTCGGTATTGACGCTCGAACCGCTCGATTTCAGCGTCGCCGGCGGTCACCTCGACGGCGTGATACGCCTCGACGGGCAGCAGACTCCGATCCAGGCGCACGCCAAGATGAGGGTGCGCAGGCTGCTGCTGGGGAAGCTGCTTCCGACCGTCGCGCTCGCGCAGAACAGCATCGGGCAGATCAATGGCGCGATCGAACTGGTGGGACGCGGCGACTCCATCGCGCGCATGCTGGCGACCGCCGACGGCAAGGTCGGCCTGGTCGTCGAGGGCGGCAAGGTAAGCAAACTGCTGATGGAGCAGATTGCAGCGCATCTGCCGGAAATGATGCTGCAGCAGATCGCCGGCGACCAGCTCATCGACATCCGCTGCGGAGTCGCCGACTTCGACGTCGTGCACGGCATCATGAAGATCGGCACCCTGCTGCTCGATACCGACGTGACCCGGATCGTCGGCACGGGCAGCGTCGACCTTGCGAAGGAAACCTTGAGCCTGACGCTCGTCCCGAGCCCGAAGCGGTCAAGCCTCTTCGCGCTGCGGGGACCGATCTCCGTACGGGGCGACTTCGCGCACCCCGATGTCGCAGTCGACGCCGGTCGCATGGGAGCGCGGGGTGTCGCCGCGCTTGCGCTGGCGGCGATCAACCCTTTCCTGTCGCTCATCGCGCTCGCCGACCCCGGTTCAGGAGAAGCGAGCGATTGCAGCGCCCTCACCCGACAGACGCAAGCGCCGTGGCAGAGGACCGCGTCGGCAGAAAAGCGCGCGCCCCTCTGACGCGGCTGGCTTCAGGCGCGGCGGGATGCCGACGAGGTGCGGCGTTGCGTGGCTGGCGCCAGGCGCTGCGTGTCACCGATGACGCGCTGCATTGCGTCGGGCCGACCGGCCAGGCCTCCGCTCGGACGCCGGTCACTTCCGTCCGGAATCATTGCTTTCCTTCTCGGGGCGTCTCAGCAGCAGCGAAGGGTTGTCCTTGACCTTGTCCGTCAACCCGCCGACGCTCGTCACGACTTTCTTGACCTGGTCCTCGATGGCCGAAAATTTCGCGATCACCTTCGGCAGGTCGTCGAGCATGGCTTTGAGGCCGGTTTTTTCCGACGGAATCTCGGGCATCGTATCCTGCGGCGTGACCGCGAGCAGTGACTTCGCCGCCGGATCTCCGCCGTTCAGCTCGATGAAGACGACACCGGTGATGCCCTTCAGCGCGAGGCTGGCCCGGGTGTCGGTCTTGACCGGGGTTTCCTTGCGCAATCTCACGTCCACGAGCACCAGGCGCGAATTGTCCGGATCGATGCTCATCGACTTGACCGTGCCGACATCGATTCCGCGGAATTTCACCGGATCGCCGACCGCGAGCCCGCTGACCGAGTCGGGGAAGTGGATGCGGTAGACCACGTCGTCGTGGCGTCCGGTGCTTCCCAGCCACACGGCAAAAATTGCCGCGGCAACGGCGAAAACGATGATGAACAGCCCCTCGAAGAAATAGTGCTCGTCAGTTTCCATGGCTTGTTTCCCTTGCTTTCATTGCGCCTTCCGCTCGCGGCCCGTGAAAGAATTCGTGAATCCACGGATGGCCGGACTTCATCAGCTTGTCGGGCGTGTCGATGGTAATTTTCCTGTCGACCAGCACGGCGATGCGGCGGCATATGGTGAACAGCGTTGTGAGATCGTGCGTGACGATGACGACGGTGATTCCGAGGCTGTCGTTGAGCTGCCGTATCAGCGCGTCGATGCCGCTGGCGGCGATCGGGTCGAGATCGGAAGTCGGTTCGTCGAGAAAGAGAATCTTCGGGTCGAGCGCGAGCGCCCGCGCGAACGCGGCGCGCTTCACCATGCCGCCGGAAAGCGCGGAGGGAAACTTGATCCCGCTGTCTGCGGGCAAGCCGGCAAGCGCCAGTTTCATCGCCGCGACCTGTTCCTGTTCGCTGGCCGGCAGTGTCGTATGTTCGCGCATCGGCAGCATGATGTTCTGCGCGACCGACAGCGACGAGAACAACGCGCCCTGCTGGAACAGCACGCCGATGAGAGCCGCCTTTTCCGCGGCGCCGATGGATTGAACCGCCTTGCCGTTCACGAGAACCTCACCGGCATCCGGCTTGTGGAGACCGACGAGCGTCTTCAGCAGCACCGACTTGCCCGATCCTGATCCGCCGGCGATGCCGATGATTTCGCCGCGCAGGATTTCCAGATCCAGCTTGTCGTGCACCACCTGCCTGCCGAACCGGTTGACGATGCCCCGCGCGGAAAGGATCGGCTCGGCATGCGCCTTGGTCCGGGCGGTCATACGCCGAGCTTTTCGAACAGGATGGAGAAGAACGCGTCGAGCACGATGACGAGGAAGATCGATTTCACCACGGCTCGGGTGGTCTCCCGGCCGACACTCTCCGCCGACCCGCTCACCCGGAGCCCGTGCATGCAGCCGATGATCGCGATGAAGAAAGCAAAGATCGGCGCCTTGAACAGGCCGACGAAGAGATCGCTGCCGTCGACGACGTGCGGCAGGCGTGCAAGGTATTGCGTAGGCGATACATCGAGCAGGAATTGGGAAATGGCGGCGCCGCCGAAGAGGCCCATGATGTCGGCGAAGAACGTGAGCAACGGCAGGGTGATGACAAGAGCGATCACCCGCGGGACCACCAGCACCTGCATGGGCTCGATCCCCATCACTTTCAGCGCGTCGACTTCCTCCCGCGTCTTCATCACGCCGATTTCGGCGGTGAAGGCGGAGCCGGAGCGGCCGGCGACCATGATCGACGTGATCAGCACGCCCATTTCGCGCAGCACGGATACGGCCACCAGGTTGATGGTGAAGTCCTCGCCGCCAAAGGGGCGCAGCTGGGCGACGCCCTGATAGCCGATGACCACTGCGATCATGACGGCCATCAGGCCGATGATGGGCAGCGCATGAATGCCGGTTTCCGCAACGTGCCGCGATATCGCTGCCGGGCGCAGGGCACCCGGGTGAATCAGGGCGTCGACCGTCCAGCTTGCCGCACGTCCGACAAAGGTGATGACGTCGAGCGCCTCGTGCCGGGCATCGTGCGCGCCCTTGCCGAGCTGGATGACGATCTGGCGCCACCGGGGAACTGATTCGACTTTCGGCAACGGCGCGAGATCGAGCCCGCAGATGAGGTCGAGCAGCGCCCGGTGTTCGGTGCGGATGCCGGTGAGTTCGACGCCCTTGTCGCGCAGGCCGCACAGGAACAGCGCACCGGGTGTGTCGAGGCTGTCGAGCCTGGCGACGTCAAGCGAGCGCGACTTTCCTCGCTTCGACCATTTCTTCAGGGAATTTCTTGCGTCGGCGAGCGTGACGATGTCGAGTGCGCCCGCCAGCGCGAGCTTGTCGCCATCGCCGCTGACGACGAGACCAGGCCGAGTCGGAGCCGCGGCTTGCTGCTTGTGTGCCGTCAAACTGGTCACGATTCGTCCGCGGGTCCATGGAAACGGAATGCATCGATTGAGCCGGACTCGACCAATGAATGAGTCGGATGGGCTAATCCAAGCGTCGGCGCCGGCTCATCGCATCGTCCTTGAGGATATTCGAAGTGCCGGGCGAGCTCTGTGCCTTATCGCACATAACGCCTTGCGCTCAACGACCGACCTCTTGCTCGATGGCCGTCTTCACCGACGCCCGGTGGCGGGATCCGATCGCCCCAGGTCAAATGAACCGCGCCAGCACCTGGGGCATCACCCAGAAGGCGAGCCCGAGGGCGGTCAGGTCGACCTTCCACGGGCGGGCGAGACCGCTGGCCGCGAGCACGAAACAGACCAGCGCAGCGAAAAGCAAGAGTGATCCGATCAATTTCTTCTCCTCGATATCCGGACAGTGCGACGACGTCGACGGCTCCGCGGAGCGAAGCGAAGAATATCAAACCGGAATTGAGGGGGGGCGAAAAGCGCGCACGTCATCCGGTCGCTGGCGGCAACCGGCAGTTGACCCGCACGACCTGACCCCCAATACTCGGGTTCGCGTGATCGAAACATCGGTCCGCGGCTGATGCGAAGTCCGTGCCGCACCAAGGAGCCAATGGATACGAACGATGCGCGCGCCGACCCCGATTTTTACGCGCGCCTGCCTTTCTTCGCGGGATTCCCGGAGATCATGGATCCGGCGCGTTACCAACCGCTGCCGAATGACTGGCTGATCGGGCTCACCGACGTCGTGCATTCGACCCGGGCGATCGAAGCCGGCCGCTACAAGGCCGTCAACACCGCCGGTGCATCGGTCATTGCCGCGGTGACCAATGCGCTGGAGGGGCGTTCCTTTCCGTTCGTCTTCGGCGGCGACGGGGCAAGCCTTGCCGTGTCGTCGCACGACGAAGCGGCCGTCCGCGCCGCGCTCGCCGCGACCGCGGCGTGGACGCGCGACGAGCTCGATCTCACGCTGCGTGCCGCGCTCATTCCCGTTTCCGTTGTCCGGGAGCACGGACTCGACGTGAAGGTGGCCCGCTTTGCGCCGTCGTCGAACGTCACGTATGCGATGTTCACCGGGGGCGGGTTGGCCTGGGCCGACCGGACGTTGAAGTCCGGGCACTTTGCCGTGGAGCCGGCAGCACCGGGAGTTCGGCCGGACCTGTCCGGCTTGTCGTGCCGCTGGAACGACATTCCGGCGACGCTCGGCGTCATCCTTTCAGTGGTGTTGGCGCCGGTACACGAGGGCGATCCGGCGTTCCGCGGGCTGGTCGAAAGCCTTCTGCATGATCTCGAAAGCAGCCCCGAAGTCGCCCGTCCGGTGCCCGATGGCGCGCCCGGCGTCGGCTGGCCGCCTCCGGGATTGGACCTCGAAGCGCGCGCCTCGCGCAAGAGCGGAGAGCGGATCTCGTTCGCCCGACTGCGCGTGATGCTGGCGACGCTGGTAGCGTACGTCGTCATGCGGCTCGGCATTCGCGTGGGTGATTTCGATCCTGCCGTCTACCGGCGAACGGTCGTCGAGAACTCGGACTTCCGCAAATACGACGACATCCTGCGCATGACGCTCGACTGCACCGCCGGTCTCGCCGACCGGATCGAGGAGCGCCTCGGGCAGGCGGCGGCCGCGAACATCGCGAAGTTCGGCTTGCACCGCCAATCGACGGCGCTCATGACCTGCATCGTGCCGTCGGTTTCCGAGAACAATCACATCCATTTCGTCGACGGCGCTGCGGGGGGATATGCGATGGCGGCGCGGCAGCTCAAACAGGACGTGGAAATCGCCCGGCAGTGACTTGACTCCGGCGCAACGATCGGGCGCGAATCGAGTCGTTGTTGGACTCGCTCGAGCGTACCGTCATCCCGGAATCGACCCCGCAATCAGAGTCCGGGCAATGTTGGCGGATCAGGGCGCAATTCAGACCTGAGTCGAGACGAACGCGCCGCGCGGCTGTTTGATGAGCAGCGTAATGAATTCGACCCCGATGTGCCACCGCGGGGGCCGGCTTTCCCGTTCGACATGGGCGTGGCGGAGGATGCCCACCGCCGTGCAAAAGGCGCAGTCGAGTTGCAACAGCTGACCGGCTGCGAGTTCCACCGCGCTCGTGAAGCGCGCGCCGTTGATGGAGATGTCGTCGGTCGTAACTCCGAAGGCGCGCGGTTGCGGACCCGAAAGGCGGATGTTCACCGCGATATTGCGGGGCATCCGATCGAGTGCGCGGCCGGATCCGGTCTCGCGCGTCTGTCTGACGGCGGGAAACAGCGGGCTCCCGCAGCGCCGGCACACGGCGGCCGGCTGTCTCGCGTCCAGCGCCGAATGTGATTCGCCGCAGAACGCACAGGCGTTCGTTGCGCGCGCTGCCTCGCCCGCGAACCGCGCGGGGGCCGAAGCCTTCGGGGACGCGGACCGGGCCGGCGCGGCGGCGTCGGCGTCGGCGG
>JANMBN010000039.1:0-27183 GCA_031360485.1 Betaproteobacteria bacterium | reverse complement strand
GCCGCACCAGGACCTCGTTTCGCAGCGGCTGGCGACGCTCTACCAGGTTTCCCGCGGCGATTGCGACGTGCTGGTCGTCGCAGCGACGACGGCACTCTACCGGCTCGCGCCGCCCGGGTTTCTCGCGGCGTTCACGTTCTTTCTGAAGCAGGGCACGCGGCTCGACGTCGATGCGCTGCGCGCGCAACTGGCGCTCGCCGGCTACCAGCACGTGACACAGGTCGTTTCGCCCGGCGAATTCAGCGTGCGCGGCGGATTGATAGATCTCTTCCCGATGGGCAGCGCACTGCCGTACCGGCTCGACCTTTTCGGCGACGACATCGAGAGCATCAAGACTTTCGACGCGGATACGCAGCGAACGCTCTACCCGGTTCCGGACGTGCGGCTACTGCCGGCGCGCGAATTTCCCATCGATGAAACGGGACGCACGCGTTTCCGCAGCCGCTACCGCGAGGTGTTTGAGGGCGACCCGCTGCGCTCCCCTCTCTACAAGGATGTGAGCAACGGCGTGATGCCCGGCGGGATCGAGTATTACCTGCCGCTGTTCTTCGACGAGACCGCCACGCTCGCCGACTACCTGCCGCACGACGCCGCCGTCGCGCTGGTCGGCGATGTCGCGGAGGCCGTCGAGCGGTTCTGGCAGGATACCGAATCGCGCTACAAGCTCCTGCGCGGCGACAAGGCGCGGCCGCTCCTGCCGCCGACCGCCGTGTTCCTTCCGCCGGACGCTTTCAACGGATCGCTGAAGGCGCACGCGCGGATCGAGATACCCGCCGCCGCCGAATCGGCGCTCGATCCTGGCGAGGCGCGCGCGATCGCCCTGCCGCCGGTTCAGGTCGACCGCCGCGCCGACGATCCGCTGGCCGCGCTCAAGCGATATCTCGCGGCAGGCGGCACGCGCGTGCTGATCTGCGCCGAAAGCCCCGGCCGCCGCGAGACGATGCAGCAGTACTTCGCCGAGTATGGCCTCAGCGTGCCGCTCGCCGACGACTGGCGCTCGTGCCTCACGGGCAATGTCCCGTGCGCGCTAGTCGTCGCGCCGCTGCACGCGGGCTTCGCGTGGCCCGGGGCGAACCTGGCCTTCGTCACCGAGGCCGAGCTCTACGCGGGCGTCGTGCGCCGCGGAAAGCGCGACGCAGCGCGTCGGTCGAACGTCGACGCGATGCTGCGCGACCTCTCCGAAGTGCGCATCGGCGACCCGGTGGTCCACGAGCAGCATGGGATCGGCCGTTATCTCGGTCTGCTGACGATGAATCTGGGCGAAGGCCCCGCCGAGTTCCTGCAGCTCGTCTATGCCAACGACGCGAAGCTCTACGTCCCTGTCGCCAACCTGCATCTGATCGGTCGTTACAGCGGCGCGGCGCCCGAGGCGGCACCGCTGCACGAACTCGGGAGCAGCCAGTGGGACAAGGCGAAAAAGCGCGCGGCGCGGCAGGCGCACGACACGGCCGCCGAGCTTCTCAACCTGTATGCGCAGCGCGCCGCGCGCCAGGGCCACGCATTCAAGTTCAACCAGCACGACTACGAGGCCTTCGCCGAGGGATTCGGGTTCGAGGAGACGCCGGATCAGAAGGCCGCGATCGAGGCCGTCATCAAGGACCTTGCGACGGGCACGCCGATGGACCGGCTGGTGTGCGGCGATGTCGGCTTCGGCAAGACCGAAGTCGCCTTGCGCGCGGCGTTCGTCGCGCTAGGCGACGGCAAACAGGTGGCCGTTCTGGTGCCGACGACGCTGCTGGCCGAACAGCATTTCCAGGTGTTCTCGGACCGCTTCTCCGAGCTGCCGGTGAAGCTGGTCGAGCTGTCGCGCTTCCGCTCGGCGAAGGAAGTGAAGGCGGCGATCGCCGGGATCAAGGCGGGCACGATCGATCTCGTGATCGGCACACACAAGCTGATCCAGCCGGACGTCGCGTTCAGGAACCTCGGGCTCGTCATCATCGACGAGGAGCACCGGTTCGGCGTGCGGCAGAAAGAGCAGTTGAAGCGGCTGCGCGCCGAAGTCGACGTGCTGACGCTGACGGCGACGCCGATCCCGCGCACGCTGGCCATGTCGCTCGAGGGAATCCGCGATTTTTCGGTGATCGCCACGGCGCCTCAGCGGCGGCTTGCGATCAAGACGTTCGTCTCCACCTACTCGCGGGGCATCATCCGCGAGGCGGTGCTGCGCGAGCTGAAGCGCGGCGGCCAGATCTACTTCCTGCACAACGACATCGATACCATCGCGACGACCGCGGAGCGGCTGGCGCAATTGCTCCCCGAGGCGCGCATTGCCGTCGCGCACGGACAGATGGGCGAGCGCGACCTCGAGCACGTGATGCGCGAGTTCTACGCGCAGCGCGTCAACCTGCTCCTCTGTTCGACGATCATCGAGAGCGGGATCGACGTGCCGACCGCGAACACGATCATCATCGAGCGCGCCGACCGCTTCGGCCTGGCGCAATTGCATCAGCTGCGCGGCCGCGTCGGCCGGTCGCACCACCAGGCGTACGCCTATCTGCTGACCCCGCCCGAGGAAGCGCTGTCGACGCAGGCGAAGAAGCGGCTGGAGGCGATCCAGATGATGGAGGACCTGGGCGCCGGATTCTACCTGGCGATGCACGATCTCGAGATCCGCGGCGCGGGCGAGGTGCTGGGAGAATCGCAGTCCGGCGAGATGCAGGAGGTCGGGTTCCAGCTCTACACCGACATGCTGAAGGCCGCGGTATCCGCGTTGAAGGCGGGGCGCGAACCGGACCTGTCGGCGCCGCTCGGCGTCGCCACCGAAATCAACCTGCACGTGCCCACACTCCTGCCGGCAACCTATTGCAGCGACGTGCACGAACGGCTCGTCCTCTACAAGCGGTTCGCGAACTGCGAAACGGCGGGCGAGCTCGAGGCGATGCACGAAGAGCTCATCGACCGCTTCGGCAGTCCGCCGGAGCCCGCGCAGGCGCTCGTCCTCTGCCATCGCCTGCGGCTCGTCGCCAAGCCGAAGGGGATCGCGAAAGTCGACGCCGGCCCCGAGCGCAGCACGCTCCAATTCGTCAAGGTCCCGCCGTTCGACCCCGCCACGCTGATCAGGGTGATGCAGGAGGACGGGCGCATCCGCTTCGCCGGACCCGATCGCGTCCGGCTCGAGCGCGCCGCGCCAACCCTCGCCGACCGATTCGCGCTGGTCAAGGAATTCATCGCAAGGCTGGTGTGAACGCACCCGTGCCCGCCGGCCCCCTTCCGCCACAGGTGCATGTGTTCGTCCGCGACTGGCTTTCGTCGAACAACATCCTGCTGCGAAGCCGCGACGGCCACGTGCTGATCGATTCGGGCTACGCACGGCACGCGCCGCTCACGCTCGCGTTGCTCGGGAGCCGGCGCGGGCTCGGCGACGCGCCGCTCGCCCGGCTCGTGAACACGCACTGCCACTCGGACCACGTCGGCGGCAATGCCGCGATCGTGCGCCGATACGGGTGCCCGGTCGCGGTACCCGAAGCGGAGGCGCCCCTGGTCGAGCGCTGGGACGCAAAAGCGCTGCTGTACGACTACTGCGACCAGCGGATCGAGCGTTTCACCGTCGATCATGCGCTGCCGGCGGACACCACGCACGTCTGGGGCGACCTCGAATGGCGGGCGCTCGCGGCGCCGGGCCACGACATGGGCGCGCTCGTCTTCTACAACGCCGAACACCGGATACTCATCTCCGGCGATGCGCTGTGGCAGCGCGGCTTCGGCTTCGTGATGCCGCCCGAGATCGATCCGGGCGCGCTGCCGGCAACGCGCGCGACCATCGAGATGCTGGCGCGACTCGACGTACGCATCGTGATCCCCGGCCACGGTGAGCCCTTCACGGACGTAGCGGGCGCGCTCGACCGCGCCGCCAGGCGCGTCGCGGCTTTCGAGAGCGACAGCCTGCGCGTCGCGCGCCATGCGCTCAAGGTGAACCTCATGTTCGCGCTGCTCGACCAGCAGCGGATGCCTGTCGCCGGCATGGCAGCCTACGTGGAACGCGTCGGCATCTACCGCGACTTCAACGCGCTGTTTTTCCGCCTGCCGCCGGCTCGACTCGCTGAACTGCTGATCGGCGAACTGGAGAAATCGGGCGCCGCCAGGATCGCGGCCGGCGATCTGGTTCCCACGGCGGGCGAGGCCGGATGAAACCAATGCGCCGGACGAGGCCCGAACGCGGACACGGATTGGCCTACTCCCTGTAGGCCTCGATCGGGATCACCAGCTTGATGTCATCGGCCGGATTGGAGATCTGGAGACCGTTCGTCATCCCCCACTCGGACCGTTTGATGGTCCCAGTCGCGTCGGCGCCGCACATCGCCTTCTTGTTGAACGGGTTCTCGCCGCAATTGAAGTTCGCCACCTTGAAGCTCGCGGGCTTGGTCACGCCCAGCATCGTCAGCTCGCCGTCCACGCCGACCACGCGGTCGCCATCGAACGTCACGCTCGACGACTTGAAGGTCAGGGTCGGATATTTTTCCACGTTGAAGAATCGCTCGCCCTTGAGGATGGCGTCGAGCCGGGGGTCGTTCGACCGGATCGTGGTCGCGTCGATGGTGAGATCCACGGCACCCGTCTTGGCGGTGCGATCGAGCGTGACCTTGCCGGTCAACTTGCCGAAATTCCCGTGTTGAAGCGCAAAGCCGATATGCCGGGCTTCGTACTGCGGCTGCGAATGCACAGGATCCACCACATACGTTTCCTGGGCACTCGCGGTAACGGCGAATGCCGCCAGGAGTCCGGCGAGAAGCATGCGAATACCCATGATGTCCCCTCCTGTCGTCATTTTCGATTCGGCTGGAAATGCCATGCAAGCGCGGATACACCGCGCAGTCGACCCGCAACCGGCACACCTTGTTCCGGGACTCACGAGGACGCCCGGGGCAGCACCATGCGAACCCGGACGATGACCTCGTTGGCGACCGTATCGGTGTCCGCCCACAGCCCCAGGCCGATATTGTAGTCGAGGCGCTTAACCGTGAAGCTTCCCTCCACGACGCTGTTGCCCGCGGCATCCTTCTTGAGCGCGATCGGTATGACGGCGTCACGCTTTGTGCCTTTCAGCGAGAGCTGGCCGGCAACATCGTAGCGATCGCCACCCAGGTCGCGGATCGACGTCGAGGTGAAATGCGCGACCGGAAATTTGGCCGTATCGAACCACATCCGGCCTTTGATTTCGGTCTCGGAGTCCTCGCTGGCCATGTCCACGCTTCCCAGGTCGATATCGAACTCCGCCTTCGATTTCGCCAGATCTTTCGGCAGGAACACGACGTTGGCCTTCCATTTCCGAAAGCGTCCCTCGAAATTGACCCCTAACTGCTTGGACACAAAGCGGATTTCGCTCTTGTCGACCAGGACGCCCTGCGCCGTGGCCTGGCCGGCGGCGAGCAGCAGCACTCCCAGCCAGAGAAGAATGGAGAGAGACCGGACCTTCATTCTGCTATTCCTCTCGCTATTGCTTTCGGCAGCATCCGGATGAGCGTGGCATCGCGATCGACGAAATGGTGCTTGAGCGCCGCCGCGGCATGCATACAGACCAGCGTGAACATCGCAAAGTTCAACGTCAGATGGATCGCCTTCAAAATGCCGGCCAGCGCCTTGTCCTTTGGAACGACGTCGGGAAGCGGGACGATGCCGAGATAGACGACCTGCACGCCGGTCGCCGAGCTGTACAGCCAGCCGGAGACGGGAATGACGATCAGCAGTGCGTACAGGAGAACGTGCGACGCCGCCGCGGCGCGACGTTGCCAATCGCGCATTTCCACCGGCGGTGGCGGCCGATGGCTCCGGCGCCATCCGAGCCGGGCGCAGGTCACCAGGAACACGGTAATGCCGATCCACTTGTGCACCATGTACCACTGCAGCTTGCGGGGCGTGATCGGCAGCGGGACCATCGACAGGCCCAGCAACAGATTGGCGACGATCAGGGCCGCCGTCACCCAGTGCAGCGCCATCGCCACGCCACCGTATCGTTCGTTCACGATCCGCGCCATCGATCTTCACCACAGCATGCGTTGTCGTTCGCGCTACTTCGCGAGGTCGCCCGCAAAGGAACGGACTCCGGAGAGCAGCATCTCGACGGCCAGCGCCGTCAACACGAGCCCCATCAGCCGCTCGAACGCGAGCACCGCGCGCTCGCCGAGCCAGCGCTGCAGCCGGTCGGCCAGAGCGAGCACGACGGTCGTGGCGGCCATCGCCACGCTCAGCGCGAGCACCCAGCTGCCGATTCGCGCGGGATCGCGTGACGCCATCAGCATCACGGTCGCGAGCGCCGAGGGGCCCGCGATCGACGGGATCGCGAGCGGCACGAGGAACGGCTCGGCCCCGGGCGGATCGCCGAAGATGCCTTCGGGCCTCGGAAAGACCATCCGGATCGCGATCAGGAACAGGATGATCCCGCCGGCGATCGTCAGCGACTGCTCGGAGAGATGCAGCCACTGCAGAAACGTGCGCCCGCCCATCATGAAGCCGAGCAGGATCACGTACGCCGCCGCGCATTCCCGCAGCACGACGCGCACGCGGCGCTCCGGCGCGACGTTCTTCAGCGCGGAAACGACGAGCGGCACGTTGCCGAACGGGTCGATGACCAGGATCAGCAGGATCGTCGCGGAAAAGAGTTCGGCGTTCATGGCCGAATGATACGCATCGTCGGCGGGGCGCGCAGCGTTACGAGGCGCGCGGCGGCGGCGGCGCCACCGCCCGCGATGACGACACGACGCAAGTTGCGTGCGGAAGCTTCCATTCGCGGCGCACGGAGATGCGCATTCCGTCAATCGCCCCTGACCGTGCCTTCGCGGCGAGGATCTGCGCCGCCTATCCAGCCGGCCGGAGTCCGAACGATCGCGTGCACGCCGCTCGTCTGTGCCATGATCGAAGTCTCGTGACCCAGTGTCCGCAGCTTCGTCGCGAGCGCTTCGACGCTCGTGCCTTGTTCCAGCTCGGTCGGGCCATTGCGGCTGCCGAAATTCGGCAGCGCGATCGCCGCCTGCGGGTCGAGGCCCCAATCGAGCACGCCGACGAGCGTCTTGGCGACGTAGTTGATGATCGCGCTGGCGCCGGGCGAGCCGGCGATCATGTAGAGGCGGCCTGACCGGTCGTAGACGATCGTCGGCGCCATCGACGAGCGCGGCCGCTTCCCGGGCTCGACACGGTTCGCGACGGGCCTTCCGCCTTCGCTCGGCACAAACGAAAAATCGGTCAGCTCGTTGTTCAGCAGGAACCCGCCTTCGGTCATCAGGCGGCTGCCAAACCCGTCCTCGATCGTCGTTGTCATCGCCACCGCATTGCCGTACGCATCGACGATCGAGATGTGCGACGTCGACGGGAACTCCGGTGCGGCACCCTCGCCATACGCGACTCTCCCGGGTGCGGCATCGGGCGGCATGCCGGGTCGGCCTCGACCCATGCTCCCATCCGTTCGAATCAACCGCGAGCGCCCGGCGAGGTAGCCGCGATCGATGAGTCCGGCGGGAGGCGCGTAGAAATCCGGGTCGGCCATGTAGACGTCGCGATCGGCATACGCGAGCCGGCCCGCCTCGCTGATGAAATGGACGCTCCACAGCGAGGCAGGTCCCATCGACTTGATGTCGTAGGGTTCGAGGATGCCGAGGATCTGCAGTACCGTGAGCCCGCCGGATGAGGGCAGCGGCATCCCGCAGACGCGGTACGCGCGATACGTTCCGCACACGGGTTCGCGCACCTTGACCCGGTAGCCCGCCAGATCGGCGAGCGTCAGGTCGCCGGGGTTCCGCGCGTGCGAATTCGCTGTCGCGACGATGTCTTGCGCGATCCCGCCCTCGTAGAACGCCTTCGCGCCGCCGCTCGCGAGTTTGCGCAACGTCATCGCGTACGCCGGGTGCCTGACCTGTCGCCCGACCGCGTAGGGGTTGCCCATGGCATCGTAGAACACGGCGCGCGCGCGCGGCTCCTCCAGGTATTGCTCCGTCGCGACCATCGTGTGCAGTCGCAGGGACACCTGAAATCCGTTCTCCGCCAGCCCGATCGCCGGCACGAAAAGTTTCGCCCAGGGCAGCCTGCCATGGCGCCGGTGCGTTTCCGCAAGCAGTGCGACCACGCCGGGCACGCCGACCGATCTGCCTCCGACGACCGCGTCGTGGAACTGAAGCGGCCTGCCGTCCTTGTCGAGGAACCGGTCCGCCTTCGCGGCGGCCGGTGCGACCTCACGCCCGTCGTAGGCGATGAGCTTGTTGCGCTTCGCGTCGTGAACCAGCATGAACGCGCCGCCGCCGAGACCCGACGATTGCGGTTCGACCAGGCCGAGCACGAGCTGGACGGCGATCGCGGCGTCGACGGCACTGCCGCCCTGCCGCAGGATCGCATAACCCGCATCGACGGCCAGCGGGTTCGCGGCCGCGACCATGTACCGTTTGCTCGCGACCGGCGACTTTTCGATCCAGCCCGACGATCGCTCCGGCGCGGGATCCTGCGCGCTTGCGACAACGGAACCCGCGAGCAGCAGCGCGGCGAACAGGCCGGGGCGAGTGAACAATCGGGCGAGTTTCATGGCAGCGGCGCGGTGAGCGGCAGCCCATTCTAAGCGACGGCAGGATGGCACCGCTCATCGCAAAGCGAAGGGCCGGCCCGCGAAGGCCGGCCCTTTGAACCGCGCGGACCGGCTATTTCTTCGGAGCGTCTTTCGCCACGCCCGGCGCCGCCGCAGTCGCAGGCGCCGCCGGCGGGGTCGCGGCCGGCATCGCCGACGGGGCCGGCGCGGCGGCCGGCATCGCCTGCGGAGCGGGAGTCGCGGACGCCGGCGCAGAGACTGCAGCCGGCGCTGCAACCTTGGCCGGCATCGCCGCGGCGGGCTTGTCGGCATACAGGTTGGCGAGCAGCGGCACGATCATCAGTGCGACGATGTTGATGATCTTGATCAGCGGGTTCACGGCGGGACCCGCGGTGTCCTTGTACGGATCGCCGACCGTGTCGCCGGTCACCGCCGCCTTGTGCGCATCGGAACCCTTGCCGCCGTGGTGCCCGTCCTCGATGTACTTCTTCGCGTTGTCCCACGCGCCGCCGCCGGTCGTCATCGAGATCGCGACGAAAAGGCCCGTGACGATCGTACCCATCAGCAGGCCGCCCAGCGCCTGCGGACCCAGCGCGAGGCCGACGACAACCGGGACGAGCACGGGCAGCAGCGACGGGACGATCATCTCCTTGATCGCCGCCTTGGTGAGCATGTCGACGGCGACGCCGTATTCGGGCTTCGCCGTGCCCTCCATGATGCCCTTGATGTCCCTGAACTGCCGGCGCACTTCGACCACGACCGCGCCGGCCGCGCGGCCGACGGCCTCCATCGCCATCGCGCCGAACAGGTACGGGATCAGGCCGCCGAGGAAGAGGCCGACGATCACCTTGTAATTCGACAGATCGAACGAAACGCCGATCTCCGCCGACTCGAGGGCGTGCGTGTAATCGGCGAACAGCACCAGCGCGGCGAGGCCCGCCGAGCCGATCGCGTAGCCCTTGGTCACGGCCTTGGTCGTGTTGCCGACCGCGTCGAGCGGGTCGGTGATGGCGCGCACCGAGTCCGGCAGCTTTGCCATCTCGGCGATTCCGCCCGCGTTGTCGGTGATCGGGCCGTAGGCATCGAGCGCGACGATGATGCCGGCCATCGACAGCATCGACGTGGCGGCGATCGCGATGCCGTACAGGCCGGCCAGCCAGAACGAGCCCCATATCGCCACGCAGACGGCGAGCACCGGCCACGCCGTCGACTTCATCGACACGCCGATGCCGGCGATGATGTTGGTCGCGTGGCCCGTCGTCGATGCCTCCGCGATGTGGCGCACCGGCGAATACTCGGTCGCCGTGTAGTACTCGGTAATGACGACCATCGCCGCCGTCAGCACGAGGCCGACGAGACCCGCGCCCCAGAGCCGCAGCGTGGTCAGCTCGGGATGCGCGGCCGTGACGCCGCCCATCAGGCGGTCGGTGATGAACCAGAAGCCGACGGCCGAAATCACGCCGGCGACGATGAGGCCCCGATAGAGCGCGTTCATGATCTTGCCGCCGTCGCGCGCCTTGACGAAGAAGCAGCCGACGATGGACGCCAGGATCGACCAGCCGCCCAAGACCAGCGGATACGTGACCGCGGCTTCGGCGTTGGACTTGAGGAGGAGCGCGCCCAGCAGCATCGTCGCGACGATCGTCACCGCGTACGTCTCGAACAGGTCGGCCGCCATGCCGGCGCAGTCGCCGACGTTGTCGCCCACGTTATCGGCGATGACTGCCGGGTTGCGCGGATCGTCTTCCGGAATGCCGGCCTCGACTTTGCCGACGAGGTCCGCGCCGACGTCCGCGCCCTTGGTGAAGATGCCGCCGCCCAGCCGCGCGAAGATCGAGATCAGCGAACCGCCGAAGGCGAGGCCGACGAGCGGCTCGATGGCATGGTGCAGGCCTTCCTTCATCAGGTTCGGCGCCCCCGATGCCGCGCCCACGAGGAACCAGTAGAAGCCGGCGACGCCGAGGAGACCGAGCCCGACCACCAGCATCCCGGTGATCGCGCCGCCGCGGAACGCAACGGCGAGCGCTTCGTTCAATCCCGTGCGCGCGGCCTCGGCCGTCCGCACGTTCGAGCGCACCGACACGTTCATTCCGATGTATCCGGCGAGGCCGGAAAGGATCGCGCCGACCGCGAATCCGCCGGCAGTCGCGCCTCCCAGCGCCCACCAGATGACAACGAACAGCACGAGGCCGACTACGCCGATGGTCAGATACTGGCGGTTGAGGTAAGCCTGCGCGCCGGCCTGGATCGCGGCAGCGATCTCGCGCATCCGCTCGTTGCCGGCCGGCTTCGCCATGATCCAGCCGATGGAAACGATGCCGTAGACGATTGCCGCTACCGCGCAGATGAGCGCGAAGATGACCGCTGTGGACATGTGATTCTCCCTAACCCATTGGATGGCAAGAAACCGTGGCGAAACCTCGGCGCAGGCCTGTGACCGGCATGTCGACCGGGGCGCGCACGGATGCGGTGGCGCCCTTTGGCATTTCCCACGGCAGCGGCGGCGTCCGGAGTGACCAGGCGCCGCCTCAAAACACGCTATTGTGCCAGTTCGCGGCCCCCGAAGTCGAGCCGCCGTGGGTCCCGTGGGTCCCGCTTCAGCGGGATGCGACTGCGAGCCGCCTAAAGGCGGCCCCACGGACCCGATGCCGCCGGTCCCGATGTTCTAGATCTTGAATTCCGTCCCGAGCTTCTTCGCCACGGCGACGTTCTTCAAGCGGACGTACTGGGGCAGGCCGTCCTTGAACGGCGGGAAATCCTCGCCGCGGATGAGCGGCGCCAGGTAGGCGCGCGCTTTCGCGGTGATGCCGAACCCGTCCTCGGCAATGTAGTCGCGCGGCAGCATCTTCTCGACATTGGCGACTTTCGCGAGCGGCACCGGTGCGATCTTCCAGCGGTAAGGCTTGTCGGACGTGCGCAGAATCGCCGCCATGACCGCGTTCTTGCCGGCGACCGCGAACTCGACGGACGCCTTGCCGACCGCGTAACTCTGCTCGACGTCGGTTTTCGACGCGATGTGCCGCGCCGCGCGCTGCAGATAGTCGGCGACGGCCCAGTGGAATTTGAGGCCGAGACGGTCTTTCACGATCTTTGCGATCAGCGGGCCGACGCCGCCGAGCTGCGCATGGCCAAACGCGTCCTTCGTCCCGGTCTCGGCCATCAGTTGGCCGGCCGCATTCTGCAACCCTTCGGACACGCCGATGCAGCAGTAGCCGAAGCGCTTCACCCTGGCGTCCGCCGCCGCAAGAAACCTGGCTTCGTCGAAAGCGATCTCCGGAAACAGCAGCAGCAGCGGAATCGGCGTGTCGCGGTCCTCGGCCATTCCGACCGCGGCGGTGATCCATCCGGCGTGCCGGCCCATCACCTCCAGCACGAAGACCTTGGTCGACGTCTTCGCCATCGACGCGACGTCGAACGCGGCTTCGCGCATCGATGTCGCGACGTACTTCGCCACGGACCCGAATCCCGGGCAGTTGTCGGTCGCCGCGAGGTCGTTGTCGACGGTCTTCGGCACGTGCACGGCGACCAGCGGATAGCCCAGGCGCTCCGAAATCTGCGACACCTTGAGGCAGGTGTCGGCGGAGTCGTTGCCGCCGTTGTAGAAGAAGTAACCGATGTCGTGCGCGCGGAACACGTCGATCAGCCGCTCGTACTGCGCGCGATTTTCTTCGAACCCCTTGAGCTTGTACCGGCAGGATCCGAACGCCCCCGCCGGCGTGTTCCTCAGTGCCGCGATCGCGCGCGCGCTGTCCCTGCCCGTGTCGATCAGGTCCTCGGTCAACGCGCCGATGATGCCGTTGCGCCCGGCGTAGACCTTGCCGATCCGGTCCTTGTGCTTGCGCGCCGCTTCGATGACGCCGGCGGCACTGGCGTTGATGACGGCGGTCACGCCGCCGGATTGCGCGTAAAACGCGTTGCGTTGGGTCGGGAATCGCATGTCAGGATCCGTCCTTCATCAGAGGCCGCGCGCGGCGGCGAAGTTCCCCATCCGGGCCGACGCCCCATTCGACATTGTCGGTCTGACGGGACGAGTGTCACAAGTTGGCATTGGCCCGACCGATCTGGGCAGCGATTTCGGCGAGCCGCGCGAGGTCGCACCGCACGCGGACGTCGTCCGCCGTGGCCGCGACAAATGTGCCGGTCGCACCGAGTTTCGGGGTCCAGCTTGCGGGGAGATGCGCGCGATGCTTGGCCTCGAACCGGCGCCGGTATTCGTCCCAGGTGGCATCGAATTTGCCGATCGACTGGTGAATCAGCACGATGTCCCGGCAGACCGCAAGCGCAAAGCCCGCGCGGTAGGCGCGGAACGAGAAGTCGAGATCGTAGAGATGGAAATGATCGAACGCCGCCTCGTCGAACGGAACCGATGCCGCGACATCGCGGCGCATCGCCATGAACACGCCGTCGAGCGCCTGGATGCCCGGCGCGACCAGCGGGCCGCCACCCCGGAGGACCGTCACGTAGCCGCCCGCCTCCGGGACCGGCGAGCTTATCAGCATGAACGCGTAGGGATCGCCCGCCATCTCCCATTTGCCGGTGACGAGCCTCGTGGTTCCGGCGACGCCGATGAGGTCGAATCGACCGAGATGCCGATCGATCCGATCTGCGAAATCCGCCGTCAGTATTTCGATGTCGTCGTGCGAAAGAATGAGCAGGTCGCCGCGGGCCTTCGCGATGCCCCGGTTGTAGCCTTCGGCCAACGAGCGGGCGTCGTGAATGCCGATGATCTCGGGCTCGCGCGAGCCGAAGAGCTTCCGGTAGTTGTCGCACACGCGCGCGTACTTCACGGCGTCGATGCTGCAGATCACGATCGAGACGCGCGCCGCCGCGGCCGTGCTCATGCTCGGCGTCCCGAAGGGAGCCCCGCGCCCGCCACGATCGGGTTTTGCCGGCGCGCCGGATATCGCCGAGCGGGGAAACGGTCGCCCGTCAACGCTTCAACGCCGCAAGGCACGCGTCGCGAACCGCCTCGACGTCGCCCTCGCCCTCCACCTTCCGGTATCTCGGCGCCCGCGGATCGCCGCTCGCCGCCCATTTCGCGTAGTACTCGATCAACGGCATCGTCTGCGCGCGGTAGACCCCGAGCCGCTTCCGGACGGTCTCGGCGCTGTCGTCGACGCGCTGGATCAGGTCCTCGCCGGTGATGTCGTCCTTTCCCGGAACCTTGGGCGGGTTGTACCGGACGTGGTACGTGCGCCCCGACGCGACATGGACGCGGCGCCCGCTCATCCGCTCGATGATCGCGGCATCCGGCACGTCGATCTCGAGCACGAAGTCGATCGCGACCCCGGCATCCTTCATCGCATCGGCCTGCGGGATCGTTCGCGGAAAGCCGTCGAAAAGATAGCCGCTCGCGCAATCGGGGGCCTTCAGGCGCTCTTTCACGAGCGCGATGATGATGTCGTCCGATACCAGGCTTCCGGAATCCATCACGGCCTTCGCGGCGATCCCCATTGCGGTGCCAGCGGCGATCGCGGCCCGCAGCATGTCGCCCGTGGAGATCTGGGGGATGCCATGCGCCTGGACGATGAAGCCTGCTTGCGTGCCCTTGCCTGCGCCCGGCGGGCCGAGAAGTATCAGTCGCATGTTTGCGTACCGTTGGAAATGCCGGGACGCGGGATTCGACGCACGTTTGTGCGTGCGGCGCCGGCCTCCCTGCCCGCGCCCGCGCTCCGACCGCAGAGTCTGTCGGCGATTCTGTCCGCAATCCGCCGGTCGGTCAATCGCGCGGGATCAAGTTGCGCGATCAAACCTTTCCCGCGGCGAAAAGCGCGCGCACCCGTTCGAGGTCTTCGGGCGTGTCCACGCCGGGCGCCGGCGTTCCCGCGGTGATCTCGACGACGATGCGGAATCCGTGCCATAGCGCGCGCAACTGCTCCAAGGCCTCGAATCGCTCGACGGGCGCCGGGGCGAGCGTCGGAAACGCGCGGAGAAATCCGACGCGGTACGCATAGAGGCCGTAGTGGCGGTAGATGGGCAGCCCTTCCGGCAACGCGTTGCCGCCCCCTGCGAAGGCGTCGCGCGCCCATGGAATCGTCGCCCGGCTGAAATAGAGCGCGTAGTTCCGCCGGTCGAGCACCACCTTGACCACGTTCGGGTTGAACGCCTCCGCGGGATCCGTGATCGGGTGGCACGCGGTGGCGATCCCCGCATCCGGGTGCGCGGCCAGCAGTTCGGCCATTCCGCGTATCAGCGCGGGTTCGAGCAGCGGCTCGTCGCCTTGAACGTTGACGACGATCGCGTCATCGGCGAGGCCCAATTGTTGCGCGGCTTCCGCCAGGCGGTCGGTGCCCGTCGCGTGATCGGCGCGGGTGAGGCACGCCGCGATGCCGTGCGCCTCGACCGCGGCCTTGATCCGCGTGTCGTCGGTCGCCACGACGACGCGGCTCGCGCCGGCTCGCTCGGCGCGCTCGGCGACTCGCACGACCATCGGCTTGCCCGCGATCTCGGCGAGCGGCTTGCCGGGGAGGCGCGTCGACGCATAACGCGCCGGAATGATGACGGTGAACAAGGGAAAAGTGGGGTCAGAGACGACTTCTGACACACCGATGGTCATTGATCAGGGAGCAAAGAAGTCGTCTCTGACCCCACTTTTCCCTCACTCGTATTCCGACGGTTCGAGCCGGCGCGCCTCGTCTTCCAGCATTACCGGGATGTCGTCGCGGACCGGGTAGGCGAGCCGCGCCGATTTCGAGATCAGCTCCTGCTTCTCCTTGTCGTAGACGAGCGGGCCTTTGGTGACGGGGCAAACCAGGATTTCAAGCAGCTTGGGGTCCACGGAGTTTTCCTTCGATCAGGGCGACGAGTGCGTCGTCGACGCGAGCCTGCACCGGAAGGCACCAGCAGCGCTCATCGGCGAATCGCTCGCATTTTACCGCGTCCTTCTCCGTCATCAAGATCGCGCGCGCGCCCGCGATCGCGAGGTCGGCCGCCACGAAACGGTGGTGATCCGGAAAGGGATGCGGCGTTGCAGAGATTCCCATCGCGTCCAGCGTCGCGAAGAATCGCGCGGGATTGCCGATGCCGGCGACCGCGTGCACGTCTCTACCGGCGAACGACGAGGCGGGCGCGGTGATTCGCGGGTCGTCGATCCGCCTGAAATTTCCGGCGGCGAGCGCCATCGTGAACGCGCCGGGCCGGACCACCGGCGCGCCGCCTTCCGCGGCGATCAGCGCCACGACAGCATCGACCTCGTCGAGCCGCGACGCAGGCTCGCGCAGCGGGCCGGCCGGCAACAGCGATCCGTTGCCCGGCCCGCGGCCGGCGTCGACGACCGCAATCTCGACGCTGCGAGCCAGCCGGTAGTGCTGAAGCCCGTCGTCCGCCAGGATCACGTCGCATGCCGGATGCCGGGCGAGCAACTCGTGGCCCGCGGCGACGCGGTCCTTCGCGACGACGACGGGGTAGCCACCGCGCGCGAGCAGCAGCGGCTCGTCTCCCACCCGCGCGGGATCGTCGCCCGGCGCGACAAGGATCGGCGCGCGGCCGTCCCGGTCGCGGCCGTAGCCGCGGCTCACGATCCCGGGCGAGAATCCGCGTTGCGCAAGCGCGCGCGCGAGCGCCGCGACGAGTGGCGTCTTGCCGCTGCCCCCGACGGTGATATTGCCGACGACGACGACCGGCACGGGCAGGCGCACCGAGCGCAACAGCCCGCCGCGGTACAGCGCGCGGCGAATCGCGACCGCCAGACGGAACAGGAGCGACACCGGGCGGAGAGACGCCGTGAGGAGCGTGTGCCGCGGCAGATACCAGTCGACCATGATGCGATCGGCAAGCGTCACGGCATTCGCGCTCGCGAGCGCACCTCAAACCGTCATTTGGGAGGTGGCGACTGGGTCGCGAACGTGATGTGGATGAATCCTGCGATCCGGGCGGCCTCCATCACGCGGATGACCGACTGATGCGTCGCATTGGCGTCCGCATTGACGACGACGACCGGTTCCTTCGCATCGCCCGCCGCCTGCTTCAGCGCATCGGCGAGCGCAGCCGCCGTCGTGAATGCGAATACCGTCCGGTCGATGACGTAGCGCCCCTGCGCGTCGACGCCGACATTGATCTCCTTCGGCCGCTGCTTCACCTGCTCGGCGTCGGCTTCCGGCAAGGTGATCTGCAGCTCGGCGACGCGCTGGTACGTCGTCGTCACCATCAGAAAGATCAGGATGACGAGCAGAACGTCGATCAGCGGTATGAAGTTGATCTCCGGATCGTCTCTCGGTCGGATGCCGCGGAGGTTCATGCGTCGACCGGTCCGCTACTTGCGTTCGCCGTGGGCGAAATCCACCAACTTGATCGCCTGCTGCTCCATCTCGACCACGAGACCGTCGACCGTCGCGCGGAAGTGCCGGTAGAAGATCATGCTCGGGATCGCGACGATCAGACCGAAGGCGGTGTTGTACAACGCGACGGAGATGCCGTGCGCGAGCTGAATCGGATTGGACCCGGCAGCGGTCTGCGAACCGAAGATCTCGATCATTCCGACGACGGTGCCGAAGAGGCCGAGCAGCGGGGCCATCGCGGCGATGGTGCCGAGCGTGGTGAGGAAGCGTTCGAGATCGTGCGTGACGACACGCCCGACCTCCTCGATCACTTCCTTGATCACCGGCCGCGGGCTCTTGACGTTGGCGAGCCCGGCGGCAAGGATCTTGCCGAGCGGGCCGTGGTTCCCCGTCCGGACGACGAGCTCCGGAGTCGCGCCGTTCTGCCGGTATTCGGCGAGCACGCGGTCGACGAGACCCGGCGGCGCCACCAGACTCCGGCGCAACGACCAAAGCCGCTCGAAAATCAGCGCCAGCGCGATGACCGAAGCGACGATCAGCGGCCAGATCGGCCAGCCGGCCGCTTGAACGATGGACCACACAGTGGGAATTCTCCCCGCGCAAAAAGTTGTCCGCAATGTAGCGTGGCGGCCCGGTTTCGGCAAGCGACGACTCGGCGCGGGGCGACGGCCTCCCCGCCTCGCTCCCGCTTCACCCGATCGCCGCCAGGTCTCGGGCGCGCCAAATCCACGGTCGCCACACCGTCGAAGCATGCGTTCGACGTACCGCGGCCCGGCATCCGGAGGGCGTGTTCGATGTAAGCTAACGGGCGGCACGAGCGACCGACAGGCATGCGTCGCGCGCGACACGACACTCTCAACCGATCTGCAGAAAGCCCGCCATGAACGTCACGGCTTCCCCTTCCCCCTCGCCCGAGACCGCCGTCCTCGGCGGCGGCTGCTTCTGGTGCCTCGAAGCGGTGTTCGACGAGCTCGCCGGCGTGCGGTCGGTCGAATCCGGTTACGCGGGCGGCCACACGGCCAACCCAAGTTACGACGACGTCTGCAGCGGCGCCACAGGCCACGCGGAAGTCGAGCGTGTCCGCTTCGACCCGGCCGAGCTGCCCTTTCGGGACCTGCTCACCGTGTTCTTCACCATTCACGACCCGACTACGCCCGACCGGCAGGGCAACGACGTCGGTACGCAATACCGCTCGGTGATCTTCTGCCAGACGCCGGAGCAGCGTGCAACCGCGGAATCCGTGATCGCCGATCTCACCGCCGGCGGACTCTGGACGAACGCCATCGTCACGGAGATCGCCGGCGCGGATCCGTTCTATGAAGCGGAACGCCACCATCAGGAATACTATGCGCGCAACGCGGGGCAGCCCTACTGTGCGCTCGTCGTCGCGCCCAAGGTCGCGAAGTTCCGCAAGTACTTCACGGAAAGGCTGAAAAGGAAGGCCTAGCGCCTAGCGGCCGCCGCGCTGCGAAAGGAAACCTCCGGTCAGCAGGCACGCGCCTACCGACCAGAACACGGGACCGATGCCGACCGATGCGCCGACGGCGCCCATGATGAACGGCACGGTGGCCGACATCGAGTTGACGAGCGACATCCGCACGCCGACTGCCTCGCCCGCGCGCCCCGGCGGCGCGTGGGTATGCAGCAGCGACATCACCATCGGCTGTCCGCTGCCAAGGCCCAGCCCGAGTATGAACGAGAGGACCAGGAGTCCCGCGACGTTCGTCGAAAAGGGAAACACGAGGTAGACGGCGCCCGCCAGAAACATGGCGGCGGTCAGCACCTGCTGCTCGTTCAGGCGGCGCGCGATCGCCGGAATCGAGAAGCGGACCGCGAACGTCGCCGCCGCGAACGACGACAGCACGAGCCCGATCTGCGAGGCCGACAGACCGATCTTCGCGCCGTAGATCGGAACGAACGTCGTATGCAGGTCCCATCCCACCGCCATCAGCGCGTTGATCGCGAACACCCGTCGCAGCGTACGGTGGCGCATCAGCGCCACGACCCCGCCGTGATGCGCCGGGCCGACGTGCGGATGCCTGCCGGGAAAGGCGAACCGGCCGCCGGCAAGCACGGCAAGCGGAACGAGCGGAACCAGCGCAAACGCCGCGAACGCCGCGCGAAAACCGAAGTGGTCGATCGTGAACCCCGCGATCAGCGGGCCGATGAACCCGGAAACCGAGTACCCGAGCGCGAGCAGGTTGAAATTCCGCGTCCGCGTGGCCGGGCCGCCGATTTCTCCCGTTGCGTTCTGCGCGGCGATCTGGAACGCCATGAAGCCCAGACCCAGCAGCGTCGCGCTCCCGTACAGCGCCGGCATCCCGGGAATCGCGAACGGCAGCGTGGCCCCGATCCCGATCACGGCGGAACCCGCGAGCATCGGCACGCGCGTGCCGACGCGATCGGTCACGCGCCCCGCTGCAATGGCGAGCAGCATCGGCAAGAACGCATAGAGGGACATCAGCACGCCGACCGTGAACGGCGATGCGCCCATCGACAGCGCGTCGAGCGAAACGATGACACGGCTGCCCGCCAGAACGGAGTGGTTGGCGATCCCCATCGGGATCAGGACGGCGAGCGTGCGCGAATCCCGGCCCGCATCGCCGCTCACGAGACCGCCTTCCGGCGCCGTCCGAAACGCCGGCGAACCAAAGGCCGCGCGGGCGTAGATCGGCAGCTTGCCGTCAACCGAACTCCGCGCAGCCGGCTCACGGCGCCAGGCGGTCGATGACCCACGCGCCGGGATGTTCCTGTGGTCGACGGTAACGAATGCGATCGTGCAGCCTCGACGCGCGCCCTTGCCAGAACTCGATCGAGTCGGGGAAAAGCCGGTAGCCCCCCCAATGCGGAGGACAGGGAACGGCGAGCGATGCGTCGCGATACCGGTCCTCGATCGCGGCAAACAGCGACTGCAGCGCGGCGCGGCCGGCGATGGGCTCGCTTTGCGGCGAAGCCCACGCGCCGAGCTGCGACGGACGCGGCCGGCCGGCAAAATAGCGCGCGGATTCGGCGGCGCCAAGTTCCGCCACGGTGCCCTCGATGCGCACCTGCCGCTCGAGATCGGGCCAGAAGAAAAGCAGCGCCGCCGCACGGCACCCGGCGAGTTCGCGGCCCTTGCGGCTCGCGTAGTTGGTGAAAAAAACGAATCCGCGCTCGTCGAACTCCTTGAGCAGAACGATCCGCGCCGACGGCCGACCGGCGGCGCCGACGGTCGCGAGCGTCATGGCGTTGGGCTCGCGCAGTTGCGATTTCACGGCCGCGGTGAACCATTGCTCGAACTGGCGGAACGGGTCGGGCGAGACGCTCGATTCGTCGAGCGTCTCGCGCGTGTACTCGGTGCGAAGGTCGGCGATTTTCAATGGGACGGGGAGCGGAACGGAATTGGCGCCGGTCGGCAAAGCGCACGCCGCGAAGTTCGATTCTACCTTGTTCAATAGACGACGCTCACCCGGTAGCCCTGGGCGCGCAGCAGAGCCAGCAGTCCGCGCTTGCCCGGGAGGTGGAGCGCGCCGACGGCGACGAAAACTCGCCCGACGCGCAACGGAATGAAGAGGCGGTGCGCAAATTGCGCGGTCCGGTCGTCGACCACATGACGCGTCAGTTCCGCGAAATGCCGGGCGATCTCCGGGTGCTCGCGCCCCGCCGCGTTCAGGAAGGCCAGTCTCGCGAGATCGCGGTCGAGCCACGCGGCAATCACGGCCTCGTGGTCGCGGGCGAGCGCGTCGCGGTGCGCGAGGACGAATTGCACCAGCGCGACCTGCGTTGCCATCGGAATCGCGTCGAATGCCGAAATCTGCTCGTCGGGGAGCTCGAGCCCGACGATCGCCATCCCGCGCCGCTTCGCCTCGGCGAGCAGCCTGCCGTCGAGCATCTCGCCGCCGGCCGTCGCCGGCCGCTCGCCGAGCTTGAGCAGGAGCGCCCACGGCTTGAGCCGCAGGAGGACCTCATCGGGAGGCGACGCCGCGCCCAGCGCGGAGCGAATCGACGCGACGGTCGGCGCGTCGAAGAACTCGGAGAGGCGCCGCCCGTCGCCGAACTGCGCGGCGGCAAAGAACGCATCGATGTCGACCTCGGAAAGATAGGTTTCGAGCGCGAGCGTCCTCGCCTGGTCGAACGCTTCCGCCATCGGCCCGGGAAGCGCGGTGACGCGCGGGTCGTCCGAATGCAATGTGCCGAAGATGAACGACGGCGCGACGCCCGGTTTGTCGAGTCGGAACAGCAGGCCCCGCACGACCCGGTTTCGCGCAGGCTCGAGGTCGCCCGCGACCGCCGGCAGCGTGGCGGCGAGCGCCGCCCCAAGCATGAACGCCGCCGCGAAGGCGTGCCGCCAGCGGCGCAGGCTACCGTGCGAAACGCTTTTCGTAGTCGGCCGTGATCCGGTTGAACGAGCCGTCCGACTTCATGCTATCCAGCGCGTCGGCAAGCGCCTTGACGATCTTCCTGTCCGTCTGCGGATTGCAAGCCAGAAACAGCGGCTGCTCGTTGGCGACGAACACGAGCTTGAGTTCGGGCACCTTCGCCGCCTTGGCGACGACGCGGCCCGCGTGGAGCCCGGTAATCCAGAGGTCGATGTAATCCGGATTGTCCCGGGGCAGGAAAAGACGCGGCGGATTCAGCGCGTCGTCGCGGACAGGGCGCAACTCGTTCACGGCGTTTTCGCGCAGGTAGTCGTTCTTCGCGTCGCGGAGCACCGTGCCGATCCGGTACAGCGAAAGGTCCTTCAGGGTGCGGACCGCCGGCGCAAAATCGCCTTTGCCGTAGACCGCCCACAGGTTCGTGGCGATCGGCCCGACCCAGAGAAACAGCCTCTCGCGGTTTTCGAGCCGCGCCGTCGAGAACAGGCAGGTATCCCGCTCGCCCTGCGCCCGGACGTACGCCTTGTCCCAGGGCATCACGTCGGTCTTCACGGGCACGCCCGCGCGCGTAGCCATGTCCAGAACGATCTCGGTCGCGGCACCGACGAGCGCGCCCTTCTCCGTGTAGTTGAACGGCGGGTTTTCCTCGGTCAGCAGTGTGAGCGCCGCCGCAGGCGCCGCCGCCAGCAGGCCTGCGGCAAAGAAGGCCGCGACGCGAAAGGCGAGCGCGAGCGTCGGTCGGGAATTCGTGGTCATGGGAGTCCCATCAGACTGTCGGAGCTGCGATTGGCGATCATTGTCGCACTGTGAACCCCGACCGCCAAATGCCTGTGGCCGGCGCGGCGAGCGCATCGAGCCCGCCGCCAGGAGCCTCTCGCAGTCGCCGCCGGCGATCCTCGAACCCGCGCCGAGCGAATCCGGGCGAGCCGACCTCGATGACCGGCCGCGATCTCCCCGCGCCTCCGGCGCCTCGCCGCCAAAACGGGAGCGCAACCAAACGCCGCGCTCGGCCGCCGGAACTGCGATCGGCGTCTCCCGCACCGTTTCGCCGTCGTATCCCGCAGGACCCGACGGCACCCGCCGCCTGTGGGGGAGCCACGGGAACGGGCATCCTCCGACGCGGATTCGGGGATTGTCGCTGAATGCGGCCGAGATGCGCCAACGCATCCGCGGTCTCGGGGTGCCTTCCGGGAACGCCGGGGGCCGGCGGATACGAGAACGGCGCGCGCCTGCCTCGGCAACGTACTCGATCGCGCCTCGAAAAAACCGCTTGCGAGGGATTCCCTTCGCTCCGAATTGCGCTATAGTTGCCGCCGATGGAGCAGTGTTACCCGTGACAGGACGGTCTGCTTCAGAGCGTTCGGCGTTGTGTCGTGCGTCTACTCACAGGAAGGAGAACTATGGCTACTGCCAAGAAAGCTACGAAAAAACCCGCCGCGAAAAAATCCGCCGCGAAAAAACCGGTAGCGAAAAAACCGGCCGCAAAGAAGCCCGCCGCAAAAAAGGCACCGGCGAAAAAACCGGCCGCCAAGAAAGCTGCAAAGAAGCCCGCCGCAAAACGCAAGCCGAATGCAGCATTCATGAAGGCGATGATGCCGTCGTCGGTACTCGCTGCCGTTATCGGCGCCTCGCCGATGCCGCGCACCGAAGTGACGAAGAAGATCTGGGACTACATCAAGAAGAACAAGCTGCAGGATGCGATCAACCGTCGTCTGATCAATGCCGACGAGAAGCTCCGCGCCGTGTTCGGCGGCAAGGGCAAGGTTTCGATGTTCGAAATGACGAAGCTGGTCTCGAACCATCTGAAATAGGCAGCACGCGCCCCGTTTCCCGAGGGGACAATGCCACGGCCGGCCGGGCTCGCCCGCCGGCCGTGATTTTTCGATGGCGTCGCAATTCTTCCGTTACGCGGCTGCAGGTGCGATCGGCACCGCAGCGCACTTCGCCCTACTCGCGGGACTCGTTCAGCTGGCACGTGCGGACGCCGTGGCGGCGTCGACCGCCGGAGCGATATTCGGCGCGCTCGTCAACTACGCGTTGAATCACCGTTTTACATTCGCGAGCCGCAGGGCGCACCGCATCGCGCTCCCGCGTTTCTGCGCCGTCGCCGGTGCCGGCATTCTCCTGAATGCGGCGGTGCTAGCCGCGATTCTCGCCGGCGTCCGCATTCACTATCTCGCCGCACAGGTCGTCGCAACGGGCGTCGTGCTCGTCGCCGGGTTCGTCGCGAATCGCAAATGGACGTTCTGACGGCGGATTCCCATGCCGTCGACGCGCGGAAGACCGCGCGCCACTCGCTGTCGATTGTCGTTCCGGTCTTCAACGAAGAGGCGGTGCTGCGCGAATTCCATCGCCGCCTCGCCGGTGCGCTCGACAGCCTGCCCGCCGATGCCGAGATCCTCTACATCAACGACGGGAGCCGCGATGGCACGATGGCGCTCCTCGGCGAACTCCACCGGACGGATGCGCGGGTCGCCGTGATCGACCTGAGCCGCAACTTCGGCAAGGAGGTCGCGATGAGCGCCGGGCTCGACATGGCGCGCGGAGACGCCGTGGTCGTCATCGACGCCGATCTGCAGGACCCCCCCGAACTGATACCCGGCATGGTCGGCGCCTGGCGCGAAGGTCACGACGTCGTTCTGATGCGGCGGCGGAGCCGTGCGCAGGAAAGCCGGCTCAAGAAGCTGACCGCACGCGTGTTCTACCGCGCAATGGGCAGCATCGGCACCATCGACATTCCCGAGAACGTCGGCGATTTCCGGCTCCTGTCGCGGCGCGCCGTGGACGCCTTGCGCCGGTTTCCGGAGCGCGCCCGGTTCATGAAGGGTCTGTTCGCCTGGATCGGATTCCCGTCGGCCGAAATCGAATACGACCGCGATGGCCGCCTCGCCGGCAGGACCAAGTGGAACTACTGGCGGCTGTGGAACTTCGCGCTGGAAGGAATCACGTCGTTTTCGGTGGTGCCGCTCAAGCTCGCGAGCTACGCCGGACTCCTGACCGCGCTCGCCGCGTTTGCCTACGGCCTCAAGGTCATCGTCTGGACGCTGCTGTATGGCGATCCGGTGGCAGGCTACCCGACGCTCGTCGTGCTGGTCCTTTTCCTCGGCGGCCTGCAACTGATGGCTCTCGGGTTCATCGGCGAATACCTGGCGCGAATGTTCATCGAAGTCAAGCGGCGCCCACTCTACCTCGTCCAGCGACACCTGCCGCCGGCGAAGCCGCTCGCGGCACCCGTCGAACCGGCGACCGTGCGTCCGGAACGATGGCCTTCGCGCTGACGGCGCGCGACTGCCGTCACCGTTGCGAGCGTCCACCGGGCGCCGATGCGGAACGCAAGTGCCGCGTCAGGCCGCCTGCATCGCCCGGGCGACACCGGCACGCGAGGCCAGCCCGGCCATCCAGCGCGCGAGGTTCGGCATGTCCCCGGCCGCATCGATGATGCCCTTTCGCACGGCGCAGACCGGGTACAGCGAAAAATCGGCGATCGAGAGCTCGTCGGCGAGCCATTCGCGGCCGGCAAGGCGCGCTTCGGCGACGCGGGCGAAGCGCCGGAACCGCTCCTCGGCGAAGGCGGCGTTTGCCGCCGACTTGTCCGGAAGCACCAACGACTCGAGAAAGATCAACGTCGACGCGGCGGCGCAGTCGGTGGCGGCGAACATCAGCCATTGCAATGCCAGTGCCCGCTGCGCCGGATCGCGCGGGAGAAAGCGGCCGGTCTTCTCGGCGGCGTAGATCGCGATCGCTCCGGATTGCGACAGCGTGAGCGGCCTCCCGCCGGGGCCGTCGGAATCGACGATCACCGGGATCGCCCCGGCCGGATTGATCCCGAGGAATTGCGGAGCCTTCTGTTCGCCTTTCGTCAGGTCGACCCTGTGCACGCGATAGGGCAGTCCGCACTCCTCCAGCGCAATGGCGGCGCGCTGGCCATTCGACGTATCGAACGTGTACAACTCGATCATCGTGTCCTCCCCTCGTGTTTGCGGCTCGGGGCGCGAACACCGCGCCTCGCGTCTAGGCGCCGCTGCGCAAGTTCGTCAGCGCGGCGATGCGCTCCTCGATCGGCGGGTGTGTCGAGAACAGCGCCATGACACCTCCCTTGTCGGTGATTCCGAAACCGCTCATCGCCTTCGGCAATTCGCCCGGCTCGAGGCCGCCCAGTCGGCGCAGCGCGTTGACCATCGGGGACGGCGTGCCGAGATACTGCGCGGACCCGGCATCCGCGCGGAACTCGCGACGGCGCGAGAAGTACGCGACGATCATCGACGCGAGAATCCCCAGCACGATCTGCGCCACGATGACCGTGATGAAGTAACCCGGACCGCTGCCGCGCTCGGTACGGAACACCGTCTTGTCGACGAGGGTCCCGATGATGCGGGCGAAAAACACCACGAACGTGTTGACCACGCCCTGGATCAGCGCTAGCGTGACCATGTCGCCGTTCGCGACGTGCGCGACCTCGTGGCCCAGCACGGCCTCGACCTCCTCCTTGTTCATCGACTGCAGGAGCCCGCTCGAGACCGCGACCAGCGCGGAGTTCTTGAATGCGCCGGTGGCGAACGCATTGGGCTCGCCCTCGTAGATCGCCACCTCGGGCATCGCGATGCCGGCCTTCGTGGCGAGCCGGCGCACCGTCTCGACAAGCCAAGCCTCGGGCTCGCTCTGCGGCTGGTCGATCACCCGCGCCCCCGTCGACCATTTGGCCATCGGCTTGGAAATCAGCAGCGAGATGATCGCGCCGGTGAAGCCGACGACGAACGAGAACGCGAGCAGCGGGCCCAACTGAAGCCCCGTCTGCGCCGACACCGCCTGGTCGAGCCCGAGAACGCGGAGCACGACCGAGAGGACGACGACGACCGCGAGATTGGTCACGAGAAAGAGAACGATGCGCTTCATGGACTGGCCTCTCCGGAGGGCGTGGGGGACGCGATTCTAGCGCGCTTGCGCAAGGCGGAACAGTACGCGTTCGTCGATTGATGAATCAGGTGAGTTAGCGGCGTACGCGCACCATGGGCCTTAGCGTTGCGCCCACGAATCCTTGAGCGTCACCGTGCGGTTGAACACCGGCTTTCCCGGTCCGTGGTCGCGCAGGTCCGCGACGAAGTAGCCATGACGCTCGAATTGAAACCGCTCTTCGGGCAGCGCTTCCGTCAACGCCGGTTCGACGTACGCGATCACGGCGCGCTTCGAGTCGGGATTGAGGTCGTCGAGCCAGTTGCGCTCGACCGGCTCGGGCGCCTCCTCGTCCTCGTCCTCGCCGGCGACCACCGTCAGATGGACCGCGGCCACCTCCGGCGCGTTGCCGTCGGCACGCGCTCCCCATGGGTTGCGCGCACCCGGAAACGGGACGGCAAAGAGGCGGTCGTACAGGCGGACTTCCGCCCGCACCGCGTGTCCCGCCGAGAGCCAGTGAATGTTGCCCCTGACTTTGCGCGCGTCGGCGCCGGGAGTCCCGCTGCGCGTCGCCGGATCGTACGTGCAGTGGACCGTGGTGACGTTGCCTTCGGCGTCCTTGTCGGCGCCGATGCATTTGATGATGTAGCCGTACCGCAGCCGCACTTCGGCGCCGGGTGCGAGCCGGAAATAGCCCTTGGGCGCATCTTCCTGGTAATCGTCGCGCTCGATCCACAGCTCGCGCGAGAACGGCAGCGCGCGCTTGTCCCACTCCGGGCGCTGCGGGTGATTCGGCGCGGCGCACTCTTCGGTCTTCCCGTCGGGATAATTGTCGATGACGAGCCTGATCGGATCGAGGACCGCGATCCGCCGCGGAGCGCGCGCGTTGAGATCCTCGCGCATGCAGTCTTCGAGCACGCTCATGTCGATCCACGAATCGGCCTTCGATACCCCGATGCGCTCGGCAAAGAGCCGGAAGCCTTCGGGCGTGAAGCCGCGGCGCCGCGCACCGACCAGGGTGGGCATCCGGGGATCGTCCCAGCCGTCGACGTGATGCTGGTCGACCAACTGGATCAGCTTGCGCTTCGACAGCACGACATACGTCAGATTGAGCCGCGCGAACTCGTACTGCTGGGGCAGCGGCCGCGCCAGCCGGCCG
>JANMBN010000033.1:0-15798 GCA_031360485.1 Betaproteobacteria bacterium | reverse complement strand
GAAGCCAAGCCGTTCCAGCACGCGGATCGAGGCGAGATTGCGAACATCGACAGTCGCCAGTATTTCGCCGAGGGAGAAACGCATCTGCAACTCGGCGACCAGCCACGCGCAGGCTTCGGTTGCAAAACCTTGTCCCCAGTCTGGTGGTCCCAGAACATATCCGATGAACGCATGCGAGCCGGGTGTGACGGTTGCCTGGAGCGTACCGATATACGCGGAGGTGTCCGCGCGTCGCAGCACCCAATTCAGCCAGCATTCGCGGCTCCCCGCGGGAGCGCCGCGCTCCAGCCGCGCAAAGCGGTTCGCAAGCGAATCGAGCGTCGGATGGACTTCGTCGGGAACGTACCGATAGATGCGCGGATCGGCAAGCACCGGAAACAGCAACGGCGCATGGGCCGCCCGCAGCGGCTCGATATCGAGACGGGCCGTCGTCGTCGGCATCGGCATCGAGCGAAGGACCCTACGCGGTGCGTCGCTTGCCGCGCATCGGCTCGGGTGGCCGGTTACCGGCCGAAGTCCATGGAATCCGATGGCGCTCCCGATGAGCCCACCGGCTTCCTTCGATCGACTCGCCGGCGAGGCGGAATGCCGGTTCAGGCATCGTTCGTGGAATGCAACGCGATCCGGTTGCCTTCGCTGTCGAGCACGATCGCCCGAAATCCATGGGGACCGATGGCGTGGATCGGCTTCAGCGTCTTTCCGCCGCATCGTTCGACCTGTGTCATTGCATCCCGGATACGATGATCGACGTTCATGTACACGAGAATCCCGCCCTTCGAGCTGATCTCCGCGGGATTGGGGATCAGGCAACCGCCGTTACCCTGGTCATGCTCGAGAAAACAGAACGCAGCCCCGTCGAATTCCTGCTTCTGGACATCGATCTTGAGTACGGCGCGGTAAAACGCGGCAGCACGATCCAGGTCGGCGACCGGGATGTCGAACCAGACCGCGCGGTTGTGGGACGAGTTCATGTCGCTCATGGATTCACCTCCTCGAACGGTCGACGGGGTCGACGGGTTGGGCCGACGCAATGGGCGAGCGGGCCGATTCCCCGATGGCCATATATTCCCCTGCAACGTGAACTCGTCCCCGGGCAGGTCGCAGCCGGGCTATTGCAGCTTGATCTCGCCATCGAACTTGACGTTCAGATTCAGCCCGGCGACTTCGAGCGTCACCTTGGCCGGAAAGGATTCGGTGCCCATGATCTTGCCGTCGGCAATGGCCTTGGCCACGGCCTGCTCGATTTCGCGTTGAGAGCTGATGCCAACCATCTTGAGAAACTTGCGCAAGCTGAGGTTGAACGTTTCTTCATTCATGCGGGTCTCCACGGTTCGGGGGAAGTCGACCATTGCGAACAATTGCCAGTGCGACGGAAATCGGACGGAATCATCTGGCGACGAGGCGGCCGAGAAAGGCCGCCAGGACCGAGCGCCGCTTGAAGGACGATCCCGGCATCGGATCGAAGTATCGGCGATGCACGTAGCACCAACCCCATGTCTCGCCGCGAGCGAGGGGAGCGATCATCGGATGGCCCGTCGCGTTGAAGTGCTGAAGCGCATGCGCGTGCTTCGAGTCCTCGCAGCATCCTGCGTGCCCGCAGGTGAGACACACGCGAAGCTCGGTCCACGCGTCGCCGAGCGCGAGGCACTCCTCGCAGCCGCGGGCGCCCGGCGCCACCGGTCGAATTTCGTTGAAGTGTTCGCAGCGCTCATCCATCCTGGGGAGGCTCCGATTCGAGGACGGAGGATTACCCGACCGTCACCAGCGGATCGCCGATCCTGATCGTTCCGGTGGACAAGGCGTCGGCGCGCAGTCCGGCTCTATGGACGAATTTTCTTACGACCGTCGCCTCGGACATCCCCGCCGATGCGAGTCCGGCGCCCAGCACCGCACAGGGTTCACAGAGCTCGACCCCGCGAAACCGGACCGTGCCGATCGTGAACTCCTTGCCGACCAGGGGCGCGAGACGCACGCCTCGAGTGACGATATTCCTGCGAGTGTCGAGCAGTCCCGCCGAGGCGTTGTTGTCGAGATTGAAGCGCTCGATCTCCTCGGCCTCGATCAGCGTGATGTTCTGGCCAGGGTACTGCTGTTCCTTGCCGAAGTATCGATCGCCCTCGATTCCGGCGCCCGCCACGATGCGAGCCGCCGTGAGCCGCTCCAGTTCGCCGCCCGCATCGCGTGCCGTGCAGATGAGTTCAACGCTCATGGGCTACGAGCCAAAGGCAGAAGGTTTCGGGTCCGTGCGGTCCCGGCGCGAACGAGGTGGGCATGGTACTTTCGAGGAGCGATAGGCGAACGGTCGCGAACTCAGATCGAACGGCATTTGAGGGGCAGGTAGCCCAAGGGGACGTTGGTGTTGTTCAGACCCTTGATCGTCATCTTGTCGGGCGCCGGCGCATATCCGCAAAGCCAGGTGATGGGAACAATGGGCGCATCGTCCACGACAGCCGGGCGCAGTGTGAGGATTTTGCCTTTGAGCTGACCGTGCGCGCGATTGCCGAAGATCATGTCGATCGCGCCGTTTCGAACCGACACGGAACTGACGAGGCTGCTGACGATCTTGTCGGCGACGGGCAATCCGGCGCCCGCGTTATCGGACGGAAACGTTTGCGCGGTGGCCCATGATTGAGCGATCGGGGCCTTCGCTATGTCCGCCAACGGCAGCGCTTCGACGATCTGATCCCGGATGATCTTGTCCTGATAGTTGGGAAGCGCGAGCAGCGCCAGGATCGCGACGATCGCGATCACTGCCATCAT
This sequence comes from Betaproteobacteria bacterium, assembly GCA_031360485.1. Classification (GTDB taxonomy): domain Bacteria; phylum Pseudomonadota; class Gammaproteobacteria; order Burkholderiales; family Casimicrobiaceae; genus CAIWHR01. The sequence continues at coordinate 13,038 of JANMBN010000033.1, read as the reverse complement.
CTCCATCATGCTGAAACCGGCGAAGCGCATGGCCGTGTCTTGGACCGTCATCGGACGTTTGCGCCCCGCTCCGTCAGCAACGCTCGGAGCACCGAACGGTGGCAGAGCGATTCCTCGGCGCAATAGCAGCCAACCGAAAAGTCGGCATGGTGCGACAGCGCGGCAAGGAGGTCCAGCACCCGGCTGTTGTCCGGTGCGGCCATCTCGCCTCGGTACTTCCTGACGAAGACCTTCCAGTCGCGGTCCGTCCTGGCATTCTGCGCCATCGCGACCGCTTCCGCGCTCGGAGCGAGATTGGGGAACCAGACGTCGTACCAGTCCTGCGCCGAGTGTTCGGCCTTGGGAACGCCGCGGGGCGGACGGCGAACGGTACCGATTCGCAGGCCCTCGCCGATGACTCTGCCGGAGCCGAGCCGAACTATGCGTACCGCCATATTCCGCCTCCCGCCTGGAATTGGAAGGGAGTGTCCGGCACCGGATTGCCCGTTGCCGGCCGCTCGCCGGAAGCGTCAGTCCCCGAGGTCTTTGCGATCGGAGGCGCACGACTGTCTTTCTTCCTGGGGAACTTGCTCGAACAGGCGCAAAGCCTGCCTGCGAGAATCCTTGAAGGAGCTGGCATCCCCTGCCGCGCGCTGCGCCAGCGCAAGCACAGTGTAGCCAAAGAACTCCTCGATCGCCGGAGCACCGTTCGAACGGCAGACGTGGATGCACCGCTCGGCGCTCCGGATGGCGGCCTTTGGCTCGCCGGCCTGCAGCAAGCTTCGCGTCAGCCGGTATTCGGCCCGTTCTTCCTCGAGCCACGTGCCCGACAATTTCCAGTACTTCAACGCGCTTTCGGCGGCGGCTATCATTCCTCTTGTCTCGCTCTCGTCGCGGGGCGTCTTCCCTTCGAGAGCCGCGGCCAGATTGTTGCCGCCGATCGCGAGTGCACGTATGGCAGGCGAATCGGAAACCAGGCCCGCATTCGCAAACCGAACGGCCTCCGCGTACGCTGCCAGAGCTTGTGCGAAGTCGTTGCGACCCGCAAACGCCGCCGCCGCCGTCGCCAATGCGGACACGCGATCGTCGAGGGAGAGAGGCTCGACGGCGGAACGGTCGCCACTCGCATAGCGCAAGCTGGCGATGCTTCTGGTCAGGGCGCCCGCGACCGCGGCGCTGTCGTCGTTTGCGGGCAGTCCCCGCAGCGACTCCAGCAGGTCGATACCGCGGTGCCACTGGCCCAGGTGCTCTCCGAAGACATGCGTCAGAAGGCGTGCGAACGGCGGAACGTGCTCGGGTGCTTGCACGACGTGCAGCGAGGCGGCCAACCGGTCCGCAACCTCCTGCGGACGGTCCGCGTGGTCGTTCCAGGCTGTTTCGACAAACGCATCGAAGGTCATGGCAGGCAACTCCGGGTCAGCGGCTAGGGGCCGCGCAGGCTCGCCAACAAGGCGCGACGACGGTCGAGACTTTCCTTTGGCCAATACTTGTCCCGCTCGTAATATTCGGCGACCGCTGGTGTGTTCGGCGGAATAACGACCCAGGGCTGCTTCGAAGACGTGAAGATATGGATGTCGGGCGGCATACGGTCCGGTTCGTCGAGCGTGCCCACGCGCACGAACCGCACCGCGTCGCCCGCGCCGGCATAATTGCTCCAGAGAGCGATGCGGCAGTCAGGACAGCGGGCTATCTTTTGCCCCTTTCCGCTGCTCGACGGCGTATTCACCACGTCGGGCTCGCCGTCCAGCAGGACCACGCGATCGGCTTCGATGACGGCGTTCAACGCGAAAGCCGTCCCGGTCTCACGCTGGCACCAGCGACAGTGACAACAATGGACAAACAATGGCCCGCTGGTCATTTGATAGCGAATCGCACCACAAGTGCAGGCGCCATTCGAGGTCAGCGGTTCGGCGGCAGCCATTGAGCCGGTCCTGTCGAGCGGTCGAGACCAGCAGCTTACTTCAATACCCGCGCGGCGGTCATCGTGCACCGCGACCCAGGGACCGTTCGCGCCAGCGGCGCATGGCCACGACGCGCACGCCTGGATGAGGGCCCAACGTTCGAGATCAGCGGAGCGCGGTCGGCGACGCACGTGATTCGACTAGGGGATCCCCGTCGGAATCGGGTTCGTCGGCGCATCGCATCATTCGGTCCCGCGCAGACTCGAGGCGTCCGCTGGCCGGTATCGACCGGGTGGCCCTGGCCAGGCCGAACAACGGCATGTTGTTGTAGATGCACTCGTAGTCTCCGCGGCGGACGCGATACGTCTCGTGCCAGATGCCGACATCTCCGTTGCTCGCTACCGCCCGGTTGAATGCGGCCCATGCCGGTCGATGCAGATGGGCGGAGTCCTTTGCGTATCGTTCGAGGTGGTCGAAGGAGCGCCAGTACTGCAGCGCAAGCGTCGGATTGCCGATCCAGGACTCGAATCCCAGAAAGCCCGAGTTCGCGTCGGCCTGCAATTCCCGGAGCATGCGCGGCATGGCCAATGCTACCGGCAACCACTTGTGCACTTTCCAGGCGCGATTGATCCGCATGCCGATAAGAAAGACCACGACTTCGTCGTCGATTTGCGCGGTCAACCGGTCGGCGATGATATTGACCATGAATTTGCATCCTCGAATCCAGCGGTATGCCGCAACGCCCGCGATTGGCGGCCTGACGAACGGCTGCCCATGCGACGCCGCGTCGGAACAACGCGCCCTCAGGCGGATTCCCGCGCCCGCGCTTCAGGCGCCGCGACAAGCAAGAGGTTTGAAGACCCGCTGCGTCGAAGCCGGATGCTTTGCGAGCTCCGTCGCAGAACGCCGGGGCCGCACGACCAACTCGCCACCGCAATTGGGACACTTTCCGCTCAGAATGGTGTTCGCGCAGGTTGCGCAGAACGTGCATTCGAAGGAGCAGATGCGTGCATCCTGCGAATCGGGCGGGAGGTCGGCATTGCAGCACTCGCAATTGGGTCGCAGTTGCAGCATCATCCTCTCCGACTGTGGTGCGTGACGGCTGGTTTCACCTGGTTCCGGGGGCGGAAGTGAGCCATCGATCGACCACTCCGTCGCCTTCCGTCACGCGCTGACCGAGATGCCGAAACCCGACCTTCTCGACAACTCGTCTCGAGGGCATGTTGAAGGCGGCTGTTTCCGCGTATACCTCCGCAACACCCGGGTCCGAGAAAGCGACTTGCAGCAGCGCACGGACAGCGGCCGTGGCGAAACCCCTGCCTCGGTGTTGCTCCGCGACACCATAGCCGATTTCGACGCGACGGTCGACGGGTGAGCCCTTGAATCCGCCGGTTCCAACGATCTGATCAAGTCGTTTCTCGACAAAGACGAAGGGCGAGAACCAGATCGGTGACCTGCCTTGCTGCAGCGCACCTATCGCCGCTTCCAGAATGAACAAAGGTGGGAGGGCGCCCATTGCGACGGGTATCCCACCGAGGCGCGACGGATCGACCTCCAGGGATCTGAGCTGCGGCAAATCCAGCGGAACGACGGTGATGAGCATCACGTCGTGTCCGCTGACACTGGCGGCCAATGTTCGACATCATCGCCGCAGCACGGCTCCACAGACCTGACTAACTCCGTACGCGCTTTGAACTGCATGTCATGCCTTCAATTGCCACCGCTCCGGCTCATGGCACTGAAAGAGCTCGATCAGCAGGTCGTCCGGTCCGGCGATCATCACGTACCTGAACTTCGGTTGGTTCCGAACGGCGTTACGGAACTGGAATCCATTCTTCTTCATGCTGGCGACCAGCCCTTCGAGATCATCGGTCTCGATTCCCAGATGATGCATCGGCCCCCCTCGCCGGGCTTTCGGTGGCTGTTCGTACACATGTATGAAGGCGTCCCCCAGCGATAGGCGCACGTTCCGTGCGCCTGCCGCCTCCTCGTCCCAGACCATCTTGGCGCCGAGCATCCCCGTGAAGAAATCCACGGTGGCCGAGAGGTTGGACGCGAAGATGTGTATGTGATCGATAGAGACGCGCACGATATTCCGGGATGCCGATAAGGAGAGAAATTGGCGGTCAGGTCCGAGCCGAGTCAGGGCGCATCTTGAACGGCTCCGCCGTCGGCGGTCAGCATTCTATGGAATGCGCTCGGGCGCGTCCGTGACTGCCACGCCGTGAGCACGGCATTCACGTTGTCTTCGAGGGGTTGAATGGAGTTGATTTCAATGTCGTAGGTGCCGAAAGCGTGGACCAGGTCATAGTCCTGGCGGGCTTCGCCCGGCCGTCGGTCTCCCCTTTCGAGTTCTCGTTTCTCCAGCTCGGAAAGCGGGCAGTGAAGTCCGACAAAGAACACGTCGAATGGCGCGAGGAACTGCACGAGGCGGGTCATCCACGCCTTCGTCTCAACGATGTGTTCGACGATGAGGTTATTGCCGGCTTCGGCGAGTGCAGGCAGGCATCGGTGAAAGCCTTCGAAGAACGCCGCACGCATGCCCGACCAGGGAAATTCCCCGTTTTCGATGCGCCGCATGGGCAAGACACCGGTATCGCGGAAGTGATCTATCGAGTAATGCCAGAACGGTTCTCCGAGGCTTGCCTGAAGCGCCCGGCAAAGCGTCGACTTCCCGGAACTCGACGCACCATTCACAAGGATGATCTTTCCCGACGTTGAGCTACTTCGCATGCGAGAGTGGCGGAATCGGCGAGAACGGTCAGGCGGACAATTCCATGCCGACCACGCGAGCCCATCGCCCTCCGACGGCGGGGCCGACGATCCGAGTCCGCGTGGATCGAAGGGAAGCCACTTACGCAGCTCGGGTCGGCATCGAAGTGCCAGGATTGAAGTGTGACCGACAATCGGTTGGGACGGGAAGTCGTCGACAAGATTACTACTGCCAGTCTGCACTTGGCAAAGCGAGCGATCACCGCGTAGGGCGATGCCGTCCGTTCTTCGCTGTCGATCGTTCAGCTTCGCGTTGGGCCGACGGGAAAGTCCCTATGGCTCGGTTAGGTCTGTCGTAATTCAAGCGCGATGCCTGCCGCCAGAGGCAGAAACGCCCCGATACACGCGGCGGCCAGTACGTCAGTCGGCCAGTGAACCCCAAGCGCCATTCGCGAAACGGCTACGGAAAGGACCCAAACGATCGCAATCGACATCGCGAAATTGCGCTTCCGCGGCCAGATTCGGGTCACGCCGATTGCGGTCGCCAAGGCAAATGCAGTGACAACCAGAGTATGTCCGCTGGGAAAGCTGGAGCCCCAATACCACTGCGTCTCCCATAAGGCAGGGCGGGTGCGGCCAGCGATCGCTTTCAGTACATACACGACGATCCCGCCGCTGGTGACCGAAATGGCCACCAGGAGCGCTTCGAAGCGGCGCCTGGCGAGAAGAAGCGCGATCACCAGGGCGGTCGAAAGTGGAAAGAGAACCCAACCGGATCCGGTCACGGTGGCCGCCTCGAAAAATCCATTGAGGGCGGCCGGAACGTTCGCGTGGATGAATTGCAGCACCAATACGTCGACCGGGCCCGACTCTCCGCTGAACACGTCCTCGCCCACTTTGATCGTGATCGCAGCCAGGACAAGCGAGAGCAGAACACCGAAACGCCGTTTCTCCAGTAGCGCCGACCACGCAGGCAGTTCGCTGTGCACATACGCGCCCAGCGCGAAATACAGGCCGGCGGCGATGACCGCCAGCTTCACCAAGTCCTTTATCAGTTCGAACGCCATCGCACTGGCCTGGTTGGGCGCCGAGTCGGGCCGCGAATCACTCGACGAGTTTGCCTCCGAATGACTGTCGACCCACAGCACTCGGCGCATATTCGATGTGCACCCTGTCCGGAGAGCGACCGGTGGCTTCCGAAACGGCACGGGTCAATGCAACGATCTCCGAAACCAGTTTCGACTTTTCGGGAACTTGTCGCGTAAGCACGGCTACGAACACCGGCAAATCGGCCGGCTCCAGAGTCGTATCGTTCTCCGCATAGCGATCTTGCGCGAGAACATGCAACCGAACCCAGGTCTGACCCGGGGGCGAATCGAAAGTGCGGCCCACCCGATCGGCAAGCAACTGGGTGAGATCGGCAGCGACCACCTCGTTTCGATTCACCACCATCGTTACGTCGACGATCGGCATGCGGACCATCAAGACAGGTCAACCGGCCGCTTTTCCGGGCGAATGCGCGGCATCATGCCTCCTTTGGCTCGAACGCGGAAGTTTGCAAGCGGATCCTGGCCCGTCGGCGAGATGCTCAAGACCCCGGGTTCGCGAGCGGCGGGCGGTTCTTGCGGTAGGAATCTTTCAGCGCAATCTTGCCATTGCGAAACGTGAACAGATCGCAGCCATGCACTTCCACACGCGTACCGTCGTCCCGGGTCCCCGTGAACGTCCACTCCGAGACGCCGCGATTGCCGCACACAAAATGGCGCGCGTTGCCCCATTCCGCATCCGGGAATGTCGTCCATACCTGCACATAACCGGCGCGCACGGCCTCCTCGCCTTGAAATCGCGTGCCGAATACGTCCGGTCCTGCCGACGACTCGAAAACACAATCGGGCGTCATGAAAGACATCAGTGCGTCCGCATCGTGTCGATTCCATGCGTCGGCGAACGCCTCCAGCAGCCCGGTCGTGACATCTGCGATTGCGTCTGACATGGAGAGTTCTCCTCCTGTACAAGCATCCAATGCGGGCGGCTCTGCGAGGTCGGCCGGCGGGTCGACGCCGAGTTTCTCGAATAACTCGCGCACCACTCGTCTTTTCTCCGGCGTGTCGATCCTTGATTCCTCGGGGTACTCCGCCCAAAATAGCACGTCGCGATAATCGCGTTTGGCGATGGCGAGATATTCGCGCAACTTGATTTCGCTTCCCTCGCTCAACTGCAGGATGGCCAGTTGCACGCGCTCGCGTTCGCGTTCGTAGGATTCGATGCCGTAGGTATCGAGCAGGTCAAGGGCGCCCTGTCGGCCGCCTTCCGGAAAGGCGGCTTGGACCGATGCGAGAACGTCATCGCGAGTGCGCGCCACGTCGCGATCCTCACAATTCTCTTGTCATGAATACACTGTAGGGGTCTTCGACATAGTCCGCAAACGGTCCGCAGCGCTCGAATCCAAAACTGGCGTAAAGATTGCGGGCGGGCGAAAAGGCCTCCATCGAGCCCGTCTCGAGGCTCAGCCGCCGATAGGAGCGCCTCCTGGCCACTTCCAGAATATGCCGCATCAGTGTCGACGCAACGCCCTTTCGTTGGTGTAACGACACCGTGCGCATCGACTTGATCTCGCCATGATGGAAATCCAGCTCTTTCAATGCACCGCAACCCATCAATTCAGTGTCCTGCCATACGCTCCAAAATGTGACGTCTGGCTTGCGCAGAGCCTCAGGATCAAGAGCATGAATGCTTTCAGGCGGAGAATGCAGCGCCATGCTCCGCAGGTGTTGGCGCAACAACTGGATGATCTCCGGGCTGCTCAAATCATCGATGCGAATATCCATACGAATCAAGCTGGCCGGCGAGGCGCGCCGACGCTCGCCAAGTCGATGCCGACGACGAGCCCGGTTGACCGCCGGGTGAGGCTGCGACAAGCACGTGTGATCCACGCACGCGGTGGCATGCGAATTCCTCAATGGTCACTGCACCCGCTTGACGTTGATGAGCACATTCGCGGCAAAGACGGCCAGCGCGATCAGAACCACACTTGCCGAAACGCCAACAATGACGCCCGCGGATTCCCTGCCGGTGAGTAACATCCCGAGTCCAACCATGAACACCGGCAACCCGAAATTGTGCAGCCAGAAATGAATGCGCGCCAGGCGCGTTTTCGCGGCTGCCGGGTACAAATGGTAAATCAGCCCCGCGAGGGCAAGCGACGCCCAGCCAAGCAGCAGCAGGTGTGCGTGTACCGGGGCAAGGACAAATTTCTGCGTAATGCCCATGAACAGTCCGAGCATCGCACCGATCAAAAGATACACGACGGCAATCTTGAGGAATTGCAGACCCATGGGCAGGCTCCCGTTCAATGAATGGATGTCTCGTACTCGGTCTATCAGTTCGCCGCGATGTCCGCGCGGATTGCGGGGCGTGACTTATTGAGGTAACCGGCGACTGCAGCGTGGATGTGGTCGCGCGGGCGGGGGTCCGGGCTGTGCGACGGCGCCGTCTGCGCAACCGTGGATCGACGCAGGATGCGCTTCGTCGCGATCAACTCGACGGGGAGGATAGATCACCCGGTTAGACCGCTCGGTGGAAGAGCGGCAAGCAGGCCAATGCGATCTGTTCGACATGTCGATGATCGGTACCGCAGCAACCGCCGAAGACATTGAGAGACTTCAATTGGTGCGCTTTCAACGCGGCATAGTCTCGCCCCAGTTCCGCCGGGTTACCGGCATCGAGCTGCGGCGCTTCGTTCAGCTCGGCATGGCTCATCGTCGAGGCGTTTGCGCGAAGCCCTCGGATGCGGTCCACCCACGGCTCGTCTCCACCGACAACGCGGCTGAAATGGGTGGGATGGGCGCAGTTGATCATGAAATAGGCGGGATAGCCAGAGGTGGCATCGTCGACCTGCCGGATTGCGTCGCCCAGGGATTGGCCCGTCGCAAGCTTCCCGTCAGTCTCGACCGTAAAGGAAATCACAACAGGCATCGTCGCATTCCTGGCCGCTCGCGCTATGCCGACAGCCTCTTCCGCATAATTCATGGTGATGGCCGTCACCAAGTCCGCTGCGGTGCCGGCAAATGTCTCAACCTGCGAGCTGTGGTAGTCCTCGGCCTGCCTGTCTGACATCGTGTTGCCTGGCACATACCCGTCCCCGCGCGGACCGACGCAACCGCTGATGACGATCGGCGTCCGCGGAGTTTCGTACTCATCTCGGATCTCCTCGAGGAGGCGGACACTCTTCCTGTTGACTTCCGCGAGCGCGTCGCGGGTGTACGCGAGCTTGTCGCCCCAATCCGCGCTGGCTCGCCATGTGGCGGATTCGAGTAGTAGACCCGCTCGATGCTTCTGGGCCAACTCCGCATAGGTGCGAAAGTACGTCCTGAGGGCACGTTCCCCTTCCGGCGTTCCGAACAAGTGGAAGGCTGCGAAATAGGGAAGGTCTTGCCCCTCGAGAAAAATCAGGGTGGTTTCGATGCCTCCATCCGTCAGAAAGAAATCACCCCGCATCTGGGAGGGCGCTTGCCGGTACTTCGCCATGTGTTGTCTCCCGCGTAGCACGATGCCCGGTGCGGCCTAACACGCCGGCTCAGCTTCCAATCTTCGGTGCTCGTCGTTCGCGCTCACCCCATGCAGAACACGCTGAGCTTGTTGCCGTCCAGGTCGCGGAAATACCCGGCGTAGAAACCTTCGCCGCGCGGGCCGGCCGCGCCTTCGTCCTTGGCGCCGAGCGCAAGCGCCTTCTTGTGCACACGGTCCACTGTCGCGCGCGAGTCGACACCCAGCGCCACCATCACGCCGTTACCGACGGTTGCCGGCTTGGCGTCGTACGGCGTCACGATGCCGAGGCTCGGCTTGTCCATCGACTCGCCGTAGGCGTAACCGCGGCCGTAATCCATCAGGCGCTTGGCGCCGATTTCCGCAAGCAGCGCGTCGTAGAAGGCCGCAGCACGCGGCAGGTCGTTGGTGCCGAGGGTGACGTATCCGATCATCTTGGGCGCTCCTTGTTGGTTGGAGAAAGGGCGACCAGCATATCAAAGCAGCGGCGCTGTCGCCGTATTTGGCCCGTCCGCCGGGAGCAGACGGGGACGCTGTCGCCGACGGCGCCTAACGTTTAGCTCGAGAGGCCGCCGGACGAAGCGAGGGAACCCGCCGGCAACTTCACGAGACCCGGCGAAACTGGCTGACCGGCGCCGAGTTGGCGGTGCGAACGCGCCGCCGGCAAGGTGTCCGCCTCGAGCGATGCGTTGGGCCGCGCGTGTTGCGCTCTCAGTACCTTATCCTTTGTCCCGTAGCGGTACCTTCGCCTCCGCCTTTCACGGACTTTCCATTCTTGTCGAATAGCTCAAGGGCGATGCGCGAATTGAACGAGTTGCCGTCAGCGCCTAACGTGATTGTCTGCGTCAGAATTCCGTATCCGTCCGGACCCCAACCGCCCCCTTTGACAAGTTCATCGGCCGTGGTCACAGCTTTTGACTGGAAGAAATGATATTTCGACTCATACTTTCTGAGCCCAACTTTTCGCCATACTCCGTACGCCGGCGGCACAGGAGGAGCCGCGTCGTAGTTCGAAGACTCCGTCATGGTTCCCCCGGCGTTGAAGGCATACATGAATTCGAGATCCATGATTTCGGCAAAGGCGCCTGACGTGAATTGGACCTTCCCTCGCCAAGCGCCAACCAGGTTGTCGCCGCCTTTGCCGGTCGCAGCCACGCAAGTGCCCGGAACGGCGCTGAAGAAAGTGGCGATCAGAAGAGCTGCAAGGACTGCCAGATTTTTCAACATCGAGGTCCCCAATCCGAAGTGAGTTGACGCAACAGTGCACCCACATCGAGCAAGTTATTCGCTTGTTCCAAACTCGACCGAGGGCCGACGATGTCACAAGTGCGCAGGCCGCCCCCCGCGCCGCTCACCGCGCTCACGCCTCGTCCGTCCAGTAGTCGATGTGGTGACCTGCGCGCGTCATGTGGCGCAGACCGCCGCCGAAAGCTCCGATCTTCTTCGAATCGGGGTACTCGCAGACCTCCGCCGGCAACATGGTGCTAACGGACAGATAGGCAAGTTCGGCGTCGGAGTCGTTGATGATCTGGTGCGCCGTTTCCGGGCCGCCCGTCGGGCAGCAGATCACGTCACCCGCGCGGATCTTCCGTGTCTCGTTGCCGTACCGTAGCGTGCCGTTTCCCTTCACGACAAAGAACATCTCCTCTTCCCCGCGATGACTGTGGAAAGGGCACGAGCGCTTTCCGGGGGGAACGACATCATAGGAATAGCCGAGCTCTTTTGCTCCGAGGAGCGGGCCGATGCGCACGGCGTCGCACTCGAACTTATCGCCCTTCGCGAAATGCTCAAGCTTCAATTGGTCGATGTTGATGACTCTTGCGTCGATCACGCTCATCAGTCCATCTCTCCGTGCAAGATCGGGGATAAGAATCGTACCCGGCAACTTGCCGGTCGGTCAGACTTTCACGGGTCAACGCGAACGGGCCGAAGGGAGTTTGCCTTGGCGATGCACCCGCTGGCCGTCCTCGCGCTGCTCATGAAGTCCTCGGTGTTCGGTGGCCACGGCGCCCAACGATCAGGGTGGGCGCCGCGCCGCGCTGGCGATCGCCAGTTTAAAGCTGCATACGGACCCGTCCGGTTGAGCGCCGCGTTCGGCGGCACGTTCGCTAGCCCGGAATTTCGGGCTCCACAAGATTGGCCAACTGCGCCAGCGACTCCTGCCAGCCGAGATAGCACATTTCCACCGGGATTACTTCAGGTATTCCTTCCTGAGTGATCGCTATCTCCGTTCCGCACGAGACCTGCTTCAATGAGACGGAGACCTCCATCTCACCCGGCAAGTTTGGATCGTCGAACTTGTCGATATACCTGATGAGTTTTCCCGGAACCAGTTCCTTGTACTCCCCGCCGAAAGAGTGCCCGTTCCCGGTCGAGAAATTATGAAATGACATCTTGAAGGTGCCCGCAACCCGGGGGTCCATGTGGTGCACGATGCACGTGAAGCCATACGGCGGTATCCACTTTGCCATTGCGCCCGCATCCAGGAATGCTCGGTAGATCTTCTCTGGCTTCGCGCGGAGCACTCGATGAAGCCGGACTGTGCCTGTGGGCATGATCAACTCCCCTTTCACGGTCGAGCGAGCGTCCAGCCTGCGGTCTGGCCGAAGCTCGAGGTGATGGCCACCATCACTTGCGCTTCAGTTCGTCGCGCCAGGCAATCGCTTCCAGTTCGACACGAACAGCGTCCATGACGGGAACCACGGGCCGCGCCTGGAATTCAAAAGCAGGCAACATCGAGCAGAACTTGTGTACCGCCAACGGATCGTCGCAGTCCAACAGCATATATCCGCCCCAGTCACCTACCCGTACAACGAACAACTCGATCTTGAAATTGGCGGGCGCCTTCCATTGCGTGAAGACCTCCAGTATCCGCTTCTGGGCATTCTCGTACTCCATTGGCGACCCTTGCGAGCGTTCGGACCAGCTGATCATGTACTTCATCGGCACCCTTCTTTGTCGAGTTGATGTCATCGGAACGGTCATCGCTCAATCGGGCGAACGACTACGTTGATGGACCCCACCGGCCCCTCCGAAGGCCCGCCGGCTGGTGGTTCGTGTCCAACGCCGGGTCAGTCACCGAACTCATGACGCAGCAAACTGCGCAAACGCTCAGCTTCGCCGACATCAAGCGGTTTGGTCCGCACGGGGTTGAGTTCGTCACGAGCGTACAGCGGCACCAGGTGAACGTGAACATGCGGCACGGTGAACCCCTCAACCACGACGCCAATGCGAACGGCGGACATCGCAGATCGCAGACCCGGCGTCAACCGCGCGGCCGCTGCCCACAGTGCATGGTAACCCGTCGCGTCCATGTCGAATAGGTAGTCGGTGTGACGCTTTGGAATCAACAGCAAGTGGCCAGGGTTGATGTGCTCCAGCGGGAAAATCACAATGTGGTCGGCATCTTCGAATAGGACCCGCTCCGGAACTCGGCCGGCGACTATCTCGCAGAAAATGCATGGACGCGACTCGGACACGGGGCCTAACGATTTAGCTCGGCCGCGTGCGCAGGCCGAAGGCCATAGCAGGTCCGCTGGAGCGAAGGGTTGGGTGTCATCGTCGCGAAGGTCCCCGCTTGCCGCTACGGAGTGAAGACTTGTTCGCGACCATCTTCGTTCCGCAGCGTCAACGAGCTGGTGGTCCCCTTGGACTGGAGGATCAGGTACGTGTCCTTCGTGCCTGTTGGGCCCGCGAAGCTCAGACCCGAGGTTGGCTCGGAGGAGCCAATCTTGACCGACGGGCGGCCTCGCTCGGTGATGAGCCGCAGCAGTACAGTTTCCGCTTGATCCTCGCCAGTCGCCGACTTGCCGGAAGGAAGCACGTTGATGCTCGCGCGTACGCGGCCTTGGCCGTCGACGATTTCCAGAGCGCGACCGCGCAGAACAGCAGGCCCACCTTG
>JANMBN010000009.1:0-2116 GCA_031360485.1 Betaproteobacteria bacterium | reverse complement strand
GCTGCGGCACATCGCAGCATTGAAACGCGCGGCGGTTGCCCCCGCGTAGCGAGTCAGGCCTTGCGCGCCCGCGCCAGCAGCGCGCGCAACCGGAGCCCGTAGACGTTGTACACGAGCCCGCCAAAGACGAGCGCGACGCCCCAGAATTGCACGGGCGCCAGCGACTCGCCGAGAAAGAACGCGCCGCTCGCGAGCCCGGCGACCGGGATCAGCAGCGCGAAGGGGGAGATGAGCGCCGTCGGATAGCGGTGCAGCAGCGCGTTCCACGAGCCCCAGCCGAATAACGTCGCGCCGTACGACATCACCAGCACGCAGCCCCACGCGAGCGGACTCATCGACGCGATCGCGCGGAGGACGGCGGTTCCACCCTCGAAAGCGAATCCCAGGGCGGCAAGCGGCAGCGGCGGCACGAGGCTCGACCAGACGGTGAGCGCCAGCATGTCGGCGCCGTGATCGCCGGCGCCTCGCTTCGCGATGATGTTGCCGACGGCCCAGGCAAGAGCGGCGCCGACGACGAGCGCGAAGCCGATCGCCGTTCCGGTCAGGCCGCTCGCGAGCTTGTACGCGGCGAGCACGATCATGCCCGCGGCCGCGATGGCGGCGCCGACCAGGCTATGCCGGTGCAGACGGTCTCCGGCAAACGCAACCGCGAGGCCAATCGTAAAGAACACCTGCATCTGGATCACGAGCGATGAGAGTCCGGCCGGCATCCCGAGCTTGATGCCGAGGAACAGCAGGCCGAACTGGCAGAGCCCGATCGCCAGGCCATACGCGACCACATCGCGCCAGGGCATCGCCGGCGGGCGGATGAAGAACACCATCGGCACTGCGGCGACGAGGAAGCGCAATGCCGCGAGCGTGAACGGCGGAACTTCGTCGAGCGCGATCTTGATCGGGACGAACGTGTAGCCCCAGACGGTGACGACGGCGAGCGTCAGCGCGAGGTCGCGCGGGGAGAGCTGGGTTTTCAACGGCGCACCGGACCGCTCTCGGGCGTATCCGTCACTTTCCCTTCGCGAAGTCGCCCGCGTACGACCAGGCGAAACCGCCCGCGTTCACGTATTTGCGGAGGACTGCGTTTGCCCGAGCGACCGTCACGGCGGCGAGGCCCGCGTCGATCTTCGCGGCGAAGTCCCACGTCCGTCCGAGATGCGCCTGCGAAGCAAGCGCGCCGGCGAGCGTGCCGTCCTGCGTCCGCGCGATGCGCCGCGCCTGCAGCAGCGCAGTCTTGGCGTGGGCGACCTCCGCCTCCGTGAAACCATCCTTCAACGCGCGGGCGAGTTCCTCGGCGATGCCGACGCGGACGCGATCGCGGTTCTCGGGCGCGAAAATCGCATACATCATCATCGGCGTGTTCTCCTCGAAGCTCGAAACGGCGAGCGATGTCTGTATCGCGTAACTCAAGCCCTCCCGTTCGCGCACGCGGTCCGGAATTCGCGATTCAGGCGATGCGCCGAGGATCCTGTCGACGATCACCAGCACCGGCATGTCCTCGCTCCGGTCGTTGATGGGCATGGGCAGCCGGCCCATCAGCGTGGCGTTCGCCTTGTCCGGCGTCGTCGCGGTGAGCACTGTGGGCGCGGGCGGCCGGTACGGATTCGGCACGCGCACGTAAGGCGCCGGGCTCGCCCACGCGCCGAACAGCTCGGTCGCGAGCACGCGGATCGCATCCGGATCGAAATCCCCGACGATCGCGAGCTCGGCATGGGCGCCGCCGACGAAGCCCGCGTGGAAGGCCTTCACCTGCTCCAGCGACGTGGTGTTGATCTCGTCCAGCTCCTCGTCGAAGGTCGGCACATAGCGGACATCGCCTTTCTTGTACGGATTGTCCCAGCGCTCGAGTGCGCGTTCGGCAATGCTGTCGGGATCGGTGCGCTGCTCGTCGAGCGCCGCCGCGCGCTCGCGTTTCAGCTTTTCGAACTCGGCCGCGGGGAACGCGGGCTCGCGCAGCGCTTCGGCGGCGAGGCGCAGCAGGTCCGGCAGATGCGGGCGCACGGTCTCGCCGCGCGCCGCGGTCTCGGTCTCGCCCCCGCTGAACGTGAGTTTCGCGCGCAGCTGATCGAGCGTGTCCTCGAACGCCTGACGGTCGCGCGTTTTGGTTCCGCGCGAAAGCATC
>JANMBN010000005.1:0-9528 GCA_031360485.1 Betaproteobacteria bacterium | reverse complement strand
CAAGGGCTTCCCATTGTTGCCTGGAGCGCGCTATGACGATAACAGGTCGATGCCTCTGTGGGGCAATTTGCTGGGAAAGCTCGGCGCCCCCGGTTGTCACGCGCGTGTGCTGGTGCAGGGAGTGCCAATATGTCGGCGCCGGCAGCGGAACGGTCAACGCCTGCTTCCGTACGGCCGCGTTCGCGGTGACGGGCGAGACTCGCGATTATCCAAGTGTCGCGGACAGTGGCAACCAAATGCACCGGCGATTCTGCCCGTCGTGCGGGACGCCGCTCTTCAGCGAGGCAGAGGCGCGTCCTCATCTTATCTTCGTCCGCGTAGGCGCTTTCGACGATCCGAATCTCGCCAATCCCGCGATGACGATCTGGACGTCATCTGCGCCGCGCTGCCCGCGGACCTACTCGGAGACGCGACCGCTTCTATTGTTTGGGTAAGCGTCCGGTCAGTACCGTCTTGATTCTATTCTGACCGCCGCCGAAGATGGTGTTCACTATGAAGATGGTGGACACCAAGAAGGGACCGTTGCGAGCGCGTTCGGTTAGCGGGGTTCGGGTGAACCGCACGGGACGGCGAACCTACACGCTGGAATACAAGCTCGGTGTCGTGAGGCAATGCAGCGAGCCCGGTGTGTCGGTGGCGGCGGTGGCGTTGGCGCACCGCATCAACGCCAATCTTGTCCGCCGGTGGATTGTTCGCCATCAGCGCGCTCGCATAGATTCAGCGCCGAAGCCACGGGCCACCCTGCTGCCGGTAACCATCGAGGCGGCGACAGCGCTGTTGGAAGCGCGGGTACTCGACCAGGTTGAGGCAGCGACGAAGCGAAGGCGGCCTGGTGCAGCCAGCATCGAGATCGAACTCTATGGTGCGCGCATTCATTTGCGCGGCGGTGTCGATGCGCCGGCGCTGCGCAGCGTGCTCGACGTGCTGGCGCAGCGATGATCGGTCTGCCGCTGGGCACTCGGGTGTGGCTCGGGGCTGGCGTGACGGATATGCGCAAAGGCATGGACGGTCTGGCGGCGCTGGTGCAAACGACACTCGCCGAGAATCCGTTCTCCGGCCATGTGTTCGTGTTCCGTGGCAAGCGGGGTGATCTCGTGAAGTTGCTGTGGTGGAGTGGTGACGGCATGAATCTGTACGCGAAACGGTTGGAGCGTGGGCGGTTCGTGTGGCCACAGGCAACGAGCGGTGCCGTGCATTTGACGAGTGCGCAACTATCGATGTTACTCGAAGGAATCGATTGGCGCCGCCCGCAGCGAACCTGGCAACCGGAGATGGCCGCGTAAGGTCCTTGCATTATCGGCAACCCGTTCTACACTGAGTGGGTGCCGACCATTTCTGTCCTGCCCGATGACATCGAGACGCTGAAGCAGCTGCTCATCAGCCGCGACGAGATGATCGCCAAACTGATGGTCGAGATTGCGCGCCTGAAGCGCTGGCGCTTCGGTCGTTCCGCCGAGCAGACGGATGCAGCGCTGTTGCAATTGCAATTGGCGCTGTCCGATCTGCAAGTGTCTGCGGCCGATGAAGTTGCCCTGCCCGAAACGGTACCGGTTGAAGAATCGACCGTGGCGCTACCGCTGAAGCACAGCACACGTTTGCGGCGTGCGCCCCGCGCCTTTCCCGCCCACCTGCCGCGCGAGACGATCGTGCATGCGCCGGCAAGCTGCACCTGCCCGGATTGTGGCGCGGCCATGCGCAAGCTCGGGGAAGACATCTCCGAGATGCTCGATTTCGTCCCGGGCTACTTCAAGGTGCTGCGCCATGTGCGGCCCAAACTCTCCTGCGGCAACTGCTCGCGGGTGATTCAGTTGCCGGCACCGTCGCGCCCGATCGAGCGCGGCATCCCGGCGCCAGGCTTGCTGGCGCAGGTGCTGGCGGCCAAATATGCGGACCACTGCCCGCTCTATCGGCAACAAGCGATCTACCAGCGCGCGGGCGTCGACCTCGACCGCGCGACGCTGGCGGATTGGGTCGGCGCGGCGGCGCGACTGTTGGAGCCATTGGTTGACGCGGTCGGCCGCTATGTGTTGGCGGCCGAGAAAGTGCACACCGACGATACGCCGGTGCCGGTACTCGATCCCGGCCGCGGCAAGACCAAGACCGGGCGCTTATGGACCTACGTCCGCGATGACCGCCCCGCGGCGAGCCGCGATCCACCGGCGGTGTGGTATCGCTATTCGCCCGACCGCAAGGGTGAACATCCGCAAGCCCATCTCAAACGTTTCCGCGGCATCCTGCAGGCCGATGCGTTCAGTGGTTACTCAGAATTGTATGCGGGTGAGCGGATCTTGGAGGCTGCGTGCTGGGCGCACGCGCGCCGGAAATTCTACGACCTGTACGTGGCGGACCGCTCGCCGCTGGCGGCCGAGGCGATCCGGCGCATCGGCGAACTGTATGCGATCGAGCGCGAGATTCGCGGCCGCAAGCCGTCGGAACGGGTCCAGGTCAGGCAGCAACGGGCAGGTCCGCTGCTGGAGCAACTGCAGCAGTGGCTGGCAGCGACGTTGCGCACGGTGTCGGCCAAGTCCGAACTCGCGGGTGCGATCAAGTATGCATTGGTGCGCTGGGTGGCGCTGACCCGCTATCGCGACGATGGCCGCATCGAGATCGACAACAACAGCGCCGAACGTTCGATCCGACCGCTGGTCCTCGGTCGGCGCAACTATCTCTTCGCCGGCTCCGACGCCGGCGGCGAGCGGGCAGCGAACATCTACACGCTGATCGCCACCGCGCGCCTCAACGACATCGACCCGTATCTGTATCTGCGGCACGTGCTCGAGCGCATCGCCGAGCATCCCATCAACCGTATCGACGAACTACTGCCGTGGACCATCGCCGCAAAGCTGGACGACGCGCGCCGTCAGGCGGCGTAGCGAGCCCCAGCGCGCCAGCTCCCAAAGCGGCCATCGCCGAGGCCAGCCCGAACGCCGCAGCGTGGCCCAACATCAAGGTGGTCATCGATGGTGGCGGCCAAATCATGGTCGGCACCGTCGCTCCGATCCGCGACGCGGCCGTCGCCCATGACGGCCGTAAGACCCTGGCGATGCTGCGTCGCCGGCCCCACGAAGCCATTCCTGATCTTCTTGCCCGACTCGACGCCGCGATTGGCACCGCCAAAGCCACCGGCGCGCGCGTCGACGAGATCAACACCGCATCCTCGAATCGCCGCTACGAGATCTGACCTGCCGCCGTCAATGCGGCCTCCGCATGACGCTTACGTAGAAGCGGCAGGCACGCGAATTCCGGGCGAAGGTGAAGAGCCATAGGCTACCCGATGACTCCGACTGTGCCAAGCGAAGGAGGCGCGTGCCGATGCCTTGACCGTTGTGCTGGACGCGCACGTAGAGTTGCGCGACGGACTCCGGGTTTGACGCGAGGAAGCCGACAATTGACTCGCCCTCCTTCGCGACGCGCGCGCGATTGACCGGGAGAACCTTGCTTCGAAGGTATTCAACTTGCTCCTCGAGCGGATGGCGGTCGATAACGCCGACTCCGTGCTCAAAGCTTGCGCGCCACATCGGGACCAGCGCGTCTGTGTCGCGGGGCTGGAAGTCTTCAACGCGCAGAGTGTCCATGTCTCGGGCGCTTCGCGCGGCCTTGAGTAAGGTAACCGGCGACCCCGGCACGGGCGAATCCCAGTCGGTGGGCGTCCGTGTTGATCGCCGGGTTAGGCGGCATTCGTAGCCACCCATTGAACCAAAATTTCGTCGTCCTCGTCGACGCGCGTACCGCTCGCAGTGAAGCCCAGCTTCGCGACGACCCGAGTTGACGCTGGATTTTTCGTGCCGACCTGGGCAAGTACTTCATTGACATGGCTTGAAGAAAACGCAATGGCAAGAAGCGTTTGAACAGCTGCGGACGCATGTCCTTGTCCGCGCATGCCGGGCGACACACCGTACCCGATTTCGACTCGACCCTGGACGGGGTGACCCTTGAACCCGCATGCACCAACGACGAGGTTCTGTGGATGTTGAACCATGAAGTAGGTGCTGCACCACTGTTCGCTTTGTCCGTCGGAGAGCATCCGGAGCGCGCGGATGGCGACATGCACCGGCGGAAGCGCCCCTTCCGCGATTGTGAGATGTCGGGACGTGTAGGTCCCGGCGCTCAGTGCCTGGAGCTCCGGAGCCGAGATGGCGCGCAGCACGAGCGGCAATTTAAGAATGCCTAAGTACTCTGGTTCATAAGTCAGCACACGTATTCTTGTTCAGGCGGCCATGCGGAGTAATGAGTCAGCGGCGGGACGGAACTTGTTGAGCAGTCTGGCAAGATCGTGACGGGTGAATTTCCACGCGAAGGGGTGGGCCGTGGCCTCGTAGCGGGTCTGAAAGGCGAGCAGGCGTTGTTTCACTGCGGCCAACGTCGGGAAGTCGTTGGGGGTAAGGACCTTGCGTTGGACAATGGAGAAGTAGATCTCGATCTGATTGAGCCAGCTGGCATGGACGGGGCCATGCACGGGAACCAGTCGTGGATATTTCGCTTGAAGTCGGGCAACGCAGCGCGCCCCGCGATGCGAGGAGCCATTGTCCATGATCCAGAAGACCCGGTGAGCCTGGTTGTAGGGCGGCTGGCGCATGACGTGGTCGACCAGTCGCTCGAACGGCGCGATGCCGGTCTTGCGCTCACAGCGGCCAAACACTTTGGCGCGGTGGACATCGAGGACGGCCAGGTAGGCCCAGGCGCCGCAACGGACGTATTCGTGCTCGACACGCATGGCCATGCCGGGCTGGGGCGGCAGCGTCGGGTGTATACGCGCTCGCGCCTGAATGCTGGTCTTCTCATCGGTGGACAGCACGAACTCGTCGTCACGCAGCAACTTCCCCTGCCAGCGCCTTTGGTAGAGATCAAGGATGCGGCCGGCCTTGACGGCAAACAGAGGATCACGCGGAAAGATCCAGCAGCGGTGCTGCCACGGTCGAATCGCGTCGGCATGGAGCCAGCGCCAAACGGTGCTATCGCTGATGGTCGCGACCAACCCCGACTGCCGCGCTTGCTGCGCCACGTCAGCCACACTGAAGCGCGAGAGCGGCAGGCCGAGGGTCGCCGGCCGTTCACATGCCAGCGCCTTGACCTGCACCACGACGTCTGGGGGGGAAAGCCCGGGGGCGACCCGGGCGCGCCTGATCCTCCAAGCCCGCCAGGCGCTGTTCGAAAAAGCGCTTGCGCCACAGACTCACGATTTCGCGCCGCGTATGCAGGCACGACGCAATCTCGTCGTTGCCCAAGCCGTCGGCGGCGAGGAGGATCATCTTGGCTCGGACGACTTGATAATACGGCAACGTATATTTCAGCGCCCGCCGGGACAGCTCGGCGGTCTCTGCACGCGACAGCACAATGCGATAGGGACTTCTCCTTGGCATGGCGCACCTCCGTGCGCCGGAACATGCCACAAGAAGTCTCCGTTGGCAACATTATTATACGTGTTTGTATTTAATAAACCGAGTACTTAGCGCTGATCCGGAGCCAACCGCGAATTGGTGCGCTCGCGCGCAACGCCAGACTCCCCGGCATCCGGCGCATTCACCTCAGCCGCATCCATTACCATCTCTAATACCGCGTCGTGCCTGATGCAATCGAGGTCCTTGCGTTCTGGCACACAAGTCGTGGCTCCGTTCCACCAGCCTAGCGTGTTCATGCCGCCCAACCCGGCGGTCAACCGGACGCGCCGGTTCATGGCTTCTCCTTGGCGAATGTCAGCGCGGCGCGCCGGTTACCTTGATCGTTAGGGGGCGGTCCCGTTGGCGCCTTGACGTTATGACGTCATAGCGTTATAGTTCAAGCATGGAAGAATCAAAGCGCGCCACCGTGTATTTCGAAGCAGCGGTCCATCAGGCGCTCCGCCTCAAGGCCGCCGCGGCGGACCGATCGATCTCAGATATGGTCAACGATGCCGTGAAGGTGGCATTGGCCGAAGATGCTGAAGACCTCGCTGCTTTTGATCAACGGAGGAGCGAGCGCAGCATTTCCTTCGAATCATTGGTTCGCGATTTGAGGAAACGTGGCCGAATATAGGCTGCTGGTCAAGCCGTCCGCCGTGAAGGAAATCGAGGCGATCGGAACCAAGCGAGACCGCCAGCAAATTGTTCGCCGCATTCAAGCCCTTGCCGCAGAGCCGCGACCTGCGGGTTGTGAAAAACTCGCCGGACACTCCACGCTATTTCGGGTTCGCCAAGGCCAGTATCGCGTGATCTATACGGTCAATGACACCCAGCGAAAGGTCGAAGTCGTCAAAGTGGGGCATCGGCGCGAGGTCTATCGCAACGCCCCCTAACCGGGCGGTCAACCGGACGTGCCGATTCATGGCTTCTACCTGGCGTACGTCTATGCGGCGCGTCGGTTACCTTGCACGTTAGGTTGCAAACCGGCCGGAGCCACCCCGTATCCCGTGTGCGATTGGAGGAAAACATGACGACGCAAGGTTTCGTCGTATCCCACGCCAAGGACGCCGCCTTCGAGCGCGGACTTCGCTCGTTCTATGAGTACCGCGATCTTGGGATCAAGGACGCTACCGCCGGACGCGTTGTTGCCCACGTCATTCGTGCGGCTGCTGGTACCGCCTTCTCAAGTCAGCCACACATTCACAATACGACCTTTCAGCTGGTGTGTGTGCTCAAGGGTTGGATCGAATTTGAATATGAAGGTCAAGGCCGAGTTCGGCTCGAAGCGGGCTCATGCGTGCACCAACCGCCGCAGATTCGTCATCGCGAGGTCGGACACAGTGAAGACGTCGAAATACTCGAGGTCGTCTTGCCTGCGAACTTTAAGACCGAAGAAGTCACTTCCGTCGATGGCTAGCATCGGTGATTGCTATGCGGCCTAACCCAGTGGTCAACGGGACGCCGGCCGGCGTAGCTGCTCCCGGGGAGCGTTTCGTCGGCGCCGGTTACCTTACACGTTAGCCTTCACGGACCAGTGCGATGCTTAAGCAACGAGGCGAAAAAACGGCCGACGGGAAATGGTCCATACCAGCGGCGGAACGCAACAAGGACCCAATTCTTGGCGTACTCGCGCGGGTTCTACCCAGCCGCGGCCTAGTCTTGGAGGTCGCCAGCGGCACCGGACAGCATGTCATGCACTTCGCCGAAGCGCTCTCAGACCTCACTTGGCAGCCGTCCGATCCGGACGCGGAACTTCGCGAGTCTATTGCCCTGCGCATTCAGGAGGAGCGCCGCGCCAACGTCAATTGGCCCATTGACCTTGATGTGACCAAACTCCCGTGGCCGTTGCAAACGGCGGATGCCGTGTTGGCGATTAACCTGATTCACGTCGCTCCGTGGTCGGCGACGCTGGCCTTGTTCGAAGGCGCGAAGGCTTTGCTTTCGACACAGGACGTTCTGTTCTTATACGGACCGTACCGTCGTTTCGGTCGCCACACGTCGCAGAGTAACGCGCAGTTCGATCTTGATCTTCGTACGCACAATCCCGAGTGGGGCCTTCGTGACCTAGAAGCTGTGTCAGACGTTGCCACTGGCACGGGGTTCATTCTGGCGGAGACTGTCCAGATGCCAGCCAACAACTTCAGTCTGGTATTCAGGCGACGTGAAGGCTAACCGAGCGGACGTGCCGCCGGCGGCGTTGCAGCGTTGTGGCTACAGCACGGCGGCGGCCGGCGAGCGTGGGCCTAACCGGGCGGTCAACTGGACGCGCCGGTTTATGGCTCCTACTTGGCGAGCGTCGACGCGGCGCGCCGGTTACCCTGCGATTGATTCTGGGCCGCCTAAGCGCAGCTTCTGCGCCGGAAGACATGGGCCTTCCCGGCCTTCGGCTGCATCAGCTCAAGGGCCCGCGCAAGGGCACTCAGGCCGTCTGGGTTAGCGGAAATTGGCGCATCACGTTTCGCTTCGTTGAGGGTGATGCTGAGGTTGTCGATTACGAGGACTATCACTGAGGTCTACTGCCATGCGAATGCACAATCCTCCTCACCCCGGCGAGATCCTCAGGACCTTATGCCTCGAGCCGCTGGGGCTTACCGTTACCGCCGCTGCGGAGGCTCATGGCGTGAGTCGAAAGACGCTTTCCGCAATTCTCAATGGTCGTGCTGGCGTCAGCCCCGAAATGGCGGTCCGCCTTTCGATTGCATTCGGAACGACTGCCGAAAGCTGGCTCAATCAGCAAACCCAGTATGATCTTTGGCATGCGGAGCAATTTCGCAAGCAACTCCGCGTGACGCGCCTGGCGGCGTAGCGGTGCCCAACGCTGCGGTCAACCGGACGCGCCGATTCAGGGCTTCTTCTTGGCGAGCGTCCACGCGGCGCGCCGGTTACTTTGCACGTTGGGCAGCCGCGAGCGAGTGCCATTTGGTCATGACGGAACGAGATCCTTTCCCTTCGCAGTGGATTGCGTGCTGGAGGCGGATGCTTATCGAGTCGAGTGTCACCCGTCTCGCCGTCGCCGCCGTCTTTCTTCTCACGGGGACATTCGCAGCCCAAGCCCAGCAGGTGGCAAGAATGTACCGAGTCGGGCTCGTCTCCTCGTCGCCCGGTCCCGCAAGCGCTCCCATCAGCGGTGCGCTCCGGCAGGGCCTCAGGGAATTGGGATACGTCGAGGGGAACAATGTCATCGTCGAGGAGCGATTCACGCAAGGGCGCCCCGAACGTGTTCCCGACGTCATCGCTGAGTTGATCGGACTTAAGGTAGACGTGCTGGTCGTTGGCTCGACGGTGAGCGCGCTTGAGGCGAAGAAGGCGACCACAACCGTCCCTATCGTGTTCGCGTATTTGGTGGATCCAGTCGCCACGGGCATCGTGTCGAGCCTTGCGCGTCCCGGAGGCAACATCACCGGAGTCACCGCCTGGATTGGTGGCATGGGCTTCGCCGGCAAATGGATGGAGCTGCTCAAAGAAACTGTCCCTGACGTTTCACATGTAGCGGTGCTCTCGAACTCCGCGAATCCGGCCTGCGCGCCGGTAGTTCGGGAAGTCGAGGCAGCTGCACGGACGTTGAAGGTGAAGCTCGACGTGGTCGACGCGGCGAATGCCACGAACCCGGACAAGTTATTTGCAGCCATCGGCGCGAGCGGCGCTCACGGGGTTGTTGTGGCGTGCGACCCGTTTTTTATTCTTAATCGCGCCCAGCTCGTTCAATTCGCCGCGAGCAAGCGCCTGCCCGCAATGTACTTCAGCAAGCTGTTCGTCGATGCTGGAGGGCTGATGTCATACGGGCCGAATCAGCCGGATTCGTTTCGAAGAGCCGCCACCTATGTGGACAAGATACTGAAGGGTGCCAATCCTGCCGACCTTCCGATCGAGCAACCGACGCGCTTCGACCTGGTCATCAATATGAAAGCGGCCAAGGCGCTCGGGCTTACGATTCCACAGCGGGTGCTGCTGCGAGCGGAGGTCAGTGACTGATGAGGCTGCCCAACCCTGCGCTCAACCGGACGGGCCGGTACGCGGCTTCAAGTTGGCGAGCATCGGCGCGGCCCGCCGGTTAGCTTGATACGTTGGGCGTCAGAACAGGGAAGCGCGCGCTTCCGATCCAGGGGATGCGCCCACGATGCGAATGGGTCGCAGCCTACGGGCGGCGCCG
>JANMBN010000540.1:0-5371 GCA_031360485.1 Betaproteobacteria bacterium | reverse complement strand
CGGATCACGTTGGCGGCGATGACGTCGGTCGCGTCGACGAGGCCGATCTGCTCCAGTTCCCCGATCGCCAGGGCCTTCATCTCCGCATCGGAGAGGCGCCACAGGTCATCGCCCTCGTTGCAAAAATACTCGAGGCCGAGTGAGACCTTGGTGGGATCGGGCACGAGCGACGGGCTCCAGTTGTTGAATATCTGCAACCGGCCGAGCCGCACGCCGGGCTCCTGAATGTATATCCAGTTGTCGGGGAGCAACAGGGCGCCGCTGGAATCGCGCCGGGCGGTTCGATGTTTCATTTTGTTCGCGACGATGCCCACGGTGATGAAGTCACGATAGGGCAATCCCGCGGCGACGCGCCGCACGTCCTCGGGGGCGGGTGGGTCGAAGCTCGCCACCAGATCCTTTACCGCCATGGTCGAAATCACATAATCGACCGCAAGCGAGCTCATCGCGCCGCTCCCAATGTCGCGTGTACCGACTTGCGCGATGCGGCCATTCGACACGCCCAGTCGTTCGACCGCCTGCGAAGATCGAATCTCTCCGCCGCCCGCCACGACCCGCGCGGCAACCTCCTCCCACAGCTGGCCGGGGCCGTATTTCGGATACAGAAAACGCTCGACCAGACTGGTATGCGCCTCCGATCGCCTTGCCGTGCGCGGCGTTCCCGCCGCCCGTCCAAGCGCATGCAGCACCGCTTTGGTCAGCGACAACCCCTTGATTCGCTGCGCGCCCCATTCCGCGCTGATATCGGCGCACGGCACGCCCCAGACCTTCTCGGTATAGGACTTGAAGAACGTGCGATAGAGCTCGTTTCCGAATCGATTGATCAGGAAATCCTCGAGGCTGCGCTCCGGCCGGCGCGGTGCGAGAACTGCCCTCGCGTAACTGACGCCGGCCCTGATGAAGCGCAGCAGGCCCAGCTTCGAAACCGTCGCCAGATTGAGCCGCAGCGGATAGTCGAAGAACCGGCCGAGAAAATAGATGCGCGAAAGTCGATCGCGCACCAGCATGACCCGTTCGGTGTCGTCGCTCCGGCCGGTGTCGTCACGAGGCGCGACGTCCCTCCGCTGATTCCGGTACGCGATGCTGATCCGCTCGCCCTGCGCCAGGGCCGGGCGTGCGAGCGGAAGAATCTGTTCCCACCACGCCATGACCCAATCGGATTTGGAGAAGAATCGGTGGCCGCCGATGTCCATCCGGTAGCCGTCGAAATTGACGGTGCGAGAGATGCCGCCGACGGTGTCGGAGGACTCGAACACGATCGGCCGAACGTCGCTCCGGCGGAGCAGTTCCAGCGCCGCGGTCAGTCCTGCCGGACCCGCACCAATGATTGCGGCGGTCTTTCGCGCTTCGGTCATGGATGCGGATGACGGCTGTCGAATCCCATTGTGATTGCCACCGTCGTCGGCCCTTGGCAGCGGGCGATCCGGCGTGGAACCACGGCCCGGCCTGCCATGGCAGCGCGCGGCGTCGGATACGCAAGACGCCCGGCCTCGGCGTCCGGCGCGGCCATTGGTCAGACCGGTTCGTCGGACCTCGCTGGGGAGACTTCGTTGCCCGCACCCGGTGGCCGGAAGACCAGCGGCTGGACATTGTCCGGAGCAACTCTTCCGCCTTCGGCTGGGGAGCCGGAGGGCGCAGGGAACCGCGCGTTGTACGCCGCCTCGGAAGGCGGACTACGCCACGGTTTCGCACCCCACAATGCCTTGGTCAGCTGCACCGGCTGAAAGACGACGCTCGGCCACAGGAATACTTCATTGGTGCAGTGACACTGCTTCTCGGCGATTGCCTGCCGCAGGGCATTGGCCTTCTCCGAATCCCAGATTTCGAAAAAGGATTGCTTTCTCAAATTGCCCAACGGAGGATGGTTCTCGCAGACGCCGACGTCGCCATTCGCATACACCACGCCGGTTAGCTTGCCGGCCGTGCAGGGAACATACTGCGCGTCCGTCTCGATCACCCGCCCTTTGGCCCACTGCAGCATCGGCTCGACGATCGCGCCGAACCGGCCTTTCTCCCGGTCCTTCCACACGGACCTCACATATTGATAAAGCTCCGTGTAGCGGGCCATCGCCGGTCCGGTCAGCGACGGATTCTTCCGGTCGCCGCGGATGATCGCGAGGTTGTGGTGATCCATGGCGGGGCACCGCTCGTGCAGGAACTTGGTCAATGCGCGCAGTTCGGCGATGTTTTCATTCGTGGCCGTCGCGATGGAATGAATCCTCAAGCGGGGATCTTCGCGCTGCAGGCGGGCCAGCATGTCGTACGTCGCCATCGCGTTGTCGAACGACTTGGGATTGCCCCGGAAGCGATTGTGATACTCGGGCATTCCATCGAGCGAAATCTCGCACACGAACAGGCGGAGGCTCGACTCGCGCAACACTTGCCGCAATTGCGTTTCGGTGCGCTCCGGGAAAAATCCGCTGGTGGGAACGTAGATCTGCTGCACTCCATTGTTGCGAATGAACAGCGAGCAGATCTCGGCGAACTCCTTGCGCAAGAAGGGTTCGCCACCGGAGAGGTTGAGATTTTCGAAACTGGCAAGCTCGGCCGAGAGCTGCGCAAACTCCTGCAGCGTCAGGTCGTCGCGCTGATTCAGGTTGCGCCAGTAAAAACAGTGCTCGCACGTCAGATTGCAGATCGAATTGATGAACACGATCAGGAACGGCGGCGTCTTTCCGGCCGCGGGACCGAGGGCGCGAAGCGAGAGACGGCCCTGACGCAAGGCTCGTGAAACGACGGACATAGGCTGACCCTGCTTATCGGCGAACGTGGTCCATTCCGGTCGGTGCGCAGCAATCGTGCCGGCACACACCGCTCATCGCGAGCGCTCCGGCCCGGCCGTCATGCTGCGGACGGCTCCAAGCATGGCAACCACTTCCCCGGTCGAAAACGCGCGAAGCCAGTAACCAATCGCGAGATATGCGCCGGCGGCGATTGCGGCGGAAGCAACCGCGCCGGCGCGCGCGGTGAGCCAGAGGACTATCAACATCGCAGTCCCCGCGACAAAGGGTAACACACATTTCGACGCTGCCGCCCGGGCGTCCGCCGACCACGCGGGGTCGCGCCAGACGCTGGCGCCAAGCGCGAGCAGGCCGACGGTTTCACCAGCCAGGCAGCCGATAACCACGCCCAGTCCGGCGAGCTTTGATGCGAGCGCCAGTGCAAGCATGAGATGGATAACCATGGCCGCGAGATTGATCACTGCCATGGTCCGATTCCGGTGCAAAGCGACCAGGGCGTCCTGCATGACGAGGCTGCCCACGAAAACCGGCAGCGCGACGAACAGCACGAGCAGGACGGGCGCCGCATCGCTGTAGGCCGACCCATAAAGGATGGCGATGAGCGGAGATGCGAAAAACGCGCCCAGGACCGAGATCGGTACCAGCACCAGCATCAGGAGCCGCAATACCGCGCATTGAAATTCGAGGAAGCGACCGCGATCGCTCGCCGCCAGCCGGCAAGAATGGGGAAAGACCGCCCCCAACACGAGCACGCCAACGGTTACGAACGTGAGTACCAGGCGCTGGCCGGCCAGGTACTCGCCCGATGCGGCCGTCGAAACCAGCCAAGCGACCAGCAGCATGTCTCCGTTGTAGAACAGCATCCTCGGGACGCGTCCGGCAAGAAGCACGGACGAGGCCCTCATCAGCGCCAGTGTTTCGCGGCCGGGGGCATTCCATTCGACGTGACCGATCGTGGCTCGTGTGGCGCGATAATTCCATGTCACCAGCACCACTTCGGCGGCGATCTGGGTCACCGCCGCGGAAAGCGGGCTGAGGGCCCCCGTCTGCCACAGGAGCACGATCAGGAGTGCCAAAGCCAACTGCTGCAGCACAACGCCGGCGGCAAGAGTACGGCCGCGCTCCAACGCCCGCAGCGCCCAACCGAGATTGAGCGCCAGCGTGAACAACGCAATTGCCGCCACGAGGAACACGGGCAGCTGACTCGAGGGCAGGGGGACGACGGCGATGATCGCAGCCAGCACGCTACATGCGCCGATGGCGAACAAGACCCGGACAACCAGCACGCGCCCGACCGTCTTGACGGCCCGATCCGGTTCCTGCGCCAGTGAGCGCATGCCTTGCACATCCACGCCGGCGGCCACGACAATGCTAATGTAACCAACGAGCGCGAATGCGGTGCCAAAGATGCCGAACCCCTGCGGTCCCAGGACGCGGGCCAGCAGGATGGTGACGAACAGTCCGATCAGGCGGCTGGCGGCCTCGCCGATCGCTTGCCAGACAGCGTTATCGACGATGCGCGCGAGTATCGTGCCGGTGATACGAGACATGCCGATTCCAGAAGGACATGAGACGACGAGAAACGCCGGGCCGAGTATACGACGAGGTCGTGGTCGTCCCGCTTGCGCGAACGCCCGCGGGCGCAGGCGTATGCGGCCGTGCGCGTGAGAGGAGACCTGTCAGCCATTGGCGCCAAGGGCGGCACGGCGCGCCGGCTCCTCAGGAATCTCGGGATTGCGGCTGTCGGCGCGGCTGCCTCCGCGGCTGCATTGCATTTCTATCCCAACCGGGCGCCATGGTATGCGGTGAGCCTCGCGACCGCGTACGCGTCACTGTTGTGCTTCACCGGTGCGCTCGTCATCGGCCCGTATCACGTGCTCGCGGGGCGCTCGGCTCCGCTGTCGTCCAACCTGCGGCGCGACCTCGGCATCTGGACCGCGATCTTCGCGATCGTTCATGTCGCATTCGGCCTGGGAGTGCACATGGGCGGCAACATCGCGCATTACTTCTTTCGCCCGCTCCGCACGGGCGCGATGCCGCTTCCACGCATCGACGCGTTCGGCCTCGCCAACGACCTGGGGCTGTTTGCGACCCTGATCCTGGCCGTGCTTCTGGCGATCTCCAGCAATCGCGCGCTGCGCGCGATGGGCGCGGATCGCTGGAAGGCGTGGCAGCGATGGAGCTACTGGGCGGCAGCGGTGACCGCGCTGCATGCGGCGATCTATCAGTTGCTCGAGCGACGCGACTGGCCCTTTACGGCGGCATGCTGGGTGTTGTTCGGCGTGATGCTGGCGCTGCAATACGCGGCGCGCAGGAAGCGGCGCGCCGATCGCCCGCAATCGCCGCCGGCACCTCCGCGCTGACGGCGCCGGGCTCTCCCGTCACTGCGCCGCGAGCTGTGAATCAAATTTGCGAACAGGTGCTAGGTGCGCCTCGCGATGCAGACGATCGTGTGACCGCAGGGCAGGCCAAACGGCATGGCGGAAATCCACCCGCGTTCGAGTGCCAGGTAGGTGCCGAGCAACCGCGACCGCACGTTGTCCTCGGGGCGAACGACGATGTGCTTTACCGGCGCGGCCGCGGCATGCGCCGGCGCGCGGTCTTCCCGCACCTCCGCCCAGAGCGAGGGC
>JANMBN010000494.1:0-2523 GCA_031360485.1 Betaproteobacteria bacterium | reverse complement strand
GGTGATGATGGGAAGATCCACGGCCTGGTTTCCCGAGCCGATCTCATCAAGATCTTCGCGATGAAATGACGCCGGCGCAAAGCCCGCAACGGCGGGCCCGGACGCAATCCGGCTCTTGGCGGCGATCCGCGCCCGACTAAGGCTAAACATGCCACGGGCCTCCTCGCGCCGCTGCTGACCCCGCACGGCCGCCTTCCGCCGTTGCGGGCTTCACCGGAAGATTGACTTAGGCAGGTTGGGGACGCCTGCGCGCGGCCTCTCGCCGCCGGGCGGCGCGGCGATGGCGTCTCCTCGAGCGATCGGTCAAGGCGCGCAGGCTGCGGCTAGCAATGGCGGGCGGAGATTGCTTCCCTTGCCAAGAACGCCAGCTTGCCGCACGATCCGGTCGACGAGGATGCCGGTGCGGCGACTCGTGAACCGCCCCCGCACCGATGCGCGAGACCAAGAGCCGAACCATGGCAGTTCCAGCGGGTGAGCTTGCGCAAGGTCACAGGACCTGGCGATCGCGCGTCTACCCCCTGCTCGACGGCGAAGGTCGCACGCGCGGAAGCGCCGTGGTTCGGATCGTCATGGTCGCTGCGATCTTCGTCAACGCGGCTGCCGTCGTCCTCGCCACCGTGAAATCGCTGTCGACGAGCTACCGCGACCTGTTCGCCGCCATCGACAATGCGATCCTGGTGCTCTTTGCGCTCGACTACATCGCGCGCATCTGGGCCGCGCCGGAGGACAAATCGGAGGACTCCCGCGGGCCATGGTCCGCGCGGCTCGCCTACCTGCTCTCCCCGTTGGGCGTCATCGACTTGGTCGCGCTGCTCCCCTTGTGCTTGGAGGCATTCATCCGCAGCGACTCCGACTGGTTCCGGGTCCTGCGTCTGATCGCGATGCTCAAGATCACCCGGCATGCCCCGGCGCTCCAGGTCTTCGTGGCCGTCATCCGGAACGAATCGCGGGTGCTGCTCTCCGCGCTGCTCGCCATGACAATCAACTGGGTCCTGGTCTCGGCCATCATCTTTGCGCTCGAGCACGAAGCGCAGCCCGAGGTGTTCTCCAGCCTGCCGCAGGCCATGTGGTGGGCGATCGTCACCATGGCCACCGTCGGGTATGGAGACATCGTTCCGGTATCGCCCGCGGGTCGCGTCTTCGGCGGGCTCGTCATGGTACTGGGCATCGCCAGCGTCGCCGTGCCGGCCGGCATCCTCGCCACCGGCTTCGCCACCGAGCTGCGCAAGCGCCGGTCGATGATCTCGTGGCAGCTTGTGGCAAAGGTGCCATTGTTCGCTCACCTGGAAGCCCCGCGCATTGCCGCCATCGCGCGACTCCTCAAGCTCGACGTCGTGCCGCCGCGTTACACGATCGTGCTTCGCGGCGAGCCCGGCGACGCGATGTTCTTCATCGTCTCCGGCGAGGTCGAGGTTCACGTCCAGCCCCAGCCCATACGCCTGGGCCCGGGGCAGTACTTCGGCGAGGTCGCGCTGCTGCGGGAGGTCCCGCGTACCGCGACGATCACCGCGGTGACCGAGTGCGAGTTGCTCGCGCTGAGCGCGGCCGACTTCCGCCGGTTGCTCCAGGAATACCCCGCATTGGGGGAATCGATCCGCGAGGTGGCGGAGCGCAGGGTCGGCCAGGAGCGGCCGGCGCGCCCGCCGGATTGACCGCCGGAAGGCTCTTGCGCTGGAGCCTGTCCTGCAAGGCGTAGCATTTCAGAGATCTACGCCCTACCCAATGCAAGTCGACACGCAGGGACCTGCTCCGAGACGGCAAATGCAAGCAAACGGAGTTGAAGTTTCTGAGGCGCCGGCGACGCCGGCGCGTGGAGGGAATCGGCTTGCAACGGGGAAAGCCGCGCACGCGGCCGCGTGTGGCGGTATAGTTCGCGGGCCGATTCCATGCCAGGAATCCGGGTTCGCGTCTCGCGGGTAAAAACCTTGGACAGCAAGAAGCTCGACGCGCTGCGCCGCAAATACGCCGATGCCAAAGGCGGCGACATCTACGACCCGGAGTTCGCGGCAGTCGCCGCGCAGATCTTCTCCGGCGCCGATCGGCGCAAATGGCCGTTCGCGGATCCCGCGACGTTGCTCGGCCTGCCGTTCCGGCCCGACGCGCTGGCGCAATCCGGAGCCGGGGGCCTCGACGTCGCGCTCGTCGGCGTGCCCATGGACCTGGGCGTCACCAATCGGACCGGCGCGCGCCTGGGGCCGCGCGCGGTGCGCGCCGTCGAGCGCATCGGACCTTACGAGCACGCGCTGCGCGTTGCGCCCATTTCCCACCTGACGGCCGCCGACATCGGCGACGTGCCGATGCAAAGCCGGTTCAGCCTCGAGCAGTGCCACGCGGACATCGAGGCGTTCTTCACCGGCGTCTGTGCCGCCGGCGTCATCCCGCTGGCGGTGGGCGGCGACCACTCGATCACGTACTCTATCCTCAAGGCGGTCGGCCGGGAGCGCCCCGTCGGCATGGTGCACATCGACGCGCATTGCGACACCGCGGGCGTGTACGAGGGATCGAAGTTCCATCACGGCGGGC
>JANMBN010000468.1:0-9108 GCA_031360485.1 Betaproteobacteria bacterium | reverse complement strand
GTCGCGCTGGGCCACCCGATTGGCGCGACCGGCGCCATCCTCACCATCAAGGCGATGTACGAGCTGCACCGCACCGGCGGGCGCTACGGCCTCATCACGATGTGCATCGGCGGCGGGCAGGGCATCGCCGCGATCATCGAGCGGATCTGACGGGAAGCGCCGCCGCAGGTGCGGCGCACGCGCAGGAACGAAGACCCCGCGGGCGACCGCGGGGTTTTTCTTGGGTATCCTCAATCCGGCGCGGGAGCGCTTGCCCCCGCGCCCGGCCGGCTCGACAGCCCTGAGCCATGGACAGCCGGACACGACCGAAGCTGCAAAGGTGGGCGGCGCGCTTGCCGGCTCCACCCGATGTGGAGTGAAATGCCGCACACTGCCGACTGATCGAGCGGGGGACGGGGAGCATCGACGATGCTGGGTTTGTTCCAGGGCCGGAAAGAAACGCCGCGTCTAGGCACGCTCCGGCAGCTTTCGCTGTTCTCGACGCTGTCGCGCCGGGAGTTGCGCGTCATCGATGGCCTGCTGCACGAGCGCCGCTACCTGAAGGGCGAAATCATCTTCGACGAGGGCGAGGAAGGTCAGACGGTCAACGTCGTCATCGCCGGCCGCGTGCTCATTTGCCGTCAGGGCGAACCCGTGGCCGGTCGGCTCGCCCAGATCGATGCCGGTGTCGTGTTCGGGGAACTCGCGCTGCTCGAAAACGCGCCGCGCGCCGCGCAGGCGCGAGCGGAGGAGGACTGCGTGCTCGCGTCGCTCTCGCGCGGCGATTTCGAGGGCCTGATCGATACGCACGCGGTGATCGCGTCGAAAATCCTGCTGCAACTCGCGCGCCAGCTCGGCAGGCAGCTGCGCGACCGGTCTCCCGCGGTCGACCACAGGCCGCTATGACGCCGTCGGATATCGCGATCGCCCGTCCCAGCCGGTACCTCTCGTCCGGGCCGTTGGTCTGGGGGGCGACGATGGTCTGCACGACGCTGCTGCTCGTCCTTTTGAAGCAGGCGCTCTGGCTGGTCGTGCCCTTCCTGCTCGCGATCATCGTCTACTACGCGCTGTTCCCGGCCGTTCGGCGGCTGACGCTCGCGGGGATTGCCCGCGAAACCGCGGCGGCGCTCGTCGCGGGAGGATTTCTGGTCGCCGGGATTGCGGCGATGGTGCCGACGCTGCCCTGGCTCGCGGCGCAGGCCGTCGGCGGCGAGGAGGCGTTCTTCCGCTATCTCGCGGGGGGCCGGTTGCTGATCGACCGATCCCTGGCCACGCTCGAGGCGCAATTCGAATTTCTGAAGCAGATGGACTTTCACGCCGAGATGAGCAGGAAGATGTCGGCGTTCGGCGGGACCTACATTCAGGAGCACCTCGCCGACGTGCTGCTCGGGGCCGCCGCTTGGCTTCCCGCGCTCCTGCTGGCGCCATTTCTCGCGTTCTTCTTCCTGCGCGACGGCCGGCGGTTCCTCAAGTTCCTCGGCGAAGCCGTGCCCAACGCCTATTTCGAGCGGACGCTGTACATGGTCGATCGCGTCGACGACACCGCTCGCGCCTACTTCCAGGGACTGCTGAAGCTGACGCTCATCGACACGGTCTTTCTCGCGCTCGGGCTGGCGGTGATCGGGATGCCTGGCGCGCTCGTGCTGGGCCTGATGGCCGCAGTGCTCGCCTGGGTGCCTTTCGTCGGCTCGATCCTCGGTTGCGTGATCGTGGTGCTGGTCGCCGCCACCGATTTTCCGGAGAGTCCCTGGGTGGTCTATGCGGCGATCGGGCTGTTCCTGTTCGTCCGCCTGCTCGACGATTTCGTGTTCATGCCGCTGACGGTCGGCCGCAGCCTGCACATGCATCCGCTGCCGACGGTGCTCCTGATATTCGCCGGCGGCGCGGTCGCGGGAATTCCCGGCCTCATCCTGGTCCTGCCGCTTGCGGGCGTCGTCATGGTCGTCGCCGGTACGATCGGCGGGATCGTCAACGATCCGCGGTTGCGCGCGCGGCACGCGTTTGCCCGGCTGCTGCGGGAGCGCCGTATCACCGCCGACCTGCAATCCTGAGCTAGCCCGGTTTTCGTCGACAAGGAGGTCCCGGATGACTTCAACGCCCTTGCGCATCGGCATCGCTGGCGTCGGCCGCATGGGCCGGCACCATGCGGCCAACCTTGCGCATCGCGTTCTCGGCGCGCACCTCGTCGCCGCATGCAGTCCCGTCGCCGACGAGCTCGCGTGGGCGCGCGAAACCCTCGGCGTCGGGCACGTCTACAGCGATTACACCCAGATGCTGATGCATCCGGGTCTCGACGCCGTGTTCCTGGCGACGCCGACGACGCTGCACGCCGACCAGATCATCGAAGGGCTACGGGCCCGCAAGCACGTGTTCGCGGAGAAGCCGCTCGCGCTCAACATCGCCGATTGCCTTCGGGTGGAGGAGGAAGCGACGAGGTATCCGCGGCAGAAGGTGATGATCGGGTACGTCCGGCGGTTCGATCCCAGCTATCGGGACGCGTACGACAAGATCGAATCCGGCGCGATCGGCCGTCCCTTCCTCGCGCGGTCGCAGACCGCCGACCGCAACGACGCCAGCGGATTCTTCGTGCGCTACGCGGGCGCTTCGGGCGGCATCCTGCTCGACATGAGCGTCCACGACATCGACACCGTGCGCTGGCTGCTCGGCGCGAAGGGCGCAAGGCGAGTCTTCGCAACCGGCACGATCGCCGTCCACGAAGGCTTGCGCGAATGCGGCGACGTCGACAACGCGGTCGCGACGATCGAGTTCACCGACGGGCAGATCGCGTCCATCTACGCGTCCCGGACGCTGGCGCACGGCCATGAAACGTTGACCGAGATCGTCGGCACGGCGGGGCGGCTCACCGTCGGGCAGAACCCGCGCATCAACCGCGTCGAGATCGCCGATGCGCACGGCGTGCGCAACGAATGCACTCCGACGTTCTACGAGCGCTTCGAAGAAGCGTTCCTCCACGAGGCGCAGGCGTTCGTCGATGTCGTGCGGGAAAACCGGCCGCCGCCGCTGACGTTGCACGACGCGACCGAAGCGACGCGCATCGGCATCGCGGTGACCGAATCGCTGCGTTCGGGGCGGGCGGTGGAGCTGTAGCGCCCGCGGCTACTTCACGAGGCCCAGCGTCTTCGCCGAGTTGAGATATTCCTGCGTGCGCTCCTTCATGAACGCCGGCATCATTTCGAGCGTGATGTCGGTGACTTCGAAGCCGCCCTCGAACATGCGCTTGCGCAATTCCGGGTCCTTGTTGATCGCGTCCATCATGTCGGAGACCTGCTTGCGCACGGCGGGCGGCGTGGACTTCGGCACGCCGATGCCCCGGTA
The DNA here is from genome assembly GCA_031360485.1 of Betaproteobacteria bacterium. Classification (GTDB taxonomy): domain Bacteria; phylum Pseudomonadota; class Gammaproteobacteria; order Burkholderiales; family Casimicrobiaceae; genus CAIWHR01. The sequence goes on along the minus strand of JANMBN010000468.1, from coordinate 5,793 downwards.
GGCGCCGTCCACCCAATCGAACCCCAGCTCCCGGAACGTCGGCACGTCGGGAAATTGCGGCAGGCGCTTCTCGGTCGCGACGGCGAGCATGCGCATCTTGCCCTTCTGCTGGATTGCGAGCGTCGAATACGACATCGCCGCGGACACGTGATTGCCGAGGATCGACGCGAGCATGTCGCCCGTCCCCTTGAACGGGATGTACGTCGTCCGGACCTTGAGTTCGCGGTCGAACCGCACCTGCGCGACGTGATTCGCGGAGTTGGTGCCCGAGCCGGCGATGGTGACGGCCTCGGGTTTCTCGCGCGCCGCGCGCACGAGGTCGGCGAACGTCCTGAACGGGCTGTCCGCGGCGACGATCACCGCATCGGGCGTGTAGTGGAAGAAGTAGACGGGCGTGATGTCCTCGGTCCTGAACGGCGCGTCGGGCTCGAGCGGCTGCAGTACGATGTGCGGCAGGTTGACGCCGACGATCGTGTGCCCGTCGCCGGGCATGCTGTTCATCTGCGACCAGGCGAGCGCGCCGCCCGCGCCGGGCTTGTTGACGACGATCATCTCCTGCTTGTACTTCGCCTGAAATGCCTGCGCCTGCAACCGCGCCGCGATGTCCGACTCGCCCCCGGCCGCGAACGGAATGACGTACTGGACGGGCTTGTCGGGATAGGCCGCCGCGACCGGCGCGATTGCCGCGGCGAGGATGGCGAAAGCCGTGCGTGCTATGCCCAGACCGTTCATGCTTCACTCCTGTGTGTTCGAGGGAGCGGCGCGACGCCGCGCGACAATTCTAGTCCAGGGCGGAGGATAATCGGGCGTTGGGCTCGCGTCAGGCGAGCTCGATGGCCCGCGGCAGCCCACGATGCCGGCAGCGAAAGGAGCGAAGATGAGCAACACACTGCGCAAGGTCGATTATTTCCACGTGATGATTCCGAACCGCGCCGGACAGGGCGCGAAGGTCGTCGCCGGTCTGGCCGCCGAGGGCGTCAATCTGCTCGCGTTCTCGGGCTTCCCGAGCGGCCGGGAAACCCAGCTCGACCTGATGCCGGACGATTCGGCCAAACTGAAGCGCGCGGCAAAGAAGCTCGGACTCAAGCTTTCCAAGCGGAAGTCCGGCTTCCTGTACCAGGGCGACGACCGGGTCGGCGCGATGACACGCCTCCTCGAAAAGCTGGCGGGCGCGAAGATCAACCTGATCGCCGTCGACGCCGTCACCAGCGGCAAGGGCCGGTTCGGCGCGATCTTCTGGGTGAAGCCGGAGGCGGTCGCGAAAGCGGCAAGGCTGCTCGGCGCGAAATAACCGTAGCAACCACGGCGAGAGTCGTGGCCGCAGTGCAATGCGGCGGACGGTCGCTTCCGTTCGCCCGGATCCGCGCCGCGCGTTCAATGCGGATTCCGAATACCCATCCACCAACAAGGAAAACGAATGCCCATCACCATGTATCAGGCCTCGGTGCCGCAATTCATCAGAACCCTCGGCAGCCTTAAGGTCATCCTGAACAAGGCGGCCGCGCATGCGGCGGCGAAGAAGATCGACGAGTCCGTGCTGGTCAATGCCCGGTTGTTCCCCGACATGCTGCCGCTTTCGGCGCAGGTGCAGATCGCGACCGATTTCGCCCGCGGCACCGGCGCCCGCCTTGCCGGGTCGGAACCCCCGAAAATCGAGGACAAGGAACAGAGCTTCGCGGAGTTGACGGCGCGGGTCGACGTCGCAATCGCCTACCTCCGCACGCTGTCGTCCGCGCAGATCGACGGCTCGGAAACGCGCGAGATCACGCGGAGCATCCGCGGCACGCCGACGACCTTTACCGGCCTCAACTATCTGATCCAGTATTCGCTGCCCAATTTCTATTTCCACGTCACCACCGCGTACGCAATCCTGCGCCACAACGGTGTCGAGGTCGGCAAAGCCGACTATATCGGGGCCCTCGCCTAGCGCCGCAGCAGGATCGCGGCAGCGGTGTCGAACGCGACGCCGACCGGCGCGTCGCGCCCGCGCGGCGTGCGCGCCTCGCCGTCGAATACGAGCAGCTCGCCCCACGGCGTCGCGACCACGTACTCGATGCGGCTGCCGAGGTAGGCGGCCCGCTTGCAAACACCGGGCACCACGCCTTGTCCGGCATCGACGATGCGGAGGCGGTGCGGCCGCACCGCGAGCGTCGCCGGCCCCGGCGCGATGCCTGCGGCGTTCACGGCCGCGCCGACACCGCCCGCGGTGAATGTCGCGCCGCCCGCGGCGACGGAGAGCTCGCCGTCGATCAGGTTGGCGTCCCCGATGAAGTCGGCGAGAAAGCGGCTCGCCGGCGTTTCGTAGAGCTCGTGCGGCGTGCCCTGCTGCGCGATGCGCCCGCCCTCCATGACGATGATCTGGTCGGAGACGGCAAGCGCCTCTTCCTGATCGTGCGTCACGTAGATCACCGTCAGGGCGAGCGACTGCTGCAATTCGCGTATCTCCTGCCGCACGCGGCGGCGCAGCTTGGCGTCGAGGTTCGACAGCGGCTCGTCGAACAGCAGCACCGCGGGCTCGAGCACCAGCGAGCGAGCGACCGCGACGCGCTGCTGCTGCCCGCCCGAAAGCTCCGACGGCAACCGCTGCCCGAGTCCCGCGAGGCCAAGCATCGTGAGCTTGGATTGCGCGAGCTCCAGCGCCTTCGCCTTGTCCATGCGCATCGACAGCGGCCCGTAGCAGACGTTTTGCAGCACCGTCATGTGCGGGAACAGCGCGTAGGACTGGAACACCATGCTGACGTCGCGCTCGTTCGCCGCGCGCAGCGTCACGTCGGTGTCGCCGATCAGGATTCGGCCGCCCGAAACCGGCTCGAGCCCCGCCACCATCCGCAGCGTCGTCGTCTTGCCGCAGCCCGACGGCCCCAGCAGCGTCACGAGCTCCCCCGGCGCCACGCGAAACGAGACGTCGTCGACGGCGGTCACTTCGCCGTATCGCTTGGTCACTTGCTCGAAGACGACCCCGCCACTTTGTCTGTTCATGTCAATGTCCTGTCGCCAGCACTTCGGCTTCGCGGCGCCCGAGCCGCGCTTCGCCGACCGCGTATTGCACGATGAGCAGCACCGCCAGCATGAAGGCGATCAGCACGGACGAATAGGCGATCGCGAGCGGGTATTCGCCCGCCTCGACGCGGCCGATGATGTAGACCGTCGCGAGGTTGTACTTGGCCGTCGCGAGGAAGATCACCGCGCTCACCGCGGTCATCGCGTGCGTGAAGCTGAACACGAGCGTCGCGAGGATCGCCGGCCGCAGCAGCGGAAAGATGATCTTGCGCAACGTGCGCACCGTTGACGCGCGCAGCGTCGACGACGCCTCGTCCAGCGTCCTGTCGATCTGCGCGAGCGCCGCCACGCCGGCGCGCACGCCGACCGGCATGTTGCGGAAGACGAAGCATAGGACGAGGATCGCCATGCCGCCCGTCAGCTCGAGCGGCGGCACGTTGAACGCGACGATGTAGGCGACGCCGATCACGGTGCCCGGAATGGCGAAGCTCACCATCGTCAGGAACTCGAACGCGCGGCGGCCGGTGAAGCGGTGGCGCGTGATCACATAGGCCGCGAGCAGCCCCATGGCGGCGGTGAGCGGCGCGGACACGGCGGCGACCTCGATGGTGGTGAAGAAGCTGTCCCATGCCGAGCCGGTGAAAAGGGGTCCGCGCGCGCCCCATTCGACGCCGAATCCGGCGGCGAAATGCGTGAGCGATACCGTCATGTCGCCGCGGCCGATGTCTTTCACGAAGCCGCCGACCAGGATGACGACGTAGCAGACGAGCGTGAACGCGATCCACGCCGCCGCCGTGCCGAAGCAGCCGAACCACAGGCCGCGCGGCAGCCGCGCCGGCATGCCGCCGTCGCCCTTGCCGCTGACCGTCACGTACGAGAGCCGCCCGACCCAGCGCTGCTGCAGCCAGAACGCCAGGAGCGTGAAGCCGAGCAGCACGATGGCGAGCACCGCGGCGCGTCCCGGATCGTGCTGCGCGCCCGCGACGGCGAAGAAGATCTTGGTCGAAAGCACCTCGAAGTTGCCGGACAGGACGATCGGGTTGGCGAAATCGGCGAGGCTTTCGACGAAGCCCAGCAGGAACGCGTTGGCGAGCGCCGGGCGCAGGAGCGGCCACGTGACCGTGCGGAAAACGCGGCCGCGCGACGCGCGCAACGTCTGCGCCGCCTCCTCCAGCGCGGGGCTCACCGCCGATAGCGCGCCGTACAGGATCATGAACGCGATCGGTGAGAACGACAGCAGCTGCGCAAGCGTCACGCCCGGCAATCCGTAGATCCAGCGCGAACGCGGAATGCCGAACGCCGCGTCGAGCCAGCCGGTCACGAGCCCGGTCCGCCCGAACAGCACGACCAGCGCCAGCGCGATCACAAACGGCGGAGTGATGATCGGCAGGATGGACATCAGCTTCAGCAGCGCCGCATAGCGCTGGCCTCCGCGCTGCACGACCAGTGCGAGCACGAGCCCCAGCAGCGTCGACAAAACGCCGACGATAGTCGCGAGCAGCGCCGAGTTGATCGCGACGCCGCAGCGCGTGCCGCCGCCCAGGCAGCCCACACCCCAGATGTCGGCGGTGAAGAGCCGCTCGCCGACCAACGCCGGCGCGAACCGGCCCTGCTGGTCCAGCACGGCCGCGAGCAGCGCCTTGCCCACGGGAAAGAAAATGAAGATCGCGAGCAGGGCGGCGATGACGACGACAACGGTGGCGATCACCGGGTCGCCGCCGAACACGCCGCGTCGCGCGATGGCGCGCGCGAAGCACACGGTGAGCGCAAACAGCGCGACCGCGGCGGCGGGCCCGAACGCGGGGCCGCTCGGGCCCGCGGCGAAACCGGCAATGAAGCTGATCGCCAGCGCGACCGCGGCGGCGACGGCGGTTTCCCGGTCGCGGCCCAGCCAGGCGAACAACAGCGTCGCTGTGGCCGCCGCGACGACCCACTCCATCGACGACGATCCGTCGAGCGCGCGCCCGACTGCCGACGGGCCGCCGCCAAGCCCCCACGGGACCGCGGCAAGCAGGAGGAGCGCGAATGCCGCGACGACGGCGGTCGCACGATCGCGCGACGCCGGCACGAAGACCGCCGGCGAAAGCGCGGACGTCGCCACCTAGCGCCCTGTCACTTCGGCAGCGTGGAAACTTCCTTGTCCCACTTCGTCAGCAGGCGCGTTCGCTCGGCCGACGAGCCGTACTTGGCGAAGTCGTAATTGATGAGCTTGATCTCGGAGAACTTCGGCGCTTGCGGGGGCGCGCTCGCGTTCCTGTTCGACGGCACCTGGTAGGAGACCTTCGCCTGCGCACCGATGCTCTGCGCCTCGGCGGTCAACGCCCAGTCGTACCACTTCTTCGCGTTCTCCATGTTCTTCGCGCCCTTGACGATGCTCATGCTGCCGATTTCGTAACCCGTGCCCTCGCACGGCGACACGATCTTGACGGGGGCGCCGCCGATCGCCTGGACGACCGCGTCGTGCTGGAACGTGATGCCAACGAGGCTCTCGCCGGTCGCCGCCGCACGCGCCGGCGCCGCGCCGGATTTCGTGTACTGATTGACGTTCTTGTGCAGCGCCTTCAGGTAGTCGAACGCCTTGTCCTCGCCCATCAGCTGCACCAGCGTCGCGAGCATCGTGTACGACGTGCCCGACGAATTCGGGTTCGCGACCTGGATTTCGTCCTTGTAAACGGGCTTCGTCAGATCGGACCAGCACTTGGGCTCGGGCAGCCGGTTCTTCTTGATCTGATCGAAGTTGTAGCTGTAGCCGAGTGCGCCCGCGTAGACGCCGACCGTGCGGCCCTTGGACTG
>JANMBN010000461.1:0-3079 GCA_031360485.1 Betaproteobacteria bacterium | reverse complement strand
CCTCACGAGCGGCACGATGCGCGCGATATTCGCGCGCATGTCGGCCTCCCCGAAGGTCCGGCCCTCGATGTAGCGAAGGATCATGATGCCGGGCTCGGCATGGACGAGCTCGGGCGACAATCCGGCGGCGTGCGCCGCGATGCTGGCGGCGCGTTCCCGGTCGCGGAAAACATGATGGACCGGAATGTCGTTCCCGCAGCGCGCGACGTAGCGTTCGGTGCCGTCGCGGACGACGAACGACACGTTGCTGAGGCCACCGTGCAGCGGTTCGAGCGCGACCTCGCCTTTCCAGCAGGGCAGCGCCGCGATCCGCGCCTCGAGCCCGATCCTGCTCATCGGCGGGGGATTTGAAGCCAAAGTGAGGTCATCGTCGACACTTGCCAGCACGCACCTGCTGGCGCCATTATCGATCGCCGGAACCGGAATTCACAGCGTCGGCCTGCCATTCGCGGAGGGATCGCCGTCGGCGGTGCCCGCCCCGCTCGACGGGACGCGTCGGCTGCGCTATGTTCGGCGCGATGGAAGCCGCGCCGCCGATCGAACTCCGCTGGCAATGGTCGCGAATGTCCGGCTTGACGGCCGCCGAGATGTACGCCGTGCTCGCGGCGCGGCAGCAGGTGTTCGCCGTCGAGCAGCATTGCGCCTTTCTCGACGCCGACGGTCACGATGCCCGGGCGTGGCATCTCATCGGCTGGAATGACGACGGCGCGGCACCGGAGCTCACCGCGTACCTTCGCGTCCTCGACCCGGGGTGCAAATACGACGATCCATCGATCGGCCGTGTGCTGACCCTCGCGCCGCATCGCGGGACCGGGCTCGGGCGCGTGCTGATGGTGGAAGGGCTATCGCGCACGCGCCGGGCCTGGCCCGGTCAGCCGATACGCATTGCCGCGCAGCAGCGGCTCGAAACGTTCTATGCGAGCCTTGGCTTTCGGCCCGTGTCGGCGCCTTACGACGAGGACGGCATCCGGCACATCGACATGCGCATCGATGCCTTGGCGTAGAAGCCGGTGTCCTGTCCGCATCTTCGCGCTTTCGTCACGCGCGATGCAGCGAATCGTTCGGACGAACCCTGCTGCCCGAGCGGCCATGCGTTCGCGATCGAGCGCATCCGATGACGTGGCCTGACTTTCCGCTGGCGTTCTATCCCGTCGCGTTCGTCGCGATCCTTCTGACCGGAATCGCCAAGGGCGGGTTCGGCGGCGGCTCGGGCGGGCTCGCCGTGCCGCTGATGTCGATGTTCATCGCGCCGCCCGAAGCGGCGGGCATCATGCTGCCGATCCTCTGCGCGATGGACCTCTTCGGCGTCCACGCTTACCGCAGGAGCTGGTCGCGCGCACACCTGCGCGCACTCTTGCCGGGAGCGCTGCTCGGCATCGGCGCCGGCGCGCTCGCCTTCGGCGCGCTGCCCGTCAACGCCATCCGGCTTCTGCTCGGATTGATCGCGATCACATTCACATTGAACAACTGGTTCACGCTGACTGCGCGCATCACCGCGCGCATGTCCAAGCCAGGCCGCGTCGCCGGCGCCGTCTGGGGTGCGGTCGCCGGGTTCACGAGCACGCTGGCCCACGCCGGCGGGCCGCCGTTCGCCATCTACATGCTGCCGCAGCGCGTGGACAAGACCCTGTTCGTCGGCACGTCGGTCGTCTTCTTTCTGATCGTCAACTACGTGAAGCTCGTGCCGTACGCGTTTCTGGGGCAGCTCAATGCGCCGAATCTGACAACCGCGCTCATCTTCGCGCCGCTTGCACCGCTCGGAATCTGGCTCGGCGTCTGGCTGCACAACCGGGTATCGGAGCCCGCGTTCTACAACGTGAGCTACACGGTGCTGCTGCTCACCGGCATCAAGCTCGTGTGGGACGCGTTCGCGAAATGAGCGATCCCCCTCGGTGCCTGCCGACACCGTGCCAGCGACGGATGATGCCTGCTTGAGGCTTGGCGGACGCCCGCAAGGCTGCGTTATGATGCGCAGCATCAGCCTCCAGCACGCGGCGCCATGAAGCAGACCTTTCTCGACTTCGAACAACCCATCGCCGAGCTCCAGGCGAAGATCGACGAGCTGCGCTACGTCCACGAGGACTCCGCCGTCGACATCTCCGACGAGATCGGCCGCCTGCAGAAGAAAAGCCTCCAGCTCACGAAGGAAATCTACGGCAAGCTGACGGCGTGGCAGATCGCGATGGTCGCCCGCCACCCGCAACGGCCGTACACGCTCGACTACATCAACAGCCTCTTCAGCGATTTCCGCGAGCTGCACGGCGACCGTACCTACGCCGATGACGCCGCCATCGTCGGCGGCCTCGCGCGATTCAACGGCAAGCCGTGCATGGTGATCGGCCATCAGAAAGGCCGCGACACCCGCGAGAAGATCCACCGCAACTTCGGGATGCCGCGCCCCGAAGGCTATCGCAAGGCGCTGCGGCTGATGAAGCTGGCCGAGAAGTTCTCGCTGCCCCTGTTCACCTTCGTCGACACGCCGGGCGCGTATCCGGGAATCGGCGCAGAGGAGCGCGGACAGTCCGAGGCGATCGGGCGCAACCTCTACGAGATGGCCGGACTGCGCGTGCCGATCGTCGTGACCGTCGTCGGCGAGGGCGGCTCCGGCGGCGCGCTGGCGATCGCCATTGGCGACGTCACGCTGATGCTCCAGTACTCGACCTATTCGGTGATCTCGCCCGAAGGCTGCGCGTCGATTCTCTGGAAGTCGGCGGAGCAGGCGCCGGAGGCCGCCGAAACACTCGGCATCACGGCGCCTCGGCTGAAGCAGCTGGGATTGATCGACAAGGTCGTCAGCGAGCCGCCGGGCGGCGCGCACCGCGACCCTGCGGTCATGATGGTCACACTCAAGAAGGCGCTGACCGAAGCGCTGGGCATCACCGCGCATCGCCTCAAGGCGCTCGGCCTGATCGACAAGATCGTCAGCGAGCCCGTTGGCGGCGCGCACCGCGACTCGAAGGCGATGAGCGCGGCGTTGAAGCGCGCGCTCGGTGATGCGCTGCGGCAGGTCAATGACCTCAAGGTCAAGGAACTGCTCGACCGCCGCTACGAGCGCTTGCAGTCGTACGGGCGCTTCTCC
>JANMBN010000537.1:0-4775 GCA_031360485.1 Betaproteobacteria bacterium | reverse complement strand
CGCCGGCGCTCGACGACGAGAAGCGCCTGCTGGCGGACCTCGCGTTCGGCCGCGCGCTGGGATTCGGCGCGAAACTGTGCATCCATCCGCGGCAAGTGGCCGTCGTTCGCGATGCGTTCGTCCCGACGGCCGCGGAAATCGACTGGGCGAAGCGCGTGCTCGCCGCCACCGAAGACGCGGACGGTGCCGTCCAGGTCGACGGCCGCATGGTCGACCGTCCCGTCGTGCTCAAAGCGAAGGCAATCCTCGAGCGCACGCCGACGTAATCCGCGTGCACACTACCCGAGCACGGGATTCCAGGACCTATTGCGTATTCAGGAGTGTGCACCCATGGGCGCGACGATCATCGATTCACGCATATTCGGAAACCTCTTCGGCACCGATGCGATGCGCCGCGTCTGGTCGGACGAGAATCGCACGGCCAAGTATGTCGAGATCGAAAGGGCGCTTGCCCTCGTCCAGGGCCGCCTGGGCATCATTCCGGCGGAGGCGGCCGACGAGATCGTGCGCAATTGCGACATCGGCAGGATCGACATGGAAAAGCTCCGCTTAGAGACCGAGCGCATCGGCTATCCGGTGCTGGGCGTCGTGTCGCAGCTCAACGCGCTTTGCCGCGACAAGCTCGGCGAATACTGCCACTGGGGCGCGACCACGCAGGACATCACCGACACCGCGACCGTCATGCAGATTCGCGAAGGACTGGAGATAGTCGACGCGGATCTCCGGGCGATCTCCGATGCGCTCGCGACGTTGGCCCGGCGTTACCGGGACACGCCGATCATCGGCCGCAGCAATCTGCAACAGGCCATCCCGGTGACGTTCGGCTACAAGATGGCCACGCTCCTCGCCGCGGTGGAGCGCCATCGGGAGCGGCTCCGCCAATTGCGACCGCGGGTGCTGGTCGGGGAGTTCGGAGGCGCGTGCGGCACGCTGGCCTCGATCGAAAAGGGCGCGATGGAAACGCAGTCCGGCCTGATGGCGGAACTGGGATTGGGCCAGCCGCTGATCGCCTGGCATACGGTCCGCGACGGCATCGCCGAGGTCGGCTGCTTCCTCGGTCTCGTCGGCGGGACGCTGGGCAAGCTGTCGATGGACGTCAAGCTGATGATGCAGACGGAAGTGGCCGAGGTCTACGAGCCCTTCGCGCACGGCCGCGGCTCGAGCAGCACCATGCCGCAGAAGCGCAATCCGATCTCGTCCTGCTACATCCATGCCGCGGTGTCGGTCGTGCGCCAGCACGCGGCGGCCTTGATGGACGCGATGGTCGCCGACCACGAGCGCTCGACCGGACCGTGGGAGATCGAATGGATCGTGCTTCCCGAAGCGTTCTGCCTAACCGCCGGCGCGCTGAAGCAGGCGCGCTTCATCGTCGAAGGGCTGGAAGTCGACGCCGCCAGGATGCGTGCCAACATCGACCTGACCAACGGGCTGGTGATGTCCGAGGCCGTGATGATGGGGCTCGGCCGTTACATCGGCCGCGAGCATGCCCACGACCTGGTCTACGATCTGTGCCGCGAGGCGCTGCGGCGGAGCCGGCCGCTGCTGGACGTGCTTGCCGAGCATCCGGAGGTCGCCCGCCATCTGGATCGCGCCGCGCTCGCGAACCTGTGCAACCCCGCCAACTATCTGGGTCAGGCCGCGTTGATGGTCGATCGCGTTCTGGCGACCCTGGATGCGAGGTGAACGCCATCCCGCGTAAGCGCCGCAGACGGTGAGGTGGGCTATTTTGCCGATTTGGCGGGCGCCGTGGCGTCACCCCGCTTCGCAAACTCCGGACTCGAATGATCGTTGGCCTGGCCGGGCAACGGCATTTGCGTGTCGCGCTCCGTTCGCGTCAATGTCGTGTCACCCGTCGCATCCGTGCCCGTCTTTGGCCTGAGGAGAGCGCTTTCCGCGGGCGGCAGCGAAAGATCGCCCGACGGCACCGCGACGTGCGCGGACGGCCCCGATTGTGAAGTGGTCGGCGGCAACGATTGCGACGCGCTCTCGATCGGGTGTCGGTCGCAGCCCGCCAACAGACAGGAAACGAAGATGCCGAGGACGGGTGCGGCGAGTGAACGAATGTACATTGGCTGTGCTCCGCTATGACAGGACGATGATCACCAGTAGATCCAGTCATCGTTGGACGTCGTGCGACGAAGCTTGTGGATGACCGGCAGCGCGACGGTCACGACCACCGCTATGACGACGATGATCAGACCGACGAGCGCGGCAACGATCTGGCCATCCAACGTCGGATCGACGCCGACCGCGATGAGAGCAGTGGCGATCGTGAAGAGGGCCAGAAGCGCGACGATGGCCCACCCTATGGGCGTTCCGATCGTTCTCCGCGGCGGCGGGACGCGGGTGTCGAAAGTGTCGGACATGGGGAAATTATGGGTTCCAGGCACGTTTTGAATTGACCGTCCAGAGCACGCTCTCGTCAGCGCGAACGCCACGGACCGAGCGACGGCCCGCGACGATCCTTCCGGTATCGTACGTAAAGATGCTCCGGAAATCAGTGCGGCAGCGAACACAGCCGGCGCGTTTTCGCGCGCGTTCGCGCAGCATCCCCCGCTCACGAGTGCGACAGGCTTCCCGGGATCCGCCGGTATGTGCGCTGGCGCACCGAAACGGCCGCGCCGTTCGCGTAGCATCATCGACAGTCCTGGCGCGCCGTCATGATCGTCGCGCCGCACGGCCATCGACGGAGGCGGCACAGGCTCCGCATCGACATGCAAACGCGGTTCTAATTCCTACCCCAATCCTTCGATACGACTGGAGACAGCCATGGTTCCGACGAACAAACCGCCTGCGGCGAAACCTCCCGCGACGGGTGGTGCAAAGACCGACGATCGGCGCAAGACGGGCGCTGGACTCTCCGATGTGAACAACGATGGTGTGCAGGGCGAGGGTAACTACGCCGCCGCACGCGAGTTCAACGAAGCCGAACGCAAGTTCGTCGCGTCGGGCAAGGTCGATGCGGCCGCGCGTGCGGCTGCGCCAAGGTCGGAGGCGGAGCGGCAGGCGATGTTCGCGGCTGAGGAGGAGGGCAAGCGGCGAGCGAAGGAAGAAGATCCGGCGCTGACGAGGGCAAGGCCTGCTTCGGCGACACCGAAAGCCCCGGGAAAGGATGCCGATCCGAAGCGCCGGTGAACGCGATTTACCGAGAATGCGACGCGCCGGCGCAGCGGTTTTTGCGCCGGCCGACCCCTGGAACCGGAAAGGAAAATCGAATGAGCAACACCGAAATGATCGAGAAGGCCGCCGTGCATGTGCTACCGCCCCTGCCGTACGCGGAATCCGCGCTGGACCCCGTGATCTCCGCCAATACGATCGGATTCCATTATGGCAAGCACCACAAGGGTTACGTCGAGACCCTGAACAAGCTGATCGCCGGCACGGAGCTTGCGAACCTTTCGCTGGAAAAGCTCATCGCCGAGACCGCCGGCAAAGCCGACAAGGTCGCGATCTTCAACAATGCGGCGCAGACGTGGAACCACACCTTCTACTGGCGCAGTCTGCGGCCGAAGGGCGGCGGCGCGCCTCCCGCGGCGTTGATGCAACGGATCGACGCGTCGTTCGGCAATCTCGACGCATGCAGGAAGGAGCTGGCGAGCGCGGCAACGACCCAGTTCGGCAGCGGCTGGGCGTGGCTCGTGCTGGAGGCGGACAAGCTGAAGGTGGTCAAGACCGGCAACGCGGAGACGCCGCTCGCCAAGGGCGTGAAGCCGCTGCTGACCATCGACGTGTGGGAGCACGCCTACTATCTCGATTATCAGAACCGTCGCGCGGACTACGTGAACGCCGTGCTCGACAAGCTGATCAATTGGGGGTTTGCCGCCGACAATCTCGGCTGATGCGTTGCATTGCAATCGCTCGCGGAGCGGTCATGCGGCAGCGCCGGAGCCATCTGATCGAGAGGGTGCGCTACCGAACAGACGAGACTGGGTATCGCGCGTATCTTTCCGATCAATGGGAAACGCGCCCTTCACGCGCAGGCGCCCACAAGTCGAATCGTCGACGCCGTGGCGCTTTCAGTCCGTGAGAAATGCAGCCTCGGCGTTTTGGCCTTCGATAAGGCCGTCGCTACCGTACTCGAACCATAAGGAAATGACATGTCCAAACTGATGATTGCACTATTTGTTTCTGCAGGGCTGGGTTTTGCCGGGTCCGCCGCCGCGCAGACGTATTCGCCGAAGACCGCGTCAATGTCGAAGGACAGCTACGCGATGGCGAAGACGAACGCCGATGCGCAGTACAAGGTCGACAAGGACGCCTGCGCGCCGCTGAGCGGAAACGCGAAGGACATCTGTGTCGCGGAAGCCAAAGGCAAGGACAAGGTCGCCAAGGCCGACGCGGAAGCCGCCTACGAGAACACGCCGAAGGCTCGCGAACACGCGCGGGTTGCGCGCGCCAAGGCGAACTACGCCGTCGCCATCGAAAAGTGCGATGACCTGGCCGGCAACCGCAAGGACGTCTGCGTCAAGGAAGCAAAAGCCGAGCTCGTCAAGGGCAAGGCGAACGCCAAGGTCGACCGTGTCGCGGCCGACACGCGGAAGGACGCGGCGACGAAGCAAGCCGACGCCAGCAAGGAAGCGAACGCGGACAAGCGCGACGCGGAATACAAGGTTGCGATCGAGAAGTGTGACGCACTCGCCGGTGCCGCGAAGGATGCATGCGTCGGCAACGCGAAGGCGCAATACGGCAAGTCCTGAGATCGAGGCAAGCCTCCCTCGCCGCTCTCCTTTGCGGGCGGCGTAAGGGCTCGGATGTGGCGGCCGGGGTCGTTTTTC
>JANMBN010000536.1:0-1685 GCA_031360485.1 Betaproteobacteria bacterium | reverse complement strand
TGCGGACGCCGGCCACGCTTGCCGGCGTAGAACGAACGCATTCGCGCCATATCGGCCGCCGCATCGCCCGTGAGGTCCACGTAGGCGCCGATGCCCACTTCCCGCCGCGGGTAGTCGATGTAGCCCAGCGCCAGCGGCGTGCCGACCGCACGCGCGAGATGGTAGAAGCCCGACTTCCAGTACTCCGTACGGCCGCGCGTGCCTTCCGGAGCGATCGCCAGGCGAAATTCGTCGTTGCGCGCGAATTCGGCCGTCATCTCGTCGATGAACCCGGTGTGTTCGCGGCGATTCACGGGAACCCCGCCCCAGCGGACGAGAAGTCCCCCGAGCAATGGAACCGAGAACAGTGTGTCCTTGCCGGCAAAGCGGATGAAGAGCCCGGTCATGAATATCACGCAGAGCCCGATGGCCGTGTCCCAGTTCGACGTGTGCGGATAGAAGATCACGACGCAGCGCCTCGGCACGGGTTGCGCCAAGACGACCTTCCAGCCGGCGGCGCGCAGCAGCGCTGCCCCGAGCCAGGGGACAAATCCCCGGACGAGCGGCCGTTCGATCACAGGCGCGGATGCGGAGGAAAGCGCGGCGGACAAGAGGGCTCGGTCACTTTCGGGCGCCGATCGCGCCCGCACAATGTGAAGCTCGTCCAGTCTACTGAATTGTCCGTTCTCACGGGGTTCCCGCCGTGGATTAAAATGCGCGGCGTGAGCGTGTCTCCATCTCCTTCACTGGTCGCCAGGCTGGACGACGTCCTTCCGCAGACGCAATGCCGGCGCTGCGGCTACGACGGATGCCGGCCTTATGCCGAGGCGATCGCCGAGGGCGCCGCCATCGACCGCTGCCCGCCGGGCGCCGACGCGGTCATCGCGGCGCTCGCGGCATTGACGGGACGGCCCGTCGTGGCGCTCGACCGGAGCTGCGGCGAGCCCGGGCCGCTGGCGCTCGCCCGCATCGACGAGACTTCCTGCATCGGTTGCACGTTCTGCATCGACGCCTGTCCGGTGGACGCCATCGTGGGCGCGGCGAAGCGAATGCACACAGTGCTGCCGGCATTGTGCACGGGCTGCGATCTCTGCATCCCGGCGTGTCCCGTCGACTGCATCGCGATGATTCCGGCGGGACGCATGTGGAGCCCGCGCGACGCGACCGCGGCGCGCGAACGCCACGCCGCCCGCAAGCGCCGCCTCGCGGGCGCGGCCGCGCCGGCGAAATCTCCGGGGAGACTCCCTGCGGCGGAAAGCGGGCGGGCCAAGCGACAGGCCGCCATCGCGGCGGCGCTCGCCCGCGCGCGCGCTCGGCGCGCAGCCGCGGATGCAGGCGCGAAGTGATGCGCTGGCTCGCGCGCCTCGCCGCCACCGTCGGCGCTAACCGAGGATTTCCGGCGGCAAAGCCGTGAATCCGCAGAAGCGCCGCATGATCTTCGAGCGATTGCGCGCGGCGAACCCGCACCCGGTGCCCGAACTCGCCCACCGGACGCCGTTCGAGCTGCTGGTCGCGGTCGTGCTATCGGCCCAGGCGACCGACAAGGGCGTGAACAAGGCGACCGCGAGGCTGTTCCCGATCGCCGACACGCCCGCGGCGATCGTGAAGCTCGGCGTCGACGGACTCGTCCCTTACATCCAGTCGATCGGGCTCTTCCGCAACAAGGCGAAGAACGTCGTCGCGCTGTCCGCGAGCCTCCTGCAGGA
>JANMBN010000447.1:0-2260 GCA_031360485.1 Betaproteobacteria bacterium | reverse complement strand
GAAGGGCCGCGAGCCCGCCGTGTCGAAAAGCAAGGTTCCGGCGCTGCAGCAGAGCCCGCAGAAGCGCGGCGTGTGCACGCGCGTCTACACGACGACGCCGAAGAAGCCGAACTCCGCGCTTCGGAAGGTCGCCAAGGTGCGCCTCACCAACGGCTTCGAGGTGATCAGCTACATCGGCGGCGAAGGCCACAACCTGCAGGAGCACTCGGTGGTCTTGATCCGCGGCGGTCGCGTCAAGGACTTGCCCGGCGTCCGCTATCACATGGTGCGGGGCAGCCTCGACACCGCGGGTGTCAAAGACCGCAAGCAAAGCCGCTCGAAGTACGGCGCCAAGAAGCCCAAGGCCGCGTAAGGCCTTTCGCGAAGAACGAGATCCGAGGACGTTATGCCCCGACGCAGAGAGATTCCCAAGCGCGAGATCCTGCCCGATCCGAAATACGGCAGCAGCGATGTCGCGAAGTTCGTCAACGTGCTGATGACCGCCGGCAAGAAGTCGGTGGCCGAGCGCATCCTCTACGGCGCCTTCGAGTCGATCGCCAAGAAGGGCGGAAAGGACCCGCTCGAAGTCTTCAATCAGGCGCTTTCCAACTCGCGGCCGACCGTCGAGGTCAAGAGCCGTCGCGTCGGCGGCGCCAACTTTCAGGTTCCGGTCGAGGTGCGGCCCGTGCGGCGGATGGCGCTCGCCATGCGCTGGCTGCGCGAGGCGGCGCGCAAGCGCGGCGAGAAGTCGATGGGCCAACGGCTCGCGGCGGAGCTCCTCGAAGCTTCCGAAAACCGCGGCGGCGCGGTGAAGAAGCGCGAGGAAGTCCACCGCATGGCCGAAGCCAACAAGGCCTTCTCGCATTTCAGGTTCTAGAGACGGTCGGGCGTCGCGTGTCCAGCGTCGAGCGTGGACCGCGGGTTCGAACCGCCGCCGAACGAAACGACGTTAGACGCCGGACGCCAAACGCAGGACGCAATCATCGTGGCACGATCTACCCCCATCGACCGGTATCGGAACATCGGCATCAGTGCGCACATTGATGCCGGGAAGACCACGACCACCGAACGCATCCTTTTCTACACCGGCGTCTCGCACAAGATCGGCGAGGTGCACGACGGCGCGACGGTCATGGACTGGATGGAGCAGGAGCGCGAGCGCGGCATCACGATCACCTCGGCCGCGACGACGTGCTTCTGGAAGGGGATGGACAACAACTTCCCCGAGCACCGGATCAACATCATCGACACGCCCGGGCACGTCGACTTCACGATCGAGGTCGAGCGCTCGATGCGCGTGCTGGACGGCGCGTGCATGGTCTACTGCGCGGTCGGCGGCGTGCAGCCGCAGTCGGAGACGGTCTGGCGCCAGGCCAACAAATACAAGGTGCCGCGGCTCGCGTTCGTCAACAAGATGGATCGCCAGGGCGCGAACTTCTTCAAGGTCTACGACCAGATGAAGTCGCGCCTCAAGGCCAACCCGGTGCCGATCCAGGTGCCGATCGGCGCCGAGGAAAAGTTCGAGGGCGTGATCGATCTCGTCCGGATGAAGGCGATCTACTGGGACGAATCCTCGCAGGGCATGAAGTACGAGATGCGCGATATCCCGGACGAGCACCTCGCGACCGCGAAGGAGTGGCGCGAGAAGATGATCGAGAACGCCGCCGAGGCCAACGAGGAGCTGATGAACAAGTACCTCGAGGGGGGCGAGCTCACCGTCGAGGAAATCAAGGCCGGCCTGCGCCTGCGCACGATCGCGAGCGAGATCGTGCCGATGATGTGCGGCTCCGCGTTCAAGAACAAGGGCGTGCAGGCGATGCTCGACGGCGTGATCGACTACATGCCGGCCCCGACCGACATCCCGCCGGTGAAGGGCGAGCTCGAGAACGGCAAGCAGGGCGCGCGCAAGGCCTCCGACGAGGAGCCGTTCGCGGGCCTCGCGTTCAAGATCATGACCGACCCCTACGTCGGCCAGCTGATCTTTTTTCGCGTCTATTCGGGCGTCGTCAAGTCCGGCGACACGGTCTACAACCCGATCAAGGGACGCAAGGAGCGCATCGGCCGCATCCTGCAGATGCACGCCAACCAGCGCGAAGAGATCAAGGCCGTGTGCGCGGGGGACATCGCCGCCGCGGTCGGGCTCAAGGAAGCGACCACGGGGGACACGCTGTGCGACCCGGCGCACGTGATCATGCTCGAGAAGATGATTTTCCCGGAGCCCGTGATCCACGTGGCCGTCGAGCCCAAGACCAAGGCCGACCAGGAGAAGATGGGCATTGCG
>JANMBN010000407.1:0-5998 GCA_031360485.1 Betaproteobacteria bacterium | reverse complement strand
GTTCCTGCCGTCCGCGCTGGGTGCGTTTCTCGCGGATCACCCGCCGGTCAACATCGATCTGCGCGAACACTCGAGCCTCGACATCGTGCGGGGAGTGCACGAAGGAAAGGCCGACATCGGAATCGTCGCGGGCCACGTGAGCACGGCCGGACTCGAGACGCTCCCCTATTTCGAAGACCGCCTGCTGCTCGCGGTGTCGAAAGGCCACCCGCTGGCGCAGCGGCGCAGTGTTCGCTTCGCCGAAGCGATCCCTTACGATTTCGTGGGGCTCGGGCCGGCCAGCGCGATGCATTCGTTCATCAGCCGCATCGCCGGCGAGCAGGGATGGGAGCTGAAGATACGCATCCACGTCGGCAGCTACGACGCGATGTGCCGGATGATCGAATCCGGGGTGGGCATCGGATTGCTGGCGGAATCGGCGGCCCGCCGTCACGCGCGCACCACCGATATCCGCGTCCTGAAGCTCGTCGACGACTGGTCGATCCAGCCGCTCAAGATCTGCGTTCGCGATCTGCACAGCATGCCGGCGCTCGCCCGCCGGCTCGTCCTGTTCCTTGTCGAGAGCGCGGACGGGCGATCGGCCGTGGCCAAGACCGTCGAAGCGGCCTGACCGCTTCGCGGGAGCCGAACGCCGTCTTCGGCGAATTCAGATAGCCACGGCCCGCGATCCGCCAGATACTGACCGCAGAGGATGGCCGCCGCGATTCGGCGTGCATTCCTTCTTTCCACGGAGGAGCGTTTCCATGTCTTCAAGAGCAGTCACAGTCGCGCTCGCACTGATAACGGGCCTCGTCGCGTATGCGGCCGTCGGCGGCGACGCACGCGCCGAATTTCCCGACAAGCCGGTTCGAATCGTGGTGCCATGGCCCGCGGGAGGCGGCAGCGACGTCGTTGCCCGCCAAATCGCCGGGCCGCTCGGCGAGCAGCTCAAGCAGTCGGTCATCATCGACAACCGGCCGGGGGCGAACGGTGCGATCGGCAGCGAGGCCGTCGCCCGGGCGCAACCCGACGGTTACACCCTCGTCTGGGTAACCGCGGACACGCACGCGATGAATCCGCACGTCTACCCGAAGCTCGCCTACGATCCGCGTGCCGACTTCGCCGCCGTCGGAATCGTCGGTTACTTCCCCTACGCGCTGGTCGTCAACCCGGCGTTCCCGGCGAATAACGTCGCGGAGTTCGTTGCGCAGGCGAAGAAGCGCCCGGGCGAGGTGACGTTCGCCTCGTGGGGCATCGGCGGATCCGCGCACGTGGCGATGGAAATGTTCCGCGCGCAGGGGCAATTCGACGTCCTGCACGTGCCCTACCAGGGCGCCGCACCGGCGGTCGCGGCGGTGATCGGCGGTCAGGTCGACTCGATGATCGTGCCGATGTCGGTCGCCAGCGCGCAAGCGGCCGGCGGCAAGCTGAAGCTGCTCGGGCTCGCCTCGCCGAAGCGGTTCACCGGCGCGCCCGATCTCAAGACCTTCGCCGAGCAAGGCGTTGCCGTCGATGCCGGGACCTGGGTCGGCCTGATGGCGCCGGCGAAAACGCCCCCGGACGTCATCGCGCGCCTGAACCGCGCGCTGACCGCAGTCGTCGCGAACCCGCAGGTGCGCGAGCAGCTGGTCAAGATGAATGTGGATCCGGCGCCGGCGCAGACGCCGCAGCAGTTCCAGTCGTTCGTCGCCTCCGAGTACGAGCGCTGGGGCAAGACGATCCGCGACGCCAAGATCAAAGCCGAGTAGCAGGACGACCCGCGATGAGGCTCGCCAATCGGGTGGCGCTGATCACCGGGGCTGCCGGCGCGATCGGCAGCGCGACGGCACGACGGCTCGCGCAAGAGGGCGCATCGCTCGCGCTGGCGGATATCACGCCGATCGGCGACATCGCCGGCCTGCCCGAGGACGCGCGCTGCCTGCGCCTCGAGCTCGACGTGCGGTCGGCCGAGCAGATCGGCGCGGCCGTGGACCGGACGCTCGCGGCCTTCGGGCGCCTCGATGTGCTGGTCAATGTGGCGGGGATCACGTCGTTCGGCGCCGCGCAGAGCCTCGACGACAAGGAATGGGCCCGGGTGCTCGACATCAACCTTACCGGAACCTTCCGCTGCTGCCAGGCCGTCGTGCCGACGATGAAATCCCAGCGCCACGGCCGGATCGTCAACCTGGGATCCGTGCTCGGCAAGAATGGGGGAAATACGCGGCCGTGGATCGATGCCGACGAGCAGAAGGCGTCGGGGAACATCGCGTACGGCGTTTCGAAGGCGGGCGTGCACGCGATGACGGCGTATCTCGCGAAGGAGCTGGCGGGTTCGGGGATCACCGTGAACGCGGTCGCGCCAGGGCCGGTGACGTCCGCCATGACGACGGACCTTCCCCCCGGCATTCGGGCGCTCATTCCCGTCGGCCGCATGGGCACGCCGGATGAAATCGCCGAGGCGATCGCGTTTCTCGCGTCGGACGCCGCCGGATTCGTCACCGGCGAGGTGCTCGACGTGAACGGCGGCATGTGGTGCGACTGAACGGAACCGGAAACGACATGAACAACGATCCGAAGAGCACGGCGCTGCTGCTGCTCGACCTGCAGAACGAAATGGTCGATCCGAAGGGCAAGATCGGCGGCGGCGGCCTGGCCAAGGTGGTGGCCGAGCGCGGGGTGCTCGCGAATGCTTCGCGAGCGCTCTCTGCCGCGCGGGCGGCGCGCATGATGATCGTGCACGTCCGGCTGGGGTTCCGCGCGGACTACGCCGATGCCCTGAGCGTCGCGCCGCGCATCGCAAAGCTGAAGGAGAACCGGGCGGCGATCCTCGGCTCGTGGGGCACCGAGTTCCCCGACGCGGTCAAGCCCAACGCCGACGAGCTCATCGTCACCAAGCAGTGCGTCAATCCGTTTTTCAACACGCCGCTGCTCACGCTGCTGATGCAACGCGGCATCCGGCGGGTCGTCCTGGGCGGCGTCGCGACCAATCTCGTCGTCGAAAGCACGGCCCGCTACAGCGACGATGCGGGCTTCGCCGTGACGGTGATCGAGGACTGCTGTGCGTCCCCCAATCCCGACTGGCACCGCTTCGCCGTCGAAAAGATGCTGCCGCTGTTCGGCGAGCTCGTCACCACCGACGAGTTCGTGTCCACGGTGACCGGCGCGCGCCCCTGATCGCGCGCCGCCGCGTCAAGCCTCCGCCAGGAAGGGCAACACCGCGTCGGCCACGACCGACGGCCGCGTCCGGAAGACGCCGGCGTCGCTGTCCGGAACGACCACCGCCCGCGCGCGTTTCATCATCGCGCAGATGACGGGCGCCTGCGCGCCGAAGTGAGCTTCGTCCGCCGCCCGCAGCTCGAGCACGAGCGTCGGTGCCGCGACGCGCCGCATCGCTGCGGCGAGGTCGAACGCGAAGATCGCCTCGTAGGTCGAAGCGATGCTTCTCCAGCCCAGCAGATGATCGATCACCATCGACTCGGCGATCTCGACGTCCGTGGCCGCGACGCTTCCGCCCGACAGGAGCTGCGGCGGCCACCAGATCGACTGCACGTCCGCGTGCGCCATCAGCCAGCGCCGCACGTAATGCGAGCCGTCGCCGCCGGCCGGGAAGCGAGGGAAGTAATGATCGACGAGATCGCGGATCGCGGCGTCGCGTCCCGCGCGATCGACGATGAGGCTGTGCGTCTGCCCGGCCAGCACGACGCGATCGACGCGATCGGACCAGTCGGCGGCCAACGCCGCGGCGATCTTGTTCCCGGTGTGCAGCCCGAGCAGATGCGCGCGCGGCAGCGCGAGCGCGTCGAGCATACCGACGAGGCTCTCCGCGATCGCTTCGACGGACGCCGTGCCGGGCACCGGATCGGAGTTGCCATACCCCGGGGTGTCGACGGCGATGGTCCGGAAATGGGGAGCCAGCAGCGGCAACAGGTAGCGGAACGCCCGGTGCGATCCCGGCGTCGCGTGGAGCAGCAGCAGCGGCGGGCCGGATCCCGCCTCGACGTAGTGGATGACACCCCGGTCGGTATATGCATAACCGGGGCGGACCGGGACGTTCGTTGCCCCATCGGCCGCCGCCGTCACGCTCGTTCGCTGCGCCAGCGTCATTGCCTCTGCCTGCGGGCTGCGTGCTCGCCGCCGATGCGTCCGAATACGGCGCCCTTCATCACCGATGTCGCGCCGGTATAGTTCCGGTAGTACATGCCGACGACCTCGCCGGCGGCGTAGAGACCCGGGATGACGTCACCGTCGCGATTCAGCACCCGCGCCGTCGGATCGATCTTCAGGCCTCCGAACGTGAAGACGTTCGACGAGATCATCGGGTAGGCGTGATAGGGGGGACGGTCGATGGGGCGCGCCCAGTTGGACTTCACCGGCGAGATGCCGCGCGTCGCGAGCCCGTCGACCGCCAGCGGATCGTAGCGACCGGCCGCCGGGCATGCGGCGTTGAAGGCCTCGATGGTCCGCACCAGCGCGTCACCCGGCACGCCGAGCTTCGTCGCCAATTCGCCGATCGAGTCCGCCGCGATCGGGGGCTGGTCGGTGCGCAGGCCCACGCGCCAGTTGGGAACCTCGTCGATCTTCGCGTCGAGGATGACGTACGCGAGCCCGTCGGTCTGATCAAAGACGCGGCGCGTCACCCGCTCGTAGTACTGGTCGACGGTGCCGGGGCCCTCGTCGACGAACCTCAGCCCTTCCTTGTTCACCAGCACGCCGTACGGAAAGACAAACACCGAGGGCTCGGCGATTCCCGAACGCGGATCGATCGGCTCCGCGTGGTAGCTGCCGAAATCCCCGCACGGCGCGGCGCCGATGTCCAGGGCCATCTGAATGCCCTCGCCCTTGTTGAAGTTCGCGCCGCGACACACCGGTCGAAGGTAGGTCGATCGCGGGCCGAGATAACGCGTGAGCATTTCGGTGCTTCCCTCGAAACCGCCGCATGCCAGCATGACGCCGCCCCTCGCGTGCAACCGGAGCGGACGATTGCCGCGTGCGACCGCGCGCACGCCGATCACGGCGCCGCCATCGTCCTGCAGCAGCCCGGTCGCCGTCGTTTCATACAGGATCGTCGCACCGGCGCGCTCGACCGCGGCGGCGAGCGATTCGACCAGCGCCAGCCCGCCGCCCACCGGCATGAGGCGCGGCTGCGACTTGGTGATGAACTGCGTAGGCAGGAAATCGAAGCGGATGCCGTGCGTCTTCAGCCATTGCACCGTAGGGCCGGCCGCGCTCGCGAACACGTCGATCAGCTCGGGGTCGGCGTACCCGAGGCCGCGCACCATCGACGGCCACTGGTCGCGCCCCCGCATCATCTCCTGCACCAGGGAAGGGTCGACGTACCCCGACGAATTCTCGGCGAGGTGTTCCGCGAAGTCGTCGGATACTTCCGTCTCGCTCTTCATCCGGAAATAGGCTTCGGTGTAGCGTGTCTGCCCTCCCCGCTCTTCCGGCGGCGCGCGCTCCAGAACGGCGACGCGAGCGCCTGCCTCGCTGGCAGCCACGGCCGCCGACAGGCCGGCAACACCGCAGCCGGCCACTACGACATCGAACTCGGTCTCCACGCCAATCCCTCCTCACGAGCGGCACGCTCGAAAGCCCATTGTTGGCCATCGCCGCCGTGTCGACAAG
This sequence comes from Betaproteobacteria bacterium, assembly GCA_031360485.1. Classification (GTDB taxonomy): domain Bacteria; phylum Pseudomonadota; class Gammaproteobacteria; order Burkholderiales; family Casimicrobiaceae; genus CAIWHR01. Next base: position 415 of record JANMBN010000407.1, on the reverse strand, counting down.
AAGTAATGTCCGAACACGGTCTTCGCGGCTGCCAAAGGGCGCGGGACCGGAGACGCACGGACCGCTTCGCCTGGCGCGAACGTCGTCTTCGGCAATTTTAGATTGGCATCCCGGGCAATGCCGCCGATACTGCGGATTGGGCCAGATGGAGGAGGAACATGTATATCCCTTACGCACGCGGAATCGTCTCATCCCGTATCGCACGTGGACACCCGATCGCTTCGCTGTTCTACGCCATCGGCGCGGCGGCGCTTTCGGTCGGCCTGCTGCTCGCGCCGGCCGAGAGCCGGGCGGAGGACTGGCGAATCGGCGCACTCTTTCCGTTGTCGGGCAACCTCTCCGTCCTCGGCACCGAAGCGCTGGCCGGCGACCAGATCGCGGTCGACATGGTCAACGAGCAGGGTGGCGTGAAGGG
>JANMBN010000406.1:0-2153 GCA_031360485.1 Betaproteobacteria bacterium | reverse complement strand
CCTCGGGGCGCCTGTCGCACTGTCGGGTGGCGTAGCCGCAATTTCGATTTCCTCCCTTACCCCGGGAACTCATTCGATAACCGCGGTGTACGGCGGGGATGCCGACGATGCGACGAGCACATCACCGGCGATCTCGCAGGTGGTAAACGTGGTCGCGTCGTCCGCGACGCAGCCCATTCCGACGCTATCGGAATGGCTGCTAGTGTTGCTGGCTGCGATGGTGGCGGGTTTGGGGCTGGTGATGCGCCGCCGTTCTTGACGCCACGAGCGCGGGCAATGCTGAGCGAATGGGCATAGTCGCACCGTACGCGACGAGCGACTTGCTATGATCACGCAAAAGCCAACGTAGCGGACGGTCGAAGCGCAGCGGATTCGACGAGCACCGATCAATGGCCGCTATCGAGTGCAATGCGCTACTTCCGCTTTTGGCCGTTATGCATAGCTATTCATAACGGCCATTATGCATAGTGCTCGATTATGAATAGTTCGTTGGCTCAACCGACGAATTGCCCACGTAAGCAGCGACGAATGCGGCCGCGACACTCCACATAATTTGTACGTCCTCAGCGGCGGAGCTCACGCACGCAGCGAGGCGTGCCCGCCCGGCGCCCGGTTCGTCGCGAGCCAGGTTACCTCTGAACGCCCGCACGTAGCGCGCCGGGCATTCGCCCGACTGCGCCAATAACGCTCCCGAGGCTTCCCCTGCAAGCGTCGAAATTATGTAGAGTGTTTCGGCGCAACTTTTCATCGTCCACATAGGCAAATTGCGTTTTCGCCGCAGCGCGCTCTACATAACTGGGCACTATGCATAATGGCCGGTTCGCGCCTTTCAGTCCATGCTCGTATTCCGACCTAATCAGGCGGTCAGCCCTGCGATACTGTCATCTGACTCAACGACAGTCGACGCCACCTCGCGAACCTTTGGAACGTTTCGGATTCGAGGTCGCCTATACGGGGACTCTGACCGTGGGCGCCCTTTGCTTCATCTGTACTCGTTTCGCCGTTCAGCTACCCGTCGCAAACGCTGAGAAGATCATACGGTACTCCTGCTTCGTCGCATCATAATCCGCGTGAAACTTGGTGGGATGCGCACCCGCGAGCCCCGGAATCTGCGGGGTCGCGAGATCGAACGATTTTTTCTCCATCAGCATCGCCTTCGTCACCATCGGTTCAATGAAAATCGGCTTGCCGTGTCCGTATCCGACAAGCATGGCGGCGCGGAACGGCTCCTTGCTCTCAAGCTCTGATGCAGGGATCGCGTGCATCCCCATTTGCGGCACGCACAGTCCGATCAAGGCAGGCACGCCCATCATCTTGGCCATGTCCGGCGGTAACGGGATATCCGGCAATGCGTACGCTGTCGGCAACGCGGCCGGCTTGCTGAGATCGGCGCAGTCGATGGCGCTGCGCTCTGAGGACGCGATCGTGTTGAAGTGAAAGTCGAAATGCGGCGTCATGTACGCACCGGGTGGATGTCCGCCGGCTTCCCAGTACATGGTGAAGTGCACCAGGCCGCTTTTCTGGCGAGCCGTTTCGGGAATATCGAGCACCGCGACCGGAACGGGCGGCCACACCATCAGCAGCTGCGCGGGCGAATTCTCAATACTGGCGATGGGAACCACGGCACCCACTTCCAGCAGGCTATCGCCCTGCGTCTTGGCCCACGTGCATACCGGCGCTTTGTAGACGTCCGCACACGAGCCCTTTACTTCGGCGACCGGCATGTCCTTCGAGCATGCTCCAACGATGATGGCTAGCAGTGTGGACACAATGGTTCGCGATGCAATTGACATGCGTTTCCTTAGTTGAGGTCGATTAACGACGGATAGGGAATTTCGCCCCCCTTTTTCTCTGTCCAGAACCTTATCGCCGATCTGGCGCGTGGTCAATCGCACAAGTGTAAGAACTTCGGTCTTGCGGGAATTGTTCGAAGCCTGCATCGGCCTGGAGTGGGATGATATCGACACAGTTTGAGCGCTTGCGCAAGTGCGCGCCGAGCCGGATCGCCGGCCCTGTTGCAGTATCGGTATTGGCTTGAGGATCATGCCGCTTCGAACAGATCGTGACGGTCCGCTTTGGGAAACCATCTCCAATGACCGGACCTGGCCGATCTGCGACCGTCGCTCCACGCGACCGTGACCTGCCGAACGAGA
>JANMBN010000388.1:0-2394 GCA_031360485.1 Betaproteobacteria bacterium | reverse complement strand
ATGGAGCTCGATCTGGCCGCGTTCGATCTGCCATCGGCCATTGCCAACGCCATGACGCTGATCCGTGAGCGGGCCCAGAGGCATGGCATCAAGCTCGGGCTCGACACGGACCCGGACCTCGGCGAGACGGTTGCGGATGAGCGAAAATTCAAGCAGATCCTGCTCAACCTGCTGACCAACGCGGTCAAGTTCACGCCCGACGGGGGGCGGATCGACGTGAGAGCGCGCCGCGAGGCAGACAACGTCGTCGTTGCGGTGCACGATACGGGCATCGGCATCGCGGCGGAGGATCAGGAGGCAGTGTTCGAGGAGTTCCGCCAGGTCGGTCGCAATTACACGAACAAGCAGGAGGGCACGGGCCTGGGGCTCGCGCTCACGCGGAAGTTCGTCGAGTTGCACGGCGGCCATATCTGGCTCGAAAGCGAGCCGGGCAAAGGTTCGACTTTTTCCTTCACCATTCCGATAAGGCGATGAGCGGCGAGAGCCGCAAGCGTGAGGTGCACCGATGAGCCTGATACTGATCGTCGAAGACAATGAAAAGAACATGAAGCTCGTCCGGGACGTGCTGCAGGCGAAGGGCTACGCGACGATCGAGGCCGGCACGGGCGAGGAAGGCATTCGTCTCGCCGCCGAGCACAAGCCGGACCTGATCCTGATGGACATCCAGTTGCCGGGCATCAGCGGCATCGAGGCGCTGCGCGCATTGCGGGCGAGCCCGGAGACGGCGGCGATTCCCGCCGTCGCCGTCACCGCCTCTGTGATGCAGCAGGATCGCAAGCAGATCACCGAGGCCGGCTTCGACGGCTACCTCGGCAAGCCGCTCAACCTCAAGGAGTTCCTGGACACGGTGCGCGCAATGCTGGAGAAGACCGCATGAGCGCGACGGGCGAAGCCAAGGGGCGAAGCCCGCGTCGTCGCGCGATTGCGCACGCGGCCGACACGCCGGCTCGCGACCTCTTGTCGCGGCAGGGAGGCCGCATGAGGGGCCGAGGGCAATGACCACGCCGGCCAAAGTGCTGGTCGTCGACGACACGCCGCACAACGTCAAGCTGCTGGCCGACCTGCTCGCGGTCAAAGGCTACGCGGTGGCGACGGCCGTGAACGGCGAAGAGGCGCTCGCCAAGGTGGCGTCCGAGCAACCGGATCTGGTGCTGCTCGACGTGATGATGCCCGGTCTCTCGGGATACGACGTGTGCAGGCAGCTGCGCGCCGATCCGCAAACGGCGCTGCTGCCGGTGGTTCTCGTCACGTCGCTCGATCCGCAGGGGGAGCGGGTCAAGGGCATCGAGGCCGGGGCGGACGATTTCCTCCCCAAGCCGATCAACCAGGCCGAGCTCTTTGCCCGGGTGCGCTCGCTGCTGCGTGTGAAATCCCTGCAGGACGAAGTCAAACGCCAGGCGGCCGCGCTGCAGGAATGGAATCTGAAACTCGAGGAACGCGTTGCCGAACAGGTGACGCAGTTGAAGGGGATGGATCAGCTCAAGCGCTTCTTCGCGCCCGCTGTCGCCGACGCGATCCTGTCGGCCGGCGGGCAGTCGATCCTCGCGCCTCACCGTCGCGAGATCTGCTACGTTTTCGTCGACCTGCGCGGCTTCACCGCTTTCACCGACGCGGCCGAGCCGGAGGAAGTCGAGGCGGTGCTGCAGCAGTATCACGCGACCATGGGGACGCTGATCGCCGAATGCGGCGGCACGCTCGACCGGTTCGCCGGCGATGGCATCCTGATCTTCTTCAACGACCCGCTGCCGGTGCCCGACTACGCACGACGCGCCACGACCATGGCGCTGCGAATGCAGGAAGCGTTTCACCCGTTGCGCGCCCGGTGGTCGAAGCTCGGGTACGAGCTCGATCTCGGCATCGGCATCGCCCAGGGCTATGCGACGGTCGGTGCGTTCGGGTACGAGGGCCGGGTCGACTACACGGCGATCGGCGGCGTCGTCAATCTCGCGGCACGGCTGTCGGGCGAAGCGGCTGCGGGAGAGATCCTGATCGACCGCCGCACGCGCGCCGCGCTCGACGACGCCACGAAGGTGGAAACCGTGGGGCCTCTGGCCCTCAAGGGTTACGCCCAGCCCGTGCCCGCGTACCGCCTGTCCGGCGTGATCCCCGGGCCAGCGCCGTGATGCGAGCGCCGGCGGCGCTGTTCTCGGCAAACGGCGTCGAGCCCCGTCCCATCGTCCTACCGGCCCGTCCTCCCCCGTAGTCGTGCTCCCCCGGGTCGGGCGTCCCCTGGCCCGGGGAACCCCTGGGGCATCCCGACGGGGGACTCGACGGCGTCGCCGAGTACGGGCATTCTCTCGCCTATAACAACGTTGGCTGATCAGGTCTGGGTGCCGCAGCGCGGCCTCGCATGACGGGCCGCGCAAGGAGGAACGGTTGGCAGACCTGATCCAG
>JANMBN010000376.1:0-4701 GCA_031360485.1 Betaproteobacteria bacterium | reverse complement strand
CCGCTCGCATCGCTGGATCGACAGCCTTGGGGCGCTCCTCGCCGAAGGCTGGGACGCCGTCTTTGTCGGCAGCGGCGCGCCGCGCGGCCGCGACATCGACGTCCCCGGTCGCAAGGAAGCCGCCGCGAACATCCACATCGGCATCGACTGGCTGTCGAGCGTGTCGTTCGGCCACACGACCCGGATCGGCAAACGCGTCGTCGTGCTGGGCGGAGGCAACACGGCGATGGACTGCTGCCGCAGCGCGCGACGGCTGGGCGGCGAGGACGTCCAGGTGGTCGTCCGTTCCGGCTTCGACGAGATGAAGGCTTCGCCGTGGGAAAAGGAGGACGCCGCGCACGAAGGCATCCCGATCCACAATTTCCTCGTGCCGAAGGCGTTCACGCACGTGGAGGGAAAGCTCACCGGAGTCGTGTTCGAGAAGGTTGCGGCAAAGATCGACGCCAAGGGCCGCCGCCAGCTCGTCCCCACGGGCGAGCCGGAGGTCCATTTTCCCTGCGACGACGTGCTGGTCGCGATCGGCCAGGAGAACGGATTTCCGTGGATCGAGCACGACATCGACATCGAGTTCGACGCGTGGGGCATGCCCGTGGTCGACAAGGTGACGATGGCCGCGTCGCGTCCCGGCGTGTTCTTCGGCGGCGACGCCGCGTTCGGGCCGAAGAACATCATCTGGGCGGTGGCGCATGGCCACGACGCGGCGATCTCGATCGACAAGTTCTGCCGCGGCGAGGACATGGCCAGGCGGCCGCCGCCGCACACGAATCTCGTCTCGCAGAAGATGGGCATCCACGAATGGAGCTACGACAACGCCATCACGCCGCAGAGGCGGCACAAGGTGCCGCTCAAGGACAAGGTGATTGCGCTCGCGAACATCCGCGTCGAGGTCGAGCTCGGCTTCGACCTGAAGCTCGCCTACGCGGAGACGCAGCGCTGCCTGAATTGCGACGTGCAGACGGTGTTCAACGACAAGCTCTGCATCGAATGCGACGCCTGCGTGGACATCTGCCCGATGGATTGCATCACGTTCACCGAGAACGGCGATGAAGCCGAACTGAGGCCGCGCCTTACGGCACCCGCGATGAACCGGACGCAGGACCTCTACGTGTCCGCGTCGCTCAAGACCGGCCGCATCATGGCGAAGGACGAGGACGTCTGCCTGCACTGCGGGCTGTGCGCGGAGCGCTGTCCGACGGGTGCCTGGGACATGCAGAAATTCCTGCTGGTCATGGCGCACGCCGGCGAAGTTCCGCGCCCCGGATCGCCGCCGATGACCATGGTTCCGCCGGCGCAACAGGCGGCCGACTAATATGAACCGGTCCCAAGCTCGTTGCGCTCCCCTGGTTCCGGGCGAGCCGCGTCGGTCGTGGCTCCGGCTTCAGCCGGACGGTTCATCGGGCCGCCTGAAGGCGGCCCCACGGACACTGAGATGAAGCCCATCGCGCGCGTCAACGATTTCGTCGTCAAGTTCGCCAACGTCAACGGTTCGGGCTCGGCCTCCGCCAACGGGTTGTTCGCGAAAGCGGTGCTCAAGATGGGCGTGCCGGTCGCGGCGCGGAACATCTTTCCGTCGAATATCCAGGGCTTGCCGACGTGGTACGAGGTGCGCATCGTCGAGGCCGGCTGGCGCGGCCGCCGCGGCGGTGTCGACCTGATGGTGGCGATGAATCCCGAGACGTGGGACGAGGACGTCCTCGAGATCGAGCCCGGCGGCTATCTTTTCTACGACTCGACCAAGCCGCTCCCGCCATCGAGGTTTCGCGACGACGTCACGGTAGTCGCGATGCCGCTGATGGAGATCTGCAACGCCGCGTATTCCGATCCGCGGCAGCGGCAGCTCTTCAAGAACATCATCTACCTCGGCGCGCTCGCGGGGCTGCTCGCGATCGATCCGGCGGTCATCGAAGCGCTGCTGATCGAGCAATACAAGGGGAAGGCGCCGCTCGTCGAGTCCAACCGGAAGGCGTTCCGGCTGGGCTTCGACTACGCGGCCGCGAACTTCGCCGCGATCGGGCTCAGGATCGAGCGCCGCGACAACGTCGGCAACCGGATCTTCGTCGACGGCAACAATGCGGCGGCGCTCGGCGCCGTCTACGGCGGCGCGACGCTCTGCGCGTGGTACCCGATCACGCCGTCGTCGTCGCTGGCCGAGGCGTTCGCGGTCCATTGCCAGAAATATCGTGTCGATCCGGCGACGGGCCGGCACCGCTTCGCGATCGTCCAGGCCGAGGACGAGCTCGCGTCGATCGGGATGGTGATCGGCGGCGCCTGGAACGGCGCGCGCTCGTTCACCGCGACGGCCGGGCCCGGCATTTCGCTGATGCAGGAATTCATCGGGCTCGCGTATTTCGCGGAGATTCCCGCGGTGCTCTTCGACGTGCAGCGCGGCAGCCCGTCGACCGGGATGCCGACGAAGACGCAGCAGGCCGACCTCCTGATCTGCGCGTACGCGTCGCACGGGGACACGAAGCACGTGCTGCTGTTTCCCGAGGACCCGAAGGAATGCTTCGAAATGGGCGCGCAGGCGTTCGACCTCGCCGACCGCCTGCAGACGCCGGTCTTCGTGATGATGGACCTCGACATCGGCATGCAGGACTGGCTCTGCGAGCCGTTCACCTGGGACGACAGCCGCGGGCTCGACCGCGGCAAGGTGATGACCGCCGAGGCGCTCGAGGCGGGCAAGGAATTCGGCCGCTATCTCGACGCCGATGGCGACGGCATCCCGTTTCGCACCTACCCGGGCACGCACCCGAAGCGCGGCGCCTATTTCACGCGCGGCACCTCGAAGGACCGCTACGCCCGCTACACCGAGGACGGCAACGCCTACGTCGACAACATGCAGCGGCTGCTCCGGAAGTTCGAGACGGCGAAAGGCCTCCTGCCGGAGCCCGTGATCCGTACCGCGGCGCAGTCCACGCGCGCCGGGGCGGTCTGGTTCGGCTCGACCGGTGCCGCGATGGCCGAATCGCTGGTTGCCCTGGCGCACGCGGGCATCCATCTCGATCAGATGCGCATCCGCGCGTTTCCGTTCGCGGACGCGGTCCTCGAGTTCATCGCCGACCACGATCACGTGTTCGTCGTCGAACAGAACCGCGATGCGCAGTTGCGGATGATGCTCGTCAACGAGTGCGGCATCGATCCCGGCAAACTGATACCCATCCTTCACTACGACGGCAACCCGCTGACCGAGCGTTTCGTCACCCGCGAAATCGCGGAAAAGGCGCGGCTCTTCAACGTCACGCCGCTGCGGAAAGTGGCACGATGACCTACCTCACGAAGCCGAAACTCCATCATCCGGGACTGCCGAAGAACGCGCTCGGGCTCACGCGACGCGACTACGAGGGCGCGGTGTCGACGCTGTGCGCCGGCTGCGGCCACGACTCGATCTCGGCCGCGATCATCCAGGCCTTCTTCGAGCTGGCGATCGCGCCGCACCGCGTGGCCAAGCTCTCCGGCATCGGCTGCTCGTCGAAGACACCGACGTATTTCCTCGGCGCCGGCCACGGATTCAACAGCGTGCACGGACGGATGCCGTCGGTGGTGACCGGTGCGGCGCTCGCGAACCGCGACCTGATCTATCTTGGCGTTTCCGGCGACGGGGACTCGGCGTCGATCGGCCTCGGCCAGTTCGCGCACGTCATGCGGCGCGGCGTGAACATGACCTATATCGTCGAGAACAATGGCGTGTACGGCCTCACCAAAGGGCAATTCTCGGCGACGGCCGACAAGGGATCGAAGGCCAAGCGCGGCGCCGTGAACCGCGAGGAGCCGATCGACCTGGTCCAACTCGCCCTGGTGCTGGGCGCGACGTTCGTCGCCCGCGGCTTTTCCGGCGACAAGGGGCAACTCGTGCCCCTGATCAAGGCCGCCGTCGAGCACAAGGGCGTGGCGTTCATCGACGTCGTTTCGCCGTGCGTCGCCTTCAACAACCATCCGGGCTCGACCAAGAGCTACGACTACGTGCGTGCGCACAACGAGGCGGTGAACCGGCTCGACTTCATGCCGATGCGCCAACCGATCACCGCCGACGTGCCGCAAGGCGGAGTGGAGAACGTGGTCTTGCACGACGGCGGCATCGTCAGGCTGCGCAAGCTGCACGCCGAATACGACCCGCACGACAAGGTGGGCGCGCTCGCCTATCTCGAGGCGCACCGCGCCCAGGGCGAGGTGGTCACCGGTCTCCTCTACGTCGAAGACGACCCGACCGACCTGCACGATGCGCAGAACACCGTGGCGGTGCCGCTCAACACGCTCTCCGATGCCGAGCTCATCCCCGGGAGCACCGCGCTCGACGCGTTCAACGCCGCGCTGGCGTAGCGGCAGCGGCATCCGTGGCCGGGCGGGGTCGCCGGCATCGCGCTAGAATCGCCGGATGCGCACGTTCGTCACGATCCTGGGGATCGCCGGCGGTATCGTCCTGCTGTTGCTCCTGGGCGTCGCGATCGCCGTCTGGGCGGTCGATCCGAACGAGCTCGTCGGTCCCCTGGAGGCACGCATCAAAGCGGCGACCGGTCGCGATGTCAAGATCGGCGGCGGCGTCAAACTGAAACTCGGACTCGCGCCGAAGCTCGTCGCCAGGGACGTTCGCGTGGGCAACGCGCCGTGGGCCGGGACGCCGGACATGCTCACCGCGAAGAGCGTCGAGGTCGAGGTCGCCCTGCTGCCGCTTCTGCGGCGGCGGTTCGAGCTGCTCCGGTTCAA
>JANMBN010000365.1:0-10717 GCA_031360485.1 Betaproteobacteria bacterium | reverse complement strand
CCGGTTTCCGGCGTTTCACCCCCACCGGCGTGCATTGTGTCTTGCCGCGCTGGAGTGGAGCGGCCCTCTCCCGTAACCTTGTCCTATGACAAGCCGTCGAACAGAGGGAAAACCGATGAATTCCGACGCACGCAGCCCAGTCACCGGCCCCGCTCCCCGGCAAGGTACGAGCGGCGGCGTCTCGCAGCCCATGGGCATCCGGCAAGCCTTCCGCGAGATCCGCAAGGGCGTCGTCGTGATGTGGTGGGGCTTCTTCGACTGGGTGGCGGTCGTTTCGTGGAAGGCGCTGCTGCTCGTCTCGTTCCTGGCCCTGATCCTCGGGGGCGGCGTCCTGAAACTTCCGACCCTGACCTTTCTGCTGATCGTCGCCTCGTTCATCATCAAGGTGGTGGCGGGCGGCAAGCGCAGGGCGGAACGGACCGCGGACGAGGCCACCAAGCGGGCCGAAACCGAGCAGCTCGAGCGCACCGTGCTGGAAGCGCGCATGGAAGCGCTGCAGGCGCAGATCGAGCCGCATTTCCTGTTCAATACGCTGGCGAGCATCGACCAGCTCATTCAAACCGACCCGACCCGCGCTTCGAAGATGCAGCAGAGCCTGATCCGCTACCTGCGCTCGGCGATGCCGCAGATGCGCGAAGGCAGCCGGCCCACGCTGGGTCAGCAGGTCGGTCTCTGCAGCGCGTTCCTTGAAATCATGGCGGTGCGCATGGAGGGACGCCTGCAGTCGGTGGTCATTGTGCCGGAGGGCCTCAAGTCTGCAGTCTTCCCGTCGATGATGCTGCAGACCCTGGTGGAAAATGCCATCAAGCATGGCCTGGAACCGAAGCCCGAGGGCGGGCTGCTCGAAATCGGTGCCGAGGTCGCCGACGGTCAGCTCGCCGTCCACGTGCGCGACACCGGCGTGGGCTTCGTTCCCAAGGCCGAGGGCGGCGTGGGACTGGCCAACGTCCGCGAGCGGTTGAAGGCCTTGTACAACGGCCGGGCTGAGCTGATCATCACCGTGCCGCCCGCGGGCGGCACCTGTGCGACGATCAAAGTACCCTACGAGATAGCCCCCGCCCCCGCCTGACCGGACGAATGCCCGCATGCACTCCTTGCCCGCCCCCACCGCCGTCGTCGCCGACGATGAGCGCCTGATGCGCGAACAGATCATTGGCCGCCTGAAGGAAGCCTGGCCGGAGCTCCTGATCGTGGGCGAAGCCAGCAATGGCCGCGAGGCTGTAGCCCTCGTGCAGAGCCTCGAACCCGATATCGTCTTTCTCGATATCAGCATGCCCGGAATGGACGGCATAGAGGCGGCCCAGGCGCTGGCCGGCCAGGCCCACGTGGTCTTCGTCACCGCCCACGACCAATACGCGATCAGCGCGTTCGAGCATGGCGCGGTCGATTATCTGCTGAAGCCGGCGGAACCGGAGCGGATGGCGCTGACCTGCCAGCGCCTGCGCGCGCGGCTCGAGCAAAAGCCGGATCCGATGAACGACCTGCTGGCGCAGCTGTCGCAACGACTCGGGGCCGATGGCCTGAAACCACGTGAATACATGCGTTGGATACAGGCCAGCGTCGGCGCCAATATCCGGATGATCCCGACCAGCGACATCCTGTTCTTCCGCGCCGAGGACAAATACACCCGAGTGCAGACCCGGAGTTTCGAGGCGCTGATAAGGAAGCCGATCAAGGAGCTGATCGACGAGCTCGACCCGGACGAATTCTGGCAAATCCATCGCGCCACCGTGGTTCGCGTCGACGCGGTCGAGCAGGTCAGCCGCAATTTCCGCGGCCATCAGGTCGTGCATGTGAAGGGCAGCGAGGAAAAACTGGAAGTGAGCCGCACCTTCAATCATCTGTTCAAGCAGATGTAGGCTCGCCGGCGCTCCCCGCGCGGTTTCGCGCGGTTGCGCGCGGCACGCCGGATGGATTTCGGCCGCGTGAGCCAGGCGGCGCTTGCCGCCGCCCCGCGAAACTCAGCCCAGCACCAGAATGTGCACGCGGAAAGGACCGTGCGCGCCCAGCACGATGGTCTGCTCGATGTCCCCGGTGCGCGACGGACCCGAAATCAGGTTGACCGCGCGCGGAAGGCGGCCGCGTTCGCGCCGGACCAGCGCGAACGCCTCCTCCATGCCGGAAACGATGCGGTCGGCGCGCACGACCGCGACGTGCGTGTCGACCAGGAGCGCGGTCGCCGTCGGTGCCTCTGCGCCCGCCAGCAGGACCAGCGTTCCGGTCTCGGCGATCGCGCAAAACGTGCCGGTGACACCCAGGCGGTCATCGCCCACGGTTGGCCGCGCGTCGAGCGCGAGTCCGGAGCCGGCCCAATCGAGATCGGCGAATTCCGGCCAACAGACTCCGGCGTGCGACTTCTGCGCCGCGAGCGCAGACGGCAAGACCAGCGCATCGAGATAGCTTGCGACGGCGGCGGGGATGTCGCGACGGTCGGCAACGCGCTCGACGGTACTTTCCATGTCGGTCGCGCGGACGACGAAGCGGCCGACGAGATCGGCCGGCATCGCCGGACGCGGTCCGTGACCGTGCGCGGCGATGTAGCCCTCCGCCTCGGCGCGGGCGGCCGTGCGGTCCCCGGCCTTGCCGAGCGCCTTGCGGACGCGCGCGAGCACGGCGTCGCGCCCCGTGCGATTGTTCGCGAGGGAGGTCGGCATCGTCGTTCCTACTTCATGTGCCGGCGGATGAATCCATCCAGGCGCTCGATGCCCTTCGCGATCGCCGCGGGCGACGCCGCGTACGAAAAGCGTATGTGCTGGCCGTCGCCCGGAACGCGGCGCCCGAAGTGGATGTCGGACAGGACCGCGACGCCCGCGTCGGCGAGCAGCCGTTTGCGCAAGGCCTCCGAGTCGGCGCATCCCGTGATCCGGCAGGCTTCCGTGACGTTCGGCCATGCGTAGAAAGCGCCACCGGGAGTCTTGCAGGAGATCCCCGGAACCTTGTTGAGCAGGCCGACGATCTGGTCGCGGCGCTCGAGAAAGCTCGCGCGCATCGCATCGGCGGCGTCCTGAGGACCGGTGACCGCCTCGACGGCCGCCCACTGCGAAATCTGCGAAGCGCACGAGTCGGTATTCGTGATCCAGCGCGTGAAGGTTGGCGCCAGCGCACGGTTGGCGGCGAAGCCGATCCGCCAGCCGGTCATCGCCCAGGTCTTCGACGCTCCGTCGGAGACGATCGTGCGCTCCTGCATGCCGGGACGCCTGGCGAGCGAATCGAACGCGCCCGCGTACGCGAGCCGCGAGTAGATCTCGTCGGCGAACACCCAGACCTGCGGGTGGCGCGCGAGGATCGCCGCGATCGCGTCGAGATCCGCCGGCTGCAGCATCCCGCCGGTCGGATTGTGCGGCGTGTTGAGGATCAGAAGCTTTGTCTGCGCCGTGATCTTCGCTTCGAGTTCGGCGGGGTCGAACGCGAACTCGCGCGCCTCGCGCAGGTAAATCGGCACCGGCACCGCGCCGTTGGCGACGATCTGCGACTCGTAGATCGGAAACCCCGGCACCGGGTAGATCACTTCGTCACCCGCGCCATAGTCGGTGACCGACGCGATCGTGTAGGCAATGAACGGCTTGGCGCCCGCGCCGACGACGACGTCCTCCGGCCGGAATTCGATTCCGCGGCGCGCGCCGATGTCCTTCGCCGCCGCCACGCGCAGCTCGTCGATGCCCGCCGACGGCGTGTAGCCGTGCTTGCCCAGCTTGATGGCGTCGATGGCCGCCTTCTGGATGTTCCTCGGCGTCGGGAAGTCGGGCTGCCCGATGCAGAACGACACGATGTCCTTGCCGCGCCGGACGAGCTCGTTGACTTCCGCCAGCACGACGAACGCGTTCTCGGTACCGAGCGACTCGGCGCGGCGCGAAAGCTTCGCGGCGGTGAGCGGCGTCTCGCGCGGGGCGTTCATGGACGCGCCTGCCTGCTTTGCCGATAGAGGTCGCGAAACGTCCGGCCGGCCGGTGCGGGCATGTCGCGGCCCTCCGTCCAGCCGCCCGCGAGCGGCAGCCGGTGGATGAGCCCGTCGCGGCCACCCAGCGCCGCCAGCACGCGAACGCCGATTCGCGTGCCGAGCGCGTAGAGAGCGGGACGCTGCGCGACCCACGACCACATTCTCAGCCCGAGCTGCTCGTACCACGGGCGCAGTCCCTGCTCGAACGCCTTTTCGCGCAGCTTCCGCTGCAGATCGGGCAGCGGAATCTTGACCGGACACACGACGCCGCACTGGTTGCAGAACGTCGACGCCGCAGGCAGGTCTTGCGCCTTTTCGAGGCCGACATACATCGGCGTCAGGATCGAGCCGATCGGCCCCGGATAGACCCAGCCGTACGAGTGCCCGCCGACGTTCTGGTAGACCGGGCAGTGGTTCATGCACGCGCCGCAGCGGATGCAGCGCAGCGCCTCGCGCACTTCGCTGGCGAGGACGCCGGTGCGTCCGCAGTCGACGACGATGAAATACATGTGCTCGGCGCCATTGAACTCACCGTCGCCTTTCGGACCGGTGAGGACGTCGACATAATTCGAGATCGACTGGCCGGTCGCGGACCTTGGCAGAAGGCGCATCAGCGTCGCCACGTCTTCGAGCGTCGGCACGATCTTCTCGATGCCGGAAATCGCGATGTGCACCTTGGGCAGCGTCGTCGTCAGCGTCGCGTTGCCCTCGTTGGTGACGAGCACCACGGAGCCGCTCTCCGCGACGAAGAAGTTGCCGCCGGAGATGCCCATGTCGGCGGTGAGGTAATGCTGGCGGAGCACGCCGCGGGCTTCGAGGCACAACTCGTCGATCCCGGTCTTCACCGGCGTGCCGTGCGCCTTGTGGAAGAGCTCCGCGACTTCCTCTTTCGACTTGTGCAGCGCGGGCCCGATGATGTGCGATGGCGGTTCGTAGTCGTTGATCTGCAGGATGTATTCGCCGAGGTCGGTCTCGACCACGGTGAGCCCCGCCGCCTCGATGGCGTGATCGAGCGCGGATTCCTCCGAGACCATCGACTTCGACTTGATGATTTTCGAAACGCCGTGCTTCGCCGCGATCTCGAGCACCAGCGAGTTGATCTCCGCCGGCGTCTCGGCGAAGAGGACTGTCGCGCCGCGCGCCGTCGCGTTCTTCTCGAAGAGCTCGAGCCACACGTCCAGGTTTTCGAGCGCGCGGTTGCGCAGCGCCTTGGCGTGCTCCCGCGTCGCCTCGAAATCGTCGAGCTCGGTGAGCGAGGCCCGCCGCTTGGCGACGAACTTGCCCTGCATCTTCCTGAGGTTGTCCTGCAGCCGCCGGTCGTGCAGCTTGACGTGCGCGCGCTCCTTGAAGTGCATCGACGTGACTTGCATGGCTCGGCCCTGTTTCTTCCCGCGCGCCGCGCGCCGTCAGCCGGGGCTATTGCCGGCGAGCACCTCGGCGACGTGCAGCACCTTCGTCGTCGTGTCGCCGCGCCGCCGCAACCGCCCCTCGATGTTCAGCATGCAGCCGAGGTCGCCCAGCACGACGGCGTCCGCGCCGCTGACGGCGATGTGTCCGCACTTGTTGTCGGCGAGCCGTGCGGATATCTCGCCGAACTTGATCGAGAACGTGCCCCCGAAACCGCAGCATGTCTCGCACTCGGCCATCTCGGCGATCTCGAGGCCGGCAACCTTAGAGAGCAGCGCCCGCGGCTGCGGCTTGACGCCCATTTCGCGCAGGCCCGCGCAGCTGTCGTGGTACGTGACGGTGCCGTCGAAGCGACCGGGCACCCGATCGAGCTTCAATTCGCTCACGAGAAAATCGGTGAGCTCTCGCGTCTTCGCCGCCAGCGCGTCGACGCGCTTCGCCATGGCGGGATCGTCGGAGAACAGGTCGGCGTAGTGCGTGCGGATCATCCCGCTGCACGACCCCGACGGGGCGACCAGAAAATCGCAGTCCTCGAACTCGGCGACGACCTTGGCGGCGAGCGCCTTGGCGTCGGCGCGATCACCCGAATTGTACGCGGGCTGCCCGCAGCAGGTTTGCGTCGGCGGGACGACGACCTCGGCGCCGCCGGCCTCGAGCAGCCGGATGGCGGCGAATCCGACCGACGGTCGCATCAGGTCGACGAGACAGGTGACGAAAAGGCCGACGCGCATCGGGAATGGGAAAACAGATCGGTTCCGTGACCGATGCATCTTAGCATGGCGAGGCCACGACAGACCGGGCGTCGCGCGAGCGCGGCTTCAAAGCAATCCGGAGTGGGCGAGGGCCACGACGCACACGCCGAGGAGCGGCTGCGGCAGCATGCCGAACAGGAGCAGCGCCAGACCGTTTGCCGAAAGCAGCGCACGATTGTCTGCACGCGCGTCGATCGGCGCCGTGTCGGTCGCATCGTCGAAATACATCAGCTTGACGACGCGCAGGTAGTAGAACGCGCCGACCAGCGACGCCATGACGGCGACCACGGCAAGCCAGACAAAACCGGCGTCGACCGCGGCCTGGATCACCGTGAACTTGGCGTAGAAGCCGACGGTCGGCGGAATCCCGGCCAGCGAGAACATCACCAGCAGCATCACGAACGCCCACCAGGGCGAGCGCTGATTCAGTCCCTTGAAGTCCTCCAGCCGGTCCGCCTCGAAGCCCTCGCGCGACAGCAGCATCACCATGCCGAAGGAGGCGAGGCTCGTCAGCACGTAGGCGACCGCATAGAACATCGCCGCGCTGTAGCCGTTGGCGTTCGCGGCGAGGAAACCCATCAGCATGAATCCCATGTTGGCGATCGACGAATACGCGAGCATCCGCTTGATGTTGGTCTGCGCGATGGCGACCACGTTGCCGAGGACCATCGACAGCAGCGCCAGCACGATCAGCATCCCCTGCCAATCGAACCAGAGACTGCCGAGCGCCACGCCGAGGAGGCGCAGCATGAACGCGAAGGCCGCGAGCTTCGGCGCCGTGCCGATGAGCAGGGTCACCGCCGTGGGCGCCCCGTCGTAAACGTCGGGCACCCACATGTGGTACGGGACGGCGCCCAGCTTAAACGCGACGCCGGAGACGACGAAGACGAGGCCGAACAGCAGGATCGTCTTGTTGCCCTGTCCCGCGGCAATCGCCTTCGCCACGACCGGGATATCCAGCGAACCGGTTGCGCCGTAGATCATCGACATGCCGTAGAGCAGCATGCCGGACGCGAGCGCGCCCAGCACGAAATACTTCATCGCCGCCTCCGACGCGGCGTTCGAGGTCCGGTACATCGCGACCATCGCGTACAGCGAGAGCGCCAGGAGCTCGAGACCCAGGTAGAGCGTGACAAAGCTGCCCGCGGCGATCATCACCATCATTCCGAGCAGCGCGAACAGCGTCAGCACGAAGGTCTCGCCGCGGAAAAGCCCGCGCGTCGCGCAGTAGTCCCGCGAGTAGAAAAGGACCAGCGACACCGACAGGCAGGTCATGAATTTGAGCGTGGCGGCGAGCATGTCGTCGACCACCATGCCCGAGAATGCCGTCGCGGGCAGCACCTGCATCGTCGCGAGCGCACCCCATGCGGCGATCGCCAGGACAATCTGCGTCAGCCAGAACGACAGATGCCGGCGCGCCTCGCCGAGAAAAAGATCGGCGATCAGGATCACGCAGGCGCCGCACAGCACGACGATTTCCGGCAGGACGGACGCGAATTTCACGGTCAGCATGTTCGGGCGCGTCCGGTCACAATTTGCTCCGGGCCACGTGCGCGAGAAGGTCGGCGACGGAACTGTGCATGACGTCGATGAAGGGCCGCGGCCAGACACCCATCCAGAGCACGAGCAGCGCGATCGTCGCCAGCAGCCAGAACTCCCGGCGGTTGAGGTCCGTGAGTGCCCTCACGTCATCGTTGGCGATCGCGCCGTAGATCACGCGCTTGTACATCCACAGCGTGTACGCCGCGCCGAGGATCATGATCGTCGCCGCGGTGAAACCGAGCCAGAAATTGGCCTTGACCGCGGCCAGGATCACGAGAAACTCGCCGACGAACCCGGACGTCGCCGGCAGGCCGGCGTTGGCCATCGCGAACAGCATCATGAAGGCGGCGAACTTCGGCATGGTATTGACGACGCCTCCGTAGTCGGCGATCTGCCGGCTGTGCATGCGGTCATACATCACGCCGACGCACAGGAACATTGCCGCCGACACGAAGCCGTGCGAAATCATCTGCACGAGACCGCCCTCGACGCCCAGCTGGCTGAACAGGAAGAACCCGAGCGTCACGAATCCCATGTGCGAGATCGATGAGTACGCGATCAACTTCTTCATGTCGGCCTGAACCAGGGCGACAAAACCGATGTAGACGACGGCGATCAGCGACAGCGCGATCACGAACCCGGAAAGGTACCGCGAGGCGTCCGGCACGATCGGCAGGATGAAACGGACGAAACCGTAGGCCCCGATCTTCAGCGTGATCGCCGCAAGGATCACGGAGCCGCCCGTCGGCGCCTCGACGTGCGCGTCCGGAAGCCACGTGTGCACCGGCCACATCGGGACCTTGACGGAGAACGACAGGAAAAAGGCGACGAAGAGAAGCAGCTGCACGTCGAGCGAAAGCGGCACGCGATACCACTCGAGGATGGAAAACGTCTCGGACACGTTGTAGAGATAGATCAGCGCGACGAGCATCAGCAGCGAGCCCAGAAGCGTGTAGAGGAAGAACTTGAGCGCCGCATAGACCCGGTTCGGTCCGCCCCACGCGCCGATGATGATGTACATCGGGATCAGCATCGCCTCGAAGAACGAGTAGAACAGGATTCCATCCAGAGCGGAGAACGCGCCGTTGATGAGGCCCGACTGGATCAGGAACGCCGCCATGTATTGCGCAACGCGCGTCTGGATCACCTCCCACGCGGACCAGACGACGAAGAGCGTCATCACGCTGTTGAGCAGCACGAACAGCATGGAAATGCCGTCGACACCTAGTAGATAGTGGATGTCGAAGCGCGGAATCCAATCGGCGCGCTCGACGAACTGCATGTTCGACGTGCCCGAGTCGAAGTGCATCCACAGCGGCAACGTGACCAGGAACCCGGCGAGGGCGCCGGTCAGCGCGATCCAGCGCGCCGCCCCGGCGTCGCGGTCGCGGCCGACCGCGAGCACGGCGAGGCCGGCGACGATCGGGACCCAGATGGCGAGCGACAGGTACGGAATCAAGGCGCGCTCACCGTGGCCACCAGTTGAGGAGCGCGAACAATCCAACGAAGACGCCGACGATCATCGTGAACGCGTAGTGGTAGACATAGCCCGACTGCACGTGGCGCACGAGCGCGGCGGTCCAGCCCACGACGCGCGCCGCGCCGTTGACGAAAAAGCCGTCGATGATCGTGCGGTCGCCGACATGGGACAGGAAGCCGCCGAGAACGCGCGCACCCCCGGCGAAGAACCAGTCGTTGAAGCGGTCGAAGTAGTACTTGTTGTCGAGCAGCGTGTAGATCGGGCCGGCGGCGCGCTTCAGCTTCTCCGGCAACGCGGGATTGATCAGGTAGCAATACCACGCCGAGGCGATCCCGCCGAGCGCGAGCCAGAACGGCAGCGACAGGACCCCGTGCTCGATGAACGCACCGACGCCGTGCCACTCCGCCTTCAGGTCGAAGAGCGCGGGGTGCTCCGGCCGCACGACGATGGAATCGCCGAAATAGGACCCGATCAGCATCGGCTCGACGTATGCCCAGCCCGCATAGACGGACGGGATCGCGAGCAGGATCAGCGGCACCGTCACGACCCACGGGCTTTCCCTGGGCGGCCCGGCGTCGCCGGCGTGCGCGTCCGGCTCCGCCCCCGCGGAGGACGACGCGTCGTGCGCGTGCTCGTCGCCGGCGGGCGCTGCGTGGTGGTGTCCGTCGCCGGACAGGCCGAACCGCTCCTTGCCGTGGAAAGCGAGGAACAGCATCCGGAACGAATAGAACGCCGTGATGAACACACCGGCCGTCACAGCGAAATAGGCGTAGCCGTGACCGAAGACGTTCGAGGAATGGACGGCCTCGATGATCGCGTCCTTCGAGAAGAACCCGGCAAACGGCGGGACGCCGGCCAGCGCGAGCGAACCGGCCACCGCCGTCCAGTACGTGATCGGCATGTATTTGCGCAGCCCTCCCATCCTGCGCAGGTCCTGCTCGTGATGCAGCGCGATGATCACGGACCCCGCGCCGAGGAACAGCAGCGCCTTGAAGAACGCGTGCGTCATCAGGTGGAAGATGGCCGCCGAATACGCCGACACGCCCAGCGCGACGGTCATGTAGCCCAGCTGCGACAGCGTCGAATACGCGACCACGCGCTTGATGTCGTTCTGGACGATGCCGAGAAACGCCATGAACAGCGCCGTGGTCGCGCCGACGATCGTGACGAACGACAGCGCGGTGTCCGACAGCTCGAACAGCGGGCTCATCCGCGCGACCATGAAGATGCCGGCAGTCACCATCGTCGCCGCGTGGATCAGCGCGGAGATCGGCGTCGGGCCTTCCATCGAATCGGGCAGCCAGACGTGCAGCGGCACCTGGGCGCTCTTTCCCATCGCGCCGATGAAGAGGCAGATGCAGATGACTGTCAGCAGCGACCACTGCGCGGCGCCCCAGACGTTGATGGTCGTCTGCGCGAACGCCGCCGCCCTGGCGAAGACCGGCGCGTACTCGAGCGTCCCGAAGTGCGCCAGGATGAGACCGATGCCCAGCACGAAGCCGAAATCGCCGACGCGGTTGGCGAGGAACGCCTTCAGGTTCGCGTAGATCGCCGTGGGGCGCGTGTACCAGAAGCCGATCAGCAGGTACGAGACCAGGC
>JANMBN010000307.1:0-2398 GCA_031360485.1 Betaproteobacteria bacterium | reverse complement strand
GTCGAGCGCGTGCGCGCGGCAGGAATCGAGGTGATCGCCCATGCCGTCGTGGCCGGCGTCGCCGGCAGGAAACGCGTGAGCGCGGTCGAAGTGAGGACGGTCGATGCGCAAGGGACGGGCGTCACCGGTCCCGCGACAATCATTCGTTGCGATCTGCTGGCGATGTCCGGCGGCTGGAGCCCCACCGTCCACCTGCACGCGCAATCGGGAGGCAGGCCGCGCTTCGACGACGGGAAGGCGTGCTTCGTGCCGGGCGCGTCCGTGCAGGATGAGCGTTCGGCCGGTGCCTGCAACGGCACCTTCGCGCTCGGCGCGTGCGTGGCCGAGGGCATCGCGGCGGGCGCCGAGGCCGCGCGCCTCGCCGGCGTCGGCGAAGGAGCGGGGCCGGACGAGGAGAACCTTCTCGTCGCCGCGGCCGTCGACGATGCGAACGACGAGCCGCTCGTTCCCCTCTGGGTGGTGCCTTCTCCCGCCCCGATCGGTCGCGGGCCGAAGCAGTTCGTGGATCTGCAGAACGACGTCACCGCGGCCGATATCGCGCTTGCGGCGCGCGAGGGATATCACTCGATCGAGCACGTCAAGCGCTACACGGCGCTGGGCTTTGGTACCGATCAGGGCAAGCTCGGCAACATCAACGGCATGGCGATCCTCGCGCAGGCGCTGGGCAACGACCTCGCGAGCACGGGAACGACCACATTCCGTCCCAACTACACGCCGGTCACCTTCGGCGCGATCGCCGGAAGGGATCTCGGCGAGCGGTTCGAGCCCGTGCGCAAGACCGCGTTGCATCAATGGCACGAGGAACACGGCGCGCTTTTCGAGAACGTCGGGCAATGGAAGCGCCCGTGGTATTTCCCGAAGGCCGGCGAGAGCCTCCACGACGCAGTGCGGCGCGAGTGTCTCGCCGCGCGCAGCGGCGTGGGCATCATGGACGCGTCCACGCTCGGCAAGATCGACATCCGGGGACGCGACGCCGCGACGTTTCTCGACTGGGTGTACACCAACGCCTGGCAGAAGCTCGGCGTCGGCCGCTGCCGCTACGGCATCATGCTCGACGAGAACGGCATGGTGATGGACGACGGCGTCACGACGCGGCTCGCGGAACACCATTACCTGATGACCACGACCACGGGCGGCGCCGCTCGCGTGATGGCGTGGCTCGAGCGCTGGCTGCAGACCGAGTGGCCGCATCTCGAGGTCTACCTCACGTCGGTCACCGACCATTGGGCCACGGCCGCGGTGGCCGGACCGGCGAGCCGCGGCGTCGTGCAGTCGATCGCCGAGGGGATCGACTTCGCGCCTTCGGCGTTTCCATTCATGGCGTGCCGCGAAGGCAGCGTCGCCGGCGTTCCCGCGCGCGTGATGCGCATCAGCTTTTCCGGCGAGCTTGCCTACGAAGTGAACGTGTGCGCGAACGAGGCGCGGCACGTCTGGGAAGCGCTGATGGCGGCCGGCGCGGCGCACGGCATCACGCCGTATGGCACCGAGACGATGCACGTGCTGCGCGCCGAGAAGGGCTTCATCATCGCCGGACAGGACACCGACGGCTCGGTGACCCCGGTCGACCTCGGCATGGACTGGATCATCGCGAAGGGCAAGGACTTCATCGGCCGGCGCTCGCTCGCGCGATCCGACATGATGCGCGGCGACCGCAAGCAGCTGGTGGGCCTGCTGACCGAAGATCCGGCGATCGTCCTGCCCGAAGGCGGGCAGATCGTCGCCGACGCATCGGCGCCGGTGCCCGTGCCGATGCTGGGCCACGTGACGTCCAGCTACTTCAGCGCCAGCCTCGACCGCTCGATTGCGCTCGCGCTCGTGAAAGGCGGCCGCAACCGCAAAGGCGAGAGAGTGGAGATTCCGCTCGCGAGCGGCCGCACGATCACGGCGACGATCGCGGACCCCGTGTTCATCGATCCGGAAGGAGCGCGGCAAAATGTCTGATCCGGCGAAGAGCCAGAGCCCGCTCGTGCGCTTCGACCTCGGGGCGCGCGCGGCCGGCGCGGCGCGCGACGCCGGCATCTTCGCCTGCGAGCACGCGTTCCTCGGCCATATCAACCTGCGCGGCGATCCGCTTGAACCGCGGTTCGTCGCGGCCGTCCGCGACGTCGTGGGCGCCGCCCCGCCCGCGACGCCGAACACGGTGACCGAAACGGAAGGCAATACTCTGTACTGGCTCGGCCCCGACGAATGGCTGATCGTGACCCCGCGCGAACGCCGGTCGGCGGTCGAAAGCGGATTGCGCGACGCGCTGAAAGACTTGCACAGCGCCGTCACCGATGTCAGCGGCGGCCAGACGATCGTCGTCGTCCACGGCGAGCACGTGCGAGAACTGCTGGCGAAAGGCTGCCCGCTCGATCTGCACCCGCGCGCGTTCGACATCGGACAGTGCGCGCAGAGC
>JANMBN010000300.1:0-7136 GCA_031360485.1 Betaproteobacteria bacterium | reverse complement strand
GGCAGCGAGTTCGGCATCGGCGCGGACGGCTGCACGGCGGGCGGCCCGCTGGCGCCGGGGGCGAGTTGCCTGGTCGGGGTGCAGGCCCGCCCGGCGTTCTCCGGCGCGCGCCGCGACGAGCTCGTCATCGACACCTCCGAGGGTCCCTACCGGATCCCGCTGCACGCCGTGGGAGTCGCCGCGTCGGCGGCAGCCCCGGCCAATTACGAGGGGGTGTGGTCGACCGCCCCGGTGGGCTCGGAGTCCGGCTGGGGCATCAACTTCGCGCACCAGGGCGACGTGATCTTCGCCACCTGGTTCACCTACGATGCCGCCGGCAAGGCGTGGTGGCTGACGATGACCGCCAACCGCAGCGCGGACAACGTCTACAGCGGCACGCTGTACGAGACCCGCGGCCCGCCGTTCAACGCGGTGCCGTTCAACCCGAGCGCGGTGTCGTACTCGGTCGTCGGTGCCGCCACGCTGACCTTCAGCGATGCCAACTACGCGAGCTTCGCCTACAGCGTCAACGGCGTCGCCCAGACCAAGTCGATCGCGCGCCTGGTGTTCGGGCCGCTGCCCGTCTGCACGTTCGGGGTGCAACCGGACCTCTCGCTCGCCACCAACTACCAGGACGTGTGGTGGGCCTCGGCCGGGACGGGCGAATCGGGATGGGGGGTCAACTTCACGCACCAGGGCGACACCATCTTCGCGACCTGGTTCACCTACGATTTCGACGGCACGCCGTTGTGGCTGTCGGTCACCGCACCGAAGGCCGGCGCCGGAGTCTACAGCGGGACCCTGTACCGGACAACGGGCCCGAGTTTCGCCGCCGTACCGTTCAATCCGCTGAGCGTGGTGCGCACGCCGGTGGGGACGCTGACGATGACCTTCGGCGGCGGCAACAATGCGACCTTCGCCTACACCGTCACGCTGGGCAGCCCTCCGGTCACCGTGACCCAGACCAAGCAGCTGACGCGCCTGGTGTTCCGCGCCCCGGGTACCGCATGCCAAGCGGCACACCCGCCGATTCAGCCCCCGCCAATACCGTGACGCTTCGCAGCTAACCCGTACGCCTAGGCAACCGATTCAGAAGGTGGCCAAGGCTTCGCGCCGCCGCGATCAATCCCGTTGCCGTTCTGACGGCACCGGCCCGGGGCAGGCGCCGCACGGCCCACCAAGCGGACAGCGCCAACGCGACGCCCGAGACGCGGCGCGCCCAGGTCATCGCCCGTCTCACCGTTGTCTCGCCGCGCGCCGCGGCCTCCTCGAAATCCATCCACGCATCGCCGATCGAGGCCCTCTGCGCGGCGACACGCCGTTGCATTTCGTGCCGCCTGATTCCAAGCGGCGGAAGCGGCGCGTCCGCGCTCACGTCAGGCCTCGGACTCGGTTTGCGGGCGCAGGGAATCGACATCCCGGCGCCACTCGGCGAGCGAATGCCGAAAGAGCGGACTCCGTTGGCCGATCAACTGGCGCAGGGACGCCCAGGCAACGAGCCCGGCTAGGGCAAACCCGGCCGCGAGAACCACGACGGACAGCATCCGGTAGGGTGTGTCCCATGCCGCGACGAGCAGCGCCATGCCGGCAAAGGCCATTGTCAGGGCCACGCAGACCGCGAGCGCTGCGGCCGCCACGAGCGCACCGATCAATCGCGAGCGCTCCTCCGCCAACTCGAGCGCGAATAGCTCGAGCCGGATGCCCGCGTGGTCCCACACCGCCGCCAACAGCCGCCGACCGGCAGCGAAAATGCTGCCGGTCCGTTCGATCGCGGGCGCTTCCGGAATGGAATGCATCGCGTCAGCGCCGGATCGTCAGTGCGCCGATCACGAAACCGAGCCCGGCCGCCATTCCAACGGCAGGCCAAGGATTCTCGCGCACGTAGTCATCCGCGGCGGCGACGGCGCGGCGCCCACCCTCCTGCGCCGCCGCCGTCAGTTCGTCGACGCGAGTCTTCGCCTGGACGAGCTTGTCGCGGAATTGTTCGCGCGCCTTCACAAGGGCCTCGCCCGAGAGACTCGTCGTCGACTTGAGCAAGGCTTCGCCTTCGCCGATGAGGTTCCGGAATTCCTGCACGAGCTCGTCTTTCGATCGCCCCAGTGCCGCGCCGCCTTCCTGAAAGTGCGTGACGGCGGAAGAGGCGGCGTCGAGGGCGTTTTCGGCGTGGTGTGTCGTGGTATGCATGGAACGGGCTCCTTAGAGATTCTTCTTGTTCAACAGACCCCAGACGAGGCTGGCGACGAAGAGGACCAGGAAAACGAAGAACAGGATCTTCGCTATTTCCGCCGCTCCGACGGCGATGCCGCCGAAACCGAAGACCGCGGCGACAATGGCGATGAGGAAGAAAACGACGGCGTAGTGCAGCATGATGAACTCCTGCGGTGGATGGCGGCAGCGCGCCGCGACGCTGTACCAGTAGCATCGCGCGTGCCAGTGCGGGCTTGCCGGTTAAGTCCCGGTGGCAACGGCAATTTCCTGGAGAGCGGCGTCGGTGCGTTGGCGGGCGCGATGCAACAAATTCACGCGCCTCGCGCAAAAACTACACATGCGACGATTGGCGGGCGCGGGTCGAATGCGCAAGTGAACGGCCGCGCCGGATCCGGACGCGGCGACCGTGGCACCGCTGTCAGCGGCCACCAGGTCGAATCGACTGCAGCAGCACCTTGACCGCGCCGAACTGCGAGGACTTGTCGAAGAAGTAATCGGCGCCGCGCTCCCGGCATGCGACTTCGAATTCCGGAAACGCGTAGTTGGTCAGCACGATGATGGTCGGCGGAGCCGTTGCATGCTGTGCGCGGACGGATTCGATGACGCCGATGCCGGTGCCTTCCTTGAGGTTGAGATCCACGATGGCGACGTCGACCGGCTGCGCCAGCAGCTGGCGCACCGCGTCGGCTTCGGTCGCGGCAAACCCGATCATCTCGACCTTGCCCGGCTCGGTAAGAAAATCGCTGAGCCGCTCCCGGATCGACGCCGAATCCTCGACGAGAAAGACGCGCAACGACGGCCTTTCGGGCTCCCGGTCGCCGTCGACGGCCGGTGGTGGCGGCGGCTGGCCGGTTCCGGATTGGGGAGGCGAGGCGCTACTGAATGAGTCCATTCTTGATGGCGTAATACGTGAGGTCGGCGTTCGACTTCGCGTTCATCTTCTCGAGGATGCGCGACCTGTAGGTGCTGACGGTCTTGTTGCTGAGGAAAAGCTCCGTCGCAATGTCGCCGACCGCCCGGCCGGCGGCCAGCTTGCAGAACACCTGGAATTCCCGTTCACTCAGCTGCTCGTGCGCCGGGCGGCTGTCGCCGCCGACGTCTTCGGCGAGGATCTGGGCGACGGCGGGACTGATGTACTTGCGCCCGTTCAACAGCGTGCGGATCGCCTGCACGACCTGCTGCGGAACCGCGTCCTTCGTGATGTAACCGGTCGCCCCGGCCCGCAACAGGCTCACCGCGAACTGCTCCTCGGGGTGCATCGACAGGATCAGGATCGGAAGGTCGGGCTTGTGCGGCCGAATCTGGCGCAGGAGGTCGATTCCGGAACCGTCGGGCAGCGAAATATCCAGCAGGAGGACATCCCACGGCTCGTTGCGCACCCGATGCAGCGTCTCCTTCGCCGTTCCGGCCTCGCCCGCGACGGCGAGATCGGATTCTTCGGCGAGCAGCGCCTTCACCCCCTCGCGAAACAGGGCGTGATCGTCGGCGACAAACACCCGATGCGGAGATCCGATCATCGACTCGCAGTCATGAGCCAGCCCTTATCGAACGAACGTAAACACCATCACGACCAGCACGGCGAAAAGAACGAGGCCCGTCCCGACCTCCTCCCGCGAAAACGGAATCCAATTGTAGCCCCTGGGCGTGTTCATCGGGAATCCCCTAGACCTCGCCGGCCGCCCGCAGCAGCGGCGTGGCGCTCCCGTACCCGACGAGCTTGTTGTATACGGTCTTGAGGCTGACCCCGAGCACGTCGGCGGTGCGCCGCTTGTTGCCTCCGCATTGCCGCAGCGTCGCGAGGAGCAGTTCGCGTTCGGCGTCCGCCATCGTCACGCCGATCGGCAGGCGCACGCAGTCGCCCGCATCCGGGTCGCCGTCCGACACGTCCAATGCGCGCTGGACATCCAGCTCGACCACCTCGTCGGACAGAACGTAGCTCCGTTCCACGCAATTCTTGAGCTCGCGGACGTTGCCCGGCCAGGTATGCGTCGCGGCAAGGGCCAGCGTGGCCGGAGCAAACCGCTTTGCGGTCCCGTTTTCCCGATTGAGCTGGGCAAGAAACGCCTCCGCCAGCAGCTCGAGATCGTTCCCGCGCTGGCGAAGCGGCGGCAAGCGGACCAGGAATACCGCGAGCCGGTAGAAGAGATCCTCGCGCAGCCGGCGATCGCGGACGGCCGCGTCCGGCGGGCGATTGGTCGCGGTCACGATCCGCACGTCGATGGCGATCTCTTCCGTTCCGCCGATGCGAACCATGCGCCCGCTCTCGATGACGCGCAGCAGCTTCGCCTGCAGATCGATCGGCATCTCGGTGATCTCGTCCAGGAAAAGCGTTCCGCCGGAAGCACGTTCGAAGTAACCCTGATGCTGCCGCAGCGCCCCCGTGAAGGCACCGCGCTCATAGCCGAAGAGCTCCGCCTCGACGAGGTTCGCGGGGATGGCGCCGCAGTTCACGCTGACAAACGGGGCGCTTGCCCGCATGCTGTGCGTATGCAGCATCTGCGCGGCGACTTCCTTCCCGGTGCCGGACTCACCGACGAGCATGACCGCCGCCAGCGACGGCGCGATGCGACGCAAACGCTCGGCGACCTCCAGCATTTCGGGGGACTCCCCGATCATCGGCCCCACGCCGTTCCGCGACGCCGTCCGCGAGCCGCGCGTCCGACCGCAGCTCATCGGCGGGGCAAAGGTCGCGATTGCGGCAGGACCCCTCGCCGCGTAGGAGACTGCCGAGGGAAACTCAACAAAGGTAACATCGCCCTTTTCGAATCCACGATCCATGCTCGGACTCCCGTTTTGTTGATGAGGCAGTGGGACCCATATTGGAGAATCCGCGCGTCCGCGAATGTAAGCTCGGGCAGCGAGTTCCTGTAGGGAACATCTCCTAGCGGTGTCGGACTTGCCCTACAGCAAAGGCGTTCCCGTTCGCGTAGGCTCCAGCCCGACGGACGGCAATCGATGAAATATCCCCGACACGGGTTTTTCGGCTTCCTCGTACTCTCGCTTGCGGCACTGCTGAATGTCGCCGCGCTTTATACGGCCGAGCAAAGCTTTGCCGAGTTGCGGGACGCGGGGATGGGAGTAAGGCAGACGCAGGATGCCCAGACCGTTGTCGACCATGTCTACCGCAGCGCCGTGGATGCGGAGGCAGGGCAGCGCGGATTCCTGTTGACGCAGGACGCTTCCTACCTGCGCCCCTACGCCGATGCGCGTGTCGAGATTCCCAAGGACCTCGAAAGGCTCCGTGAATTGACGCGCGGCAATCCGGTTCAGGTTGCGCAGCTCGTTACCGTCAAGTCGCTGCTGGACACGCGTTTCGCGCAGATGGAACAGTCGCTCGCATACAAACGCGATCGCGACGACGAATCCCTGCGCAAGTTCCTGCTGACCCACCAGGGCATGGTCACGATGGAGTCGTTGCGGCTGGCTCTCGACGGGATGGCGGAGGAGGAGAAGACGCTCTACGAGCGCCGGCTCCAGACCTTTGCCGAAAACCAGAATCGGATCCGGCGAGGATTCCTGCTCCTGGTCGGGCTCAATCTCTTTCTCGTGACCCTGGGCGGGATCACTCTCAGCCAGGAGTCACGACGCCGGCGGCACGAAGCCGCCGCGGCGCACGAGCGTAACGTGAAGCTGGAGCAGGCGGTGAACGAACGCACCACGGAACTCACCGGCCTCTCGCACTACCTGCAGCAGCTGCAGGAAGAGGAAAGGGCCAAGATCGCGCGCGAGATCCACGACGAACTCGGGGGGACGCTCGCGGCGGCGAAGATCGATCTGCAGCTCATTTCCGACAAGCTGGCGAGCGGCGACCCGCAACGCATGCGGCTCGCCCGGATCATGGGGGCGATCGACGACACCATCCAGGTCAAGCGCCGGATCATCGAGTACCTTCGTCCGACGCTTCTCGACAACCTGGGCATCGGATCCGCGCTCAAATGGCAATGCGGCCAGTTCAGCAAACGATGGAGCGTGCCCTGCCGCGTCGAAGTCCCGGACGAGAGCCTTCGGCTTTCCCCCGCTTACAGCATCGCCCTCTACCGCATCGTGCAGGAGTCGCTGACCAACATCAGCAAGTACGCGCAAGCGAAGAACGTGGCGGTGTCGCTGCAGCGAAACGGTGACTTTTGGTTGCTGCGCATCGCCGACGACGGCGTCGGCATCGATGTGGCGAAGCGGCACAACCCCACCGCCCACGGGCTCGTGTCCATGCGGGAGCGGGCGCACGCCCTTGGCGGCGAGTTCTCGATTCAGGGCAAGGCCGGCCGCGGCACGGTGGTGGAAATCCGGGTGCCGCTCGAGAAAGAACCGTCCGGTTAGGACCTTTTCACAACGGCGCGGCGCGGAACTTCAGCAGCGCGTACTCCGTCAAGCACAGGCGCCCGTGGCGGCGGGGCGCGTCAAATCGATCCCGCCGCGGCGCGCATAGGATGCCCGCTCGACCGGTAGCGCTCGACGGGCACGCTGCCCGGCGAATCCCCGCGGCATCTCGAATGGCTGTGCGAGACCATCGCGGTTGCGTGAACCGCGGGGAGATGTTGCGGGACCAGACGATCGAGTTCGGCCTTCGCCGCGGCGTAACACTCGCAGACCAGCGCCTCCAGACGCGGACGGTTCAATACCGTGATCCGGCCACGGTGGTACCTGATCAATCCGGCGGACTGCAGCTTCCCCGCTGCCGCGGTGATGCTCTCGCGGCGCACCCCGAGCAAATTGGCCATCGTATCCTGCGTCAGGGCCACGTCGTCCGAGCGAAGCCGGTCCATGCTCGCCAGAAGCAATCGGCAGAATTGCTGCTCCAGCGGGTGGTGGCCGTGACAGACGGCGGTCTGCGCCATCTGGGTGAGGAGCGCCTGTGCATAGCGCAGCAGCCATTGTCTTAACGACGGACTGCTCTCGAATTCCCTTCTCAGCACGTCGGCGCCCAGCCGGTATCCGTACCCGGTGTTTCG
>JANMBN010000257.1:0-19367 GCA_031360485.1 Betaproteobacteria bacterium | reverse complement strand
CGAGCGCCAGTCCGGCGCCGATGGCGGCCGGTATACCGTAGCGCTCCAGCTTCGAGATCGCGTCGCCCGCAATTACCTCGACCGGAACGGTCGTGAGCTCGAGCACCTGGTTGGTCACCGAGGCCTCGAACATGCGAGTCAGGGAGTTCTTGCGGGCGGTGCCCATGACGATATGGTGGCAGCCCAAGCGCTTCGCGGTCGCGGCGATGATCTCCGCTTTGTGGCCGACCTCGACGTGCGCACAATACGGTATGTTCTGCCGGTCGAACAGCTCGCGCACGACGCGCATCTTTTTCGCGGCCTCGTCGCGATAGAACGACTCGAGGTCCCTCCTGTTAAGGAACTGCGTGATATGCCGGGAGAATCGGCCCTGCACGCTGAGCAGATGGATCTCCATTGCCGAATCGCGCAGAAACTCCACGGCGACGTGCCGGGCCGCATGCAGCGAACTGCTCGAGCCATCGACCGGTACGAGGATCTTCACCATGACTTGCTCTCCTTGAGGGAGGTCTGTCGCCGCCGACACGGCATCGCGCCGTCGCGCGAAGCTCGTAACCCGCGCGCTGATCCGCGATTCGAGCCGGTGGTGGTTGCTTACGAATCCCGACCACAGTACACCGAAGATGGTCACGACGTACAGCAGCGGGACGGTCGACTTGTGCGCGGACAAGGCGTCCGTCAGAAGCGGCTCGCCGGTCACCATCTTGACCGCGGTCCAGGCAAGCACCCCGGCGCCCAGGTAGACGACCGACGGATGCCGCTCGACGATCCGCAGCACGAACGTGCTGCCCCAGATCACAATCGGGACGCTGATCAGCAGACCGAGGGTGACCAGCAGGAAGCTGCCGCGTGCCGCGCCCGCAACCCCCAGCACATTGTCCAGTCCCATAATCGCATCGGCGACGACAATCGTCCGCATCGCCCCCCAGAAGCTGTCCGCGCCACCGGCGCACGCGATTGCGCCGTTCTCCTGCTCCGGCCGGAGCAACCGGTAGGCGATAAAGACCAGCAGCGTCCCGCCGATCAGCTGCAGGCCCGGTATCTTGAGCAGCCACACGACGATCAGCGTCATCGACGAGCGCACGAGGAGCGCGCCAGCCGCGCCGGCGATGATCGCCCGCCGCTGCAGGTGCCGCGGCACGTTGCGCGCCGCGAGCGCAATCACGATCGCGTTGTCCCCTGCCAGCACGAGATCGATGATGACGATCGCCGCCAGCGCCGACAGGAACTCGATTGAAGGAAAATCCAAGCTGCCCGCTCCTTCCCCGCCGGCGTGCCGCCGCCCGCTCGTTGCGGGATCCGCGTCCGCCGGACTTGCCCGGAAATGCCGGTTACGCTTGTGCAGATGCTAGCATCGGGGGACGATCGCGAAAAATCGAAAATGCGGATCCTGTGGTTCGAAAAATGCGAAGGATGGCGGGCTGATGGGCGCGCTCAACTACAAGCATTTGCACTATTTCTGGGTAGTGGCGAGAACCGGCGGTGTTACCCGGGCCAGCGAGCGGCTGCACGTGACAGCGCAGACGATCAGCGGCCAGATCGGCGTGTTCGAGAACGTCCTCGGGTTCAAGCTGTTCGACCGCGTCGGACGCCGACTCGAATTGACGGAAGCGGGGCGCGTTGCACTGGGCTACGCGGACACCATCTTCGGCCTCGGCGCAGAACTCGAGGACGAATTGCGGCACGGCTCGCATGGGCGATCGCCGCACTTCCGCGCGGGGATCGCCGACGTCATGCCCAAATCGGTGGCCTATGGTC
Source organism: Betaproteobacteria bacterium (assembly GCA_031360485.1). Lineage (GTDB taxonomy): Bacteria > Pseudomonadota > Gammaproteobacteria > Burkholderiales > Casimicrobiaceae > CAIWHR01. Next base: position 17,609 of record JANMBN010000257.1, on the reverse strand, counting down.
TGCTCAACCCGGTTTCACGCGAGCCAGACTCCCCGCGCATCGTTTGCCGCGAGGGCAAGCTCGACAGCCTGCTCGGCGATCTTGCGGTCCATCGCCTCGACATCGTGCTCGCGGACCGACCGATGCCCGTCAACCTTGCCGTTAGGGGTTACAGCCACCTGCTCGGCGAATGCGGTATTACGTTTTTCGCGACGGCCGCGTTGGCGCGCCGCCACAAGGGTGCCTTTCCGCGCAATCTCGATGGCGCGCCGCTGCTTCTGCCAGGCGAAGACTCCGATGTCCGCCCCAGGCTGTTGCGATGGTTCGACAAGGAACGGATCTGGCCGCGCATCGTTGGTGAGTTCGACGACGACGCGCTGCTCAAGGCCTTCGGCGAAGGCGGCGCCGGGATCTTCCCGGGCCCCACGGCGATCGCCGGTGCGGTGCAGCGGCGATACCACGTTGTCGCCATCGGCCGCACGAACGCGGTAACGGAGCGGTTCTATGCCATTTCGGGCGAACGCCAGTTGAAGCACCCGGCCGTGCTGGCGATCACCTCGACCGCCCGCCGCGAGCTCTTTTCTCGCCGCGGCCGCTGAGTAAGCGCGATTCGCTGGGGGACAGAATGGTCAAACGCTACGGCTCGCGCGCCATCATGTCGACCCCGATCAGGCGCGAAACGCGAACGGGCACACCCGGGCGCTGCATCTTTTCGATGCGGTCCTGAATCTGCCGATCGGTGACCGTCATCCGCGTGCGCAGCCTTACGTATTCGGCCCAGGACTGAATGACGAAGCGTTCGACGAAGCGCCCGTCCTCGCCGAGATCGCGGAACACCCGCCAGTTGATCGCTCCGTTCCGGCGACGGGTCGGCTCGATCGAATGAATCGCACGCAGGAACGCATCCCGCTGCTCCGGGTCGATCCGGTATTCGAGCTGGATCAGGACCGGGCCGTCATCGGGCCGGGGCTCGATCGCGATCGTGAGGTCTGGTAGCTGCATGCCCGGAGTCACGTCGTCCTCGTCACCCAATTCCACGCGTACGCGCCGGTTGAACGCGAGCAATACGACCAACGCGACCGCCGACGCGCCGAGCGCGGTGCGCGTTCCATAAAACGATGCGAGGGAGCCCCAGATCGCGCTGCCGACGGCCATGCTCGCCTGGCTCGCGATGAGGTTCATGGACACGGCGCGCGCGCGGACCCAGGCCGGCGCGGCGGTCTGCGTGCCGGCCGAGAGGCTGGCGAGAACGCCGACCCACGCGGCGCCGCAGCAACACGCGCCGACGATCGCGATGGCCGTGATGCCGGTCGAGGCGATGAGGACGGCGGCCGCGACCCACAGCAGGACGCTCGAGGTGACCAGCGTGTTGAGCGACGTGCGGTGCAGCACGCGCGGAATCAGCAGGGCACCCGCAACGGCGCCGATGCCGAAGCTCGCCGACAGTAATCCGTAACCGCCGGCGCCGAGTCCGAGCTGGTCGCGCGCGATGACGGGCAGCAGTGCCCACAGGGCGCTCGCGCAGATCGTGAAGCTAAGGTTGTGGAGGATCAGCGCGCGCATCGGCGGCGAGTGGCGCGTGAAGCGCAGCCCGCTCTGTATGCCCGACAGCAGGGTTTCCGGAACGCCCGGGACGGATCGTCCAGGACTTTTCCAGCCTCGCACCGCGACGATCATCACGAAGAAGAACAGCGCGCTCGCGAGCAGGGCGCTGCCCGACCCCACCCACGCGGCGATCGCGCCGGCAAGCGCCGGTCCCGCGGCGCGGGCGACGTTGAATGCCACCGCACCCAGCGCGACCGCGCGCGGCAGGTCCGTGCGCGCCACGAGGTCGTTGACGCTTGCCTGCTGCGCGGGCAGGTAGAACGTGAAGCCGGCGCCGATGAGGAACGTGCAGGCGAGCAGGGCCTGCGGGCCTATCGCGCCCAGGAGCTCGGCGGCGCCGAGACCCGCGGTGGCAACGACCAGGACGATCTGCGTGACAAGGATGACCCGCCGCCGGTCGACGATGTCGGCCAGCGCGCCGGCAATGAGTCCGAACAGCAGCGCCGGTGCGGTGCTCGCGGTCTGCACCAGCGCCACCATGAGCGCCGACGGCGTCAGCGTCGCCATGAGCCATGCGGCGATGGTCGCCTGCATCGTATAGCCGAGCGCCGCGCCGATCGATCCCAGGTAGAACCGCCGAAACTGCTTGTGCCGGAGCGGAGACACCCGGAACATTTCGGTAAGCAGCGTGGCGGCGGGCGTGGACACGGACAGAGTTTAGCGTGAGGGTGTGGCAACGGGTTTGCCACGTGCGAAAATGACCTCGGCGCTCCCGAGATTTGCCCGACGGCGCGTCCATCGCGGCGTGCGGTTGGTGGGCGCAGAGCAGGACACGCTCCGGGCGCATTGCGCACCGCGCCGCACGAAAACCAAAGCCCGACGGATCCCCATGCCCATGAAATACCGGACGCTCCCCGGCACCGATCTCAACGTCTCCGAGGTGTGTCTCGGCACGATGACCTGGGGCGAGCAGAACAGCGAAGCCGAGGCCCACGCCCAGCTCGACTATGCGACCGCGCAGGGCGTGAACTTCATCGACACCGCCGAGATGTATCCGGTCCTCCCTAACGCGACGACGCAAGGACGCACCGAGACGTACCTCGGCAACTGGTTGGCGCGCAGGCCGCGTGAAGGCCTCGTCATCGCGACCAAGGTCGCCGGCCCGGGCCGGCGCGACTGGATTCGCGGCGGCCGCACCGATCTCACGCGCGAGGTCATCGCCGAGGCGGCCCACACGAGCCTCGCGCGGCTGCAGATTGAATGCATCGACATCTTCCAGATCCACTGGCCGCAACGCAACGTGCCGATGTTCGGCGCAACCGAGTTCGACCGCACGAAGGAAAAAACGGAAGGTCCTTCGATCGACGAGCAGGTGGAGGCCATGGCGGCGCTGATCGCGGCCGGCAAGATCCGACACTACGGGCTGTCCAACGAAACCGCCTGGGGGGTGTGCGCGTTCCGGCGCGCTGCCCGGGAGCAGGGCGTACCGGGGCCGGTCACGATCCAGAACAGCTACAGCCTGGTCTCGCGCAGCGTCGACAACGATCTCGCCGAAGTCCTCTTTCGCGAGAACATGTCACTTCTCGGGTATAGCCCGCTCGCCGGAGGCATGCTGTCCGGCAAGTATCTGAACGGTGCGCGGCCGCCGAAATCCCGTTTCACGATCTTCGACGGCCTGGGCATGCGGTTTCGCAAGCCCATGGTGTACGAGGCCATCGACGCCTACGCGGCACTGGCGAAGCGGCGCGGCCTGTCGTTGCCCCAGCTCGCGCTGGGCTACGTGCGGAGCCGCTGGTATCTCGGCGCGTCGATCATCGGCGCGACGACGATGGCGCAGCTCGAGGAGGATATCGCCGCCGCGCAGTTTGAGCTCGACGGCCAGACGCTGGAAGAGATCGCCGCGATTCAGCTCCGCTATCCGAATCCGGCGGGCTGACGTCCGCGCCGCTCTCCGCTCTCAATTCGCCCTGAAGCGGACGCGCATCACCTTCTTGTCGTACTCGGCTTCGGTCTGCTGCGTAATCTCCACGCCGCCCGCGGCGTAGACACGACCGCCGCTGCGCCGGCAGATATCGCGCTCGTATTGGCAGGGTCCCATTTCCGGATGCTTCGCGCACAGCGCGCCGACCTTCGGCGAGAATTCGATTGCCGTCTGCTGGCGAGCGCCGCCGGCTTCCGAGACGCAGACATAGATCGACCCCGCGGGGACGACGATGGACGGCGCTGGAATGGCGAGCGCCGGCGATGGGGGAGCGACAGCGGCGATCGGAGGCGGAGCGGGTTGCGGAAGCGGGCGCCGCACGACGGCTGCGCCCGCAGCATCTCCGGGCGGCGTGATCGGCACCGGCTCCCGGGGTGGCGTGCACGCCGTCAACACGATCGCCGCGACGATGAAGCAAAGGACGCGATTCATTGTCACCTCCTTGGTCGTGTGGGCGGAAGCATTGTTCGTGCCTGGGCGCCGCCCACATGGGCCCTTGGACGCGTGGCGGCAAGCCGGACCGGCTCCAGAAGCGTAGCGATGTTCGCACCGATCGGACATCCACGGAAGGAGGCCTTTCCCCGCATCGGTTGCGCAATCGGTTTCCATGGAGAATAATGACATTGTCATACCCCCTCAAACTCCGAAGGAAGCCCCCATGTTCAATCTGAAAAGCCGCGATCATTTGGCCGACCCCAAGGATGCGGGGAAGTCCGCCCTCAAGCCGGCGCTATACGACCCGCCCGGGGCGCTCGCGAAGCCGGCGGTGCCCAACGCGCTGCGTCCTTCGCCGACGCCGCCGCGGGAAAGCCCCCCCGTGCCGGTGCCCATGCCAAGCGACGCTGCGCCGCCAGTCGCCGCAACCGCGCCCGCGAACGTCGCCCCGGCACCGCATCCGGTGGAGACGGCCGGCAGCAAGCTCTTCGTCGGCATCAACATCAAGCTGAAGGGCGTGGAGATTTCGGATTGCGACGTGCTGGTCATCGAAGGCCACGTGGAGGCGACCGTGCACAGCCAGGTAATGCAGATCGCCAAGCCGGGAACGCTGAAAGGAACCGCGTTGATCGACGTCGCCGAAGTCCACGGCGAATTCTCCGGAGAGCTCACCGCCCGCAAGCGTCTCATCGTGCACGGAACCGGGCGGGTCTCCGGCACCATCCGGTATGGTCAGCTGATCGTCGCGGAGGGGGGCGAAATCAGCGGCGACGTCAAGCGGCTCGAGGCGTCCGACAAAGAGGCGCCTGCGTCGCGCGGTCCGGCAGCGGATCCGCGGTACCTGCCGCCACAGGCGCGCGGTAACGTATCGGGGTAACTGTGAAATCGGGTGACTGACCGCCGCCGGCCGGTTCGGGGCGGCCGGCCTTGCGCGACCGTCGACAGGGCGCGATCCGATCGGGGTCGACGGGTGCCGCCTCTAGCTTGGCGGCAGCAGTGCCAGGAGATAGGTCTCGTTGCCGACGCCCGTGACTCGGCCGACCGCCTTGCGCGCCGCGATGTCGACGATCCAGAGCACGCCGCTGCCCGAGGCGCCGCGCGGCGCCCCCGTGATCGCCGCGTATTTCCCATCGGGCGTGAAGACGATGCCCCGCGGACGCGACGGCACGTTGCCCGGCGCCGTCAGTGCGAGCCGCGCCACCTCCGCGCCGTGCTCGCCGGCGAGCGCCTTGGCAACATCGATGAAGGAGAGGTTGTTCGCGCGGAAGTTGCTGGCGAGAAGCAGTTTTCCGTCGGGCGAGAAGGCCAGGCCGAACGGCCGCGACGGCGTGGCCGGATTGTTGGTGCCCACCAGCAGGCGCGCGACTTCGGCGTCCTTCGCTCCCGCCACGGCCTTGTCGACATTGATGAGGGAGATCGTGTTGCCCTCGACGCCGCTGCGCGCGTCCTCGCGGTTCGCCGCCGCGACCAGCCCGCCATCCGGGCTCACCGCGAGTCCCCACGGGCCGACCGCCACGGGTATCCGCGCGAGCTCGGCGCCGGGCGCGCCGGAGACCGCGCGCGTCATGTCCACGACCGAAACGTCGTCGGTGCCGCCGTTCGCGGTGAACGCAACGCCGCCGTGGCGCGGACTCATCACGATGGCGTTGCTGTCGGTGTAGCAGCCGAAGCTCGCATGCGGACCCGCATGGGCAATCTTCGGCGGCGGGCAGGGGAAGCCCGGTTTGCCGTAAGCGAGTTCGATATGGCGAAGCACGCTGCGTGCGGCAAGGTCGATGACCGTGATCACGCGCCCGCCGTCCTCGTCGCCGTCGCCCTCGGAGCCCGAGACCAGCGCATGCCGCCGGTCGGGCGTGACCGCGAGCCCCACCGGGCCGAAATTTCCGGTCGGGATGATGGCTTCGACGGCGTTGAGCGTCATGTTGTTCGCCGGATCGAGCGCCTTGGCGATGTTGAGGACCGTGACGGTGCCGGCATGACCATGCTGGAATTTCGCGGAGGCCTCCGGCGTCGCCGCGCCGGAGTGATTGACGATGTAGGCGTAGCGGTTGTCCGGCGACATCACCACATTGACCGGCTGCCCGCTCGCCGGCGTGTCCTTGACCCCGGTGCCCTTGGCGTCGATGTCCGGCGTCACGCGGAGGCGATTGACGATGGCGTTCGGCGTCGCGTCGTTGGCCGGATCCAGCGCCTTCTGGACGTCGATGACGACGACGGTGTTGTCCCACCGTCCGCTGACGAAGAGGAACGGCCCCGCGCCTTCCGCGGCCGAAATGCCGGCGACGAGCAGGATCATCGGTAACCAGCGGCCCGCAGAAATCGGCTTCATGCTCTCCCCCGTTCGAGTATCGACTGCGCAGAGCTTCCGGGCATTGAATCAGGAAGGGGCGTGCCGTTCAATCCGATGAAAGCTGGTCTGGAGCCCCGGCGATTTCTCCGCAATCCCAGTCAGGCTACGGCAGACGCTTTGGGTTTGCGCCGCGCTGTCATACCATTGCGCAGGGGCCAGCGCGATGTTCCGGTTCGGCTCGCGCGTGCGTCGGTCGACCTGTCGAGGGAGTCAATCTTGGATGTTCGTGCCGCCGTCGCGCACCGTGCAGGCGCACCGCTCACTTTGGAAACGGTGCAACTCGACGGCCCGAAGGCGGGCGAAGTGCTGGTCGAGATCAAGGCGACGGGCATCTGCCACACCGATGAATTCACGCGGTCGGGCGCCGATCCCGAAGGTCTCTTTCCCGCGATCCTCGGCCACGAGGGCGCCGGCATCGTCGTCGACGTGGGCGCGGGCGTGCGGAGCGTCGGGCCGGGCGACCACGTCATCCCGCTCTACACGCCGGAGTGCCGGCAGTGCAAATCCTGCCTGTCGGGCAAGACCAATCTCTGCACGGCCATCCGCGCGACGCAGGGCAAGGGGGTCATGCCCGACGGGACCAGCCGCTTCTCGCTCCACGGAGTGCCGCTCCATCACTACATGGGGTGCTCGACGTTCGCCAATTTCACGGTGCTGCCGGAGATCGCCGTCGCGAAGATCCGCGCCGACGCGCCCTTCGACAAGGTCTGCTATATCGGCTGCGGCGTGACGACGGGCATCGGCGCCGTGATCAACACCGCGAAAGTGGAGCCTGGCGCGAACGTCGTCGTGTTCGGCCTGGGTGGCATCGGTCTGAACGTCGTCCAGGGTGCGCGGATGGCCGGCGCCAACATGATCGTCGGCGTCGACCTCAATCCGGCGCGCGAACCGCTGGCGCGCAAATTCGGCCTGACGCACTTCGTCGATCCGCGGGACGTTGCCGGCGATCTCGTGCCGCACCTCGTCGAGCTCACCGGCGGCGGCGCCGACTACAGCTTCGAGTGCATCGGCAACGTCGACGTGATGCGCCAGGCGCTCGAGTGCTGCCATCGCGGGTGGGGCGTCTCGGTGATCATCGGCGTCGCGGGATCAGGCCAGGAAATCAGGACCCGGCCCTTTCAGCTCGTCACCGGCCGCGTATGGAAGGGAACGGCATTCGGCGGTGCGCGCGGCCGCACGGACGTCCCCAAGATCGTCGACTGGTATATGGACGGCAAGATCAACATCGACGATCTGATCACCCACGTGCTGCCGCTCGAGCGCATCAACGATGGCTTCGAGCTCATGCACGCGGGCAAATCCATCCGCGCCGTCGTCAAGTACTGACCTTGCGGCGCGGAAACCTGCTGCGTCAATTGCCTTTGAGCTGCGCGCGGACTTCTCCGCCCGGGTTCTTGGCGCTGTGCACGTTGACGTAGAGATTGCCCGCCTTGTAGGCCGCGTACTGGGCGTCCGTCAGTTTCGCGCCCGCCGGGGCGTCGAACACGTTGTCGCTGGTCTTGGTGAACGGGACGATGACCGGCCCGTTGACGCCCGCCGCCGCCTCGTGGATGTGCGCCGCCGTCGCGGTCATGCCGGTGACCATGATATGGGCGCTCACCGAGCGATCGTCCTTGATCGCGACCATTCCGGAACCGGACGCCGTCGTCGCGACCGGCGGCACTTCGTTGGCTCCGGACAGGCTGACGTGCTGGCCCGACATCATCGGCATCGACTGGCAGCTCGCGAGTATTCCAACCGCGCCCGCCAGCGTCATCGCCGCGACCCAACGGTTCTTGCTAAAGATCGTGTTCATGCATTTTCTCCAATGAAAGTATGGCCGTCTCCGGCACCGCGACATCTCGCATCCCTGCGGGCCGCTACGATAGCACTTCGCGCCGCCCGCGGGCGCAACTGGCATGGACGGCACCTCCATTTTTTCGTCGCCGGCTACGCATCGGAGAAAAACTGCCAGACCGCTGGAATAATCGGGGCGGGTCAACTGTGCTCGCGCCAATTACCCCCAGTGCAACGCGAGCGGGTCGAGTTCGCTCGCGAGTTCGAGCAATCCCGCTTTGGTCGCCGGATGCAGCGACTCGAGCGGATGGCGCACGGCGTCGCTCGCGATGACGCCGCCGGCGGCCATCACGGTTTTCGTCGCGCGCAGGCCGCACTGGCGGTTCTCGAAATTGATGAGCGGAAGGATGCGCGCGTAGGCCGCCGCTGCTTCGTTCCGGCGTCCGGCGCGGTGATGCTCGAACACTGGCTTGATGAGGTCCGGAAGCAGGGCGCTCGGCATCGTGCCGGTCGCGCCCGCGTCGAGATCCGCCATCAGCGTGATCGACTCCTCGCCGTCGAAGGGGCCCGCGATCGCGTCGCCCCCCGACTCGACCAGGCTGCGCAACTTCGCGGCGGAACCCGGCACCTCGATCTTGAAGTAGCACACCGCGGGCACTTCGCGGGCGAGCCGCACCAGAAACGGCACCGAGAGGTTGGCGCCGCTCAACGGCGCATCCTGAAACATGATCGGGATGGCGGCGGCATCCGCCACCTGCGCAAAATGTTCGAGCGTTCCCTTTTCGTCCGCGCGCAACGTGGCGCCATGGTACGGGGGCATCAGCATCAGCATGGCCGCGCCGGCCGCTGCCGCGGCGCGAGCCCGGTCGGCCGCGATCCGCGTGCTGAAATGGCTGCACGTCACGATGACCGGCACGCGGCCGCCGACGTGCGTCATGCAGACCTCGAGCAGCGTGTTGCGCTCGTCGTCGGTCAGCAGGAACTGTTCGGAGTAGTTGGCGAGAATGCAGATCCCGTCGACACCCTGGTCGATCATGCAGTCGAGAACGCGACGCTGCCCCTCGATGTCGATCTCGCCGGAATCGGCGAAAGGAGTCGGCGCAATCGGGTAGATTCCTGCGAACGGTTTTGTTTTGGACGGGTTCACGGGCAAAGCCTCCGGCGGGTCGGGTCATTCCCGGTCGAATGTTAACCCGCCCGCGAACCCGTGGCGATTCCGCGAGAGCGCCGGGCGAAATCGCGCCGCGATGGTGCGTTCCGTTCGCCAGCCAGGCCGTGGGCGCGTCGGGTATCGCCATCGCAGATGCCCGTCCCGACCGGATCGGTACATGGCCCGTCAAGGCGCGATCGTCACGCCTTCGATGCTGTGCTTCGCCAGCGCAGAGGCGACGAAACCGGATTTTTTCATCTCCTCGACGAACGCGGCGAGGTGGCGCAGGCCGGCCGCGCGGCCCTTCGACATCGCCATGGCCTGATTGATGACCATGAAGCGTCCGTCCAGCAGGCGAACGCCCGGAATGCGCTTCGCGTCGGCCTCGAGCTGCTGCTTCACGCCCGCCGCGACCTCGAAATTCTGCTCGACCATCATGTCGACGACCGCAGGAGAGGTCGGCGCGCGAACGATCTGCGCCTTCCTGAGTTCCCGCAACAGGTAGAGATCGTAGGCGCTGCCCGCGCCCACGGCGACGCGCACGCCCTCGCGATCGACGTCGGCGTTGTTTCTGATCGGCGAGTCCTGCGGCACCAGATAGGCGCCCTCGATCACCACGAACGGTGCGGTGAAATCCATGTCGACCGCGCGTGCCGGATCGATCGCGACAAAGGCCACGTCCCACGCGTCGGACCGAAGTCCCTCCACCACCTTGCCGGTGGCGGGATAGAGCAGGAGCTCCACCGGCACGCCGAGACGCTTTGCCAGCTCGCGCGAGAGATCGACCGAAACGCCGTGCGCCTCGCCCGTCGTCACATCCCTGGTCGCGAGTATCGGATTGCCGAAGTTGATCGCCGCACGCAGCTTGCCCTTGGGCGCGAGATCGGCGATGGCGGCGGCGGGCGGTTCGCTCGGTGGCATGGAGGTCTTCGCACTCACGTCAGGCTTCCTTGAGCGCCTTGTACCGCTGGCGCGCCTCGTGCTCGTCGCGAACGGCGGTGATTTCCTGCATCACCCCGGCGACGTCGGCCGGTTGGGTGCTCGTCGCGAAGCGACCGGTGAGCTTGGCCTCGGGGCGCAGCGACGCGCTCTCGTACAGCGACCAGATCTCGTTCCCGTACTGGGTGGACGCGAGCGTCGGAGCATACCGGGTGAAGTACGTGGTGATGTTGTGGACGTCGCGCTTCAGCATGCTGGCCGCGTTGTTGTTGGCGGCGGCGTCGACGGCCTGCGGCAGGTCGATGATGACCGGGCCTTCACCGGTGACGAGAACGTTGTACTCCGAAAGGTCGCCGTGGATGACGCCGGCGCAGAGCATCCGCACGATCTCGTCGATCAGCATCCGGTGGTATTCCAGCGCCAGCGCTTCGGGCAGCACCACATCGTTGAGTCGCGGTGCGGCATTGCCATCCGCATCGGTCAGGAGCTCCATCAGCACGACGCCGTGCGAAAACGCATAAGGGCGCGGGACGCGCACCCCGGCGGCGGCGAGCCGATACAACGCGTCGACCTCGACGTTCTGCCAGGCTTCTTCCTGCGCCTTGCGTCCGAACCGCGTGCCCTTGGCCATCGCGCGCGCCTGGCGCGTGTTCTTCGTCTTGCGCCCTTCCTGGTACAGGGCGACCTGGCGAAAGCCGCGCTTGTTGGCCTCCTTGTAGACCTTTGCGCAGCGGATGTCGTCGCCGCAGCGGACGACGTAAACCGTGGCCTCCTTGCCGCTCATGAGCTGCCGGATCACCGCGTCGATGAGCCCTTCATGGACCAGCGGTTGCAGTCTCTTCGGCGTTTTCAACGAGGATTCTCCACAAGCTGGCGACTCACCCTCAGCAGCCGGCGACGCATTTGGCGTTGCCGTCGAATTCCATGGCCCTGCCGCTCAACGCAGGACATACGGGGCGGTCTTTGACCAGATCGATGAATGCGGCGGTCAGCGACCCAGCCTTGACCTTGCCGCCCGTCGTCGCGCTCTCGTTCACGTGCGTCGCGATCACGGCCGCGGGCTTGATGAATTCGTTGACCGCGTAAGCCGCGGAAAAGCTCGTCACCGCAGTCGCGCCGAGGTTGAACATCGCCAGGTTTGCCTTGTGATATTCGTTGACGATGGATTTCATTTCGGCGTGGAGGCCCGTGTCGCCCGACAGATAGATCTTGAGCCCGTTGGTGAACTGGATGACGAAACCGCTCGACGGACCCAGGGTCAGGCTGACGTTGTCCGCTTCGAGGCTCTTGCGCTCGGGATCGGTGAGCAGTTCGCGCGGTACGGTGCTGTCGTGCGCGGCGGTGACGATCGTCCCCGCCGGTTACGGATTGGCCGGGATCGTAGAGAATCCGCACGCCGGTCGGATCCTCCAAGATCGTCGCGCGGTCCCGTTCGCACAATTCCCCGGCATGCGAGCCCAGTGGCGTGATCTTCACGTTCTGCGCCCAGCCCGAACAACAGCCGAAGGTTAGTGCAGCCGGCAACAGCAGAACACAAGATTTCGTTCTCATGACTGCTCCTAGACGTTTGGTTGGCCCGCCGTCCCGTATCGAAACATCGTTACGGCTTGACGAAGCGAAGCGCGAACTTGTCGGTGGGGATCCTCGAGTCGGTCGAGGTCAGGTCGCGCGGATCGGCGGGGTTGCGCAGGAAGCTGCCCTCGGTCTCGAGCACGAATCCCGCCTGCCGGGCTTCGGCAATGACGACCGTCTCGTCGATGCGATGCAACGTCTTGCCCTCGGTTATGCCGGTGCCCGGGCGGCCCGAATGATCGACCACGACGAGGTGCCCACCCGGCTTCAGCGCGGCGAACCACCGCTGGTTCATCTTCACGCGATCGACGGGCAGGTAGGTGATGTCGTGGTAGTTGAGGACGATGGTGATGAGATCGAGTTTGGGCGCGTCGGGTGGAATCGGATCCTCGAACGGGCGGTAAACCACGACGAAGTTGCCCTGCGGCTGGTCGGCGAGCCGCTTGGTCAGGGCCGTTCCCGGCTGCTCCCGCTGTGCCCAGACCTTCCCGCCCGGCGCGACGGCGAGGGCGAGCAACTGCGACGTGTAGCCGCCACCGGCGGCGACATCGAGCACCATCATCCCGGGCCTCGCCTGCGTGAACGGAAGGAACTCGGCGGGGTGGCGCGCCGCGTCCATGCGACGGTCCTGGTCGGTCCGGACGGGGCTCGAAATCACCTTCTGGTAACGCTCCGCCGCGGACTTCGAATCTTCGGTCGCAATGGTCGCACAGCTGCCCGCGCCCAACAGGAGGCCCAGCGCGGTGGCGTTGCGGGCGAAGCGAGCGAACGTGCCGTCGTAAATGCCGAGGGTCATCATGGAATCCGGTGGCCGAATGAAGCGCACAGTCTAAGCGATCGCGCCGATTCGGGCAGCCCTGCGGCGCGCAAAAATCCGCGTCGGACCCGGCGGTGTCGCGGCGCCCCCGCTATTCACAAGGGTAGCAAAACGCGGTGTCTGGCCCCATCTTTCCCTCCGATTCACACTACGCTCGCCCTTTTCGTCGCAAGCTATCGTGTTGCAGATCCGTCATTACGAGTGCCGTGTTCCGCCGCCAAAGAGGTGAACCATGAGCGAAGACGTCACGACCGACCCCGATCGAGCCATCGTCCGGGAAGACATCGGCCGAAAATTCTGCGATGTCGTGCTGAAGGGCGGCATCACGTCGGGCGTTGTCTATCCCAAGGCCATTGCCCGGCTGGCAAGGCAATACCGGTTCCGCAACATCGGCGGGACGTCCGCCGGCGCGATTGCCGCCGCAGGCGCCGCTGCGGCGGAATATCGGCGCGCCAACGCGCAGGATCCTGCCGGGAGGCAAGCCGGATTCGACCGGCTCGCGGAACTGCCCGATTTCTTCGCGCGGCGGCCGGAGGGCTCCACGCATTCGAACCTGTTCCATCTGTTCAGGCCGGAGCGACGGACGCGGAGGCATTTCGCGATTCTCGCATCGGTGCTCAATCGCAAGGGTCCGGGAGGACGCGTCCTGCGCGGCGTACTGGAAACGATGTGGCAATTCAGGGTTTTCGCCGCATTGGGCATGGCACCCGGGGCATTCCTCGCCGCCAATATCGACGGATCGACCCTTCGCGGCGTGGTCGCGCTTGCGCTGTGCCTCGCTTTGGCGATGGTCGGTGGGGCTGTCGCGGCCGTGGTAGCGGCGGCACGTTCACTGCTTCGCGCGCTCCCCTCCCAGGACTTCGGTCTGTCGAGGGGTTTCGATCCGGCGCAGGATCGCGGCCAGCCACCGGCACTCACCAACTGGCTCTACCCGTTTCTGCAGGACGTCGCCGGCAAGCCGGTCGCGAGCCCGCTGACCTTTGGCGATCTCGACAACGTCACGCTGGATCTCGACGTGAAGGGCATCGCGCTGCAGATGATGACGACCGCGTTGACGATGGGCCGTCCGCTCACGCTGCCGTTTCGTGTCGGGCGCTTCTATTTCAAGGAGGACGAAATGGCGCGGTACTTCCCGGCGGAGGTCGTGGCGTGGATGATCGGGAATCCGGGAACCGCGACCGACGAGAAGCGGGACCGCGCGATGGCCGAAATGGGCTTTCGCGTATTTCCGGGGCGGGAGACGCTTCCCGTCATCGTCGCGACGCGAATGAGCCTCGCATTCCCTTTCCTGCTATCGGCCATTCCGCTCTATCGGCACGCATGGGAAGACGAGAGGGCGCCTGCCGCCGACAGGCCCGCGAACGAAGGCCCGCGCGTCCGCCGCGTTCTCTTCAGCGATGGCGGAATCTGCAGCAATTTTCCGCTGCACATGTTCGACTCGGTGCTTCCCGCGTGGCCCACCTTCGGATTCAATCTTCGCGATGATCTGCCCGACGGCTCTGCAGCCGACGACCGGGCGTACCTGCCGGACCTCGGCAAAAGCCTGCCTCCGGAGAGCTATCCGATTCGCGGAGGACAGGATCCCGGGCCGGTGGCTTCGTTCGCCATCGCGATCATCAAGACCATGCAGAATTGGCGCGACAACCTGCAGCGTGCAGCGCCCGGGTTTCGCGACCGCGTGGTCACCATTCGCCACACGCCGGAGGAGGGCGGGCTCAACCTCGACATGGAAGCGGAGGTGCTCGGCAAGATGGCCGCATCCGGGCAACTCGCCGCGGATACGCTCGTCAAGGCATTTGGCGAACCGCCCTCGATCAGGGAGGACCACCTGACGCGTCATCGCTGGGTACGCGTGCGGTCGTTGCTGGCCGTCCTGCAAGGGGAGCTGAAGCAGGTCCATGAAGGGATCACGGAGCTCCACAATCATCCGACCTTTCCCGAGCTGATCGACAACGCGGATGCGTACGTCGGCAGAAGCTATCCGCTCCGGCAAGCGAGCCGCGTCGAGGCGCAGAACGTCCTGGACGCGCTTTCGCGCCTGCACGACAGCCTGCAGCAGCCGGGGATAAGCTTCGAAGACAATGCGCCGAGGCCCGAGGTCGCGATGCGCATCCAGCCCGTGATCTGACATAGCCTTTTCGGACGATGGAATTACATACCCCCGACCCGGCCTACACGGGATCCGAGCGTTCCCGCGCCAGTTTTCGGTTGGCCGTAAGCATCGCGCTGGGCTTCGTCGCCCTGATCTGGTTGGTCGATGCGGTGAACTGGGGGCTGGACCTCGAGCTTCAGCGCTTTGGCGTCCGTCCGCGGCAATGGGCTGGACTGCCCGGCATCCTGGCGGCGCCGCTGCTGCACGCCGGCTTCACCCATCTGATCGCCAACTCGCTGCCGCTGCTAGTGCTTGGCACGACGATGCTGCACCTCTATCCGAACTCCGCGCTTCGGGTGTTGCCGGCGATCTATGCGGGGCCCGGTGTCGCGGTCTGGTTATTCGCCGACGGCGGCGTGCATGTCGGTTCCAGCGGATTGGTCTATGGCCTGGTGAGTTATGTCTTCGTGGCCGGCCTGATCCGGCGCGACCGGCGCGCCATTGCCGCGTCGCTGCTGGTGAGCTTCATGTATGGCACGTTGGCCTGGGGGGTACTTCCGATCAGACCCGGAGTGTCCTGGCAAACCCATCTGGCGGCTGCGCTGATCGGCGTGTCGATGGCGGTCTTGCTGCGCCGCCTCGACATCCCGCCGCGGGTGCGCTACACGTGGGAGGACGAGCCGGACGAGGATGAGTCATCCACGCAAAGCGATGCCCAACGGGAAAGCTGAGCGGCGCCCTCGCACCGGAAGGGGTGCGCCGCCGCCGGCCATTCGTCACAGCGGCAGGAACACCGCCGTCGCGATCCCCTGGCTGAAGTATCGTATCGTGCGGTTCGTCCGCTGCGCCATCACGAGCGCGATCGCGTCGTGATAGGCGACGAGCTTGCCGATTTCGCGCTCGAACGAGAGGTTGGGCGCGGCTCCGGCCATTTCGTTGCTGAGGAGCAGCAGCTCGCCGTTCGGCGCGCGGGCATTGGCGAGCTTCCACGCGGCGATCTCGACGTTGCGCGCGGCGTTGTAGAGCCGCTGCGCGTCCAGCCGGTCCGTGAGGTAGAACTGCGTCTTGTCGTTGTACGCCTGCGCGATCATGCTGCCGAGTCCGACGCCGAACGCGAAGACCCGGTCGCCGGTGAAATCCGGCCGGAAGGCGAGCTGTAGCGCATCGACGCCCCGCAGGTTGGACAGTTCGACAAAGCGCCACCCGTGGCGCGGATCGAACGCCCGGGCGACCGCGGCTTCCGGCGTGGCATCACCGCCCTTCCGCAACTCGCGCGGGTTGCGGCGGTAGAGTTTCTCCGTCAGGAGTCTTGCCGAAGCGATGCTCTCGCGCAGATGCACCTCGGCGACGGCATCGATGTCGGACTTGAGGAGATCGCCGGTGGTGAATGGCGCCTCCCGCGGCGGCGGGCGGTGGCCGGTCGACGGGGCGGTCGGCGGGTAGTCCGGAGTCGAGGTGCAGGCCGCCAACAGGCAGACGGCGAGCGCGGCACGTCGTTGTCCGATGCGGGGCAGCGCGACGCCCATTCGACCGCCTTTTCCGTTGACTTGACCTGAATCGTCCCGGCTCAACGCAACTTCACCGGATACTCCGCGAGTCGAGGTCGCGCCGAGCATCGAGGACACGTGCCATGATGATCTCCCGATCCGCGGTGCCCGGCGCGCCGCCATTTCCTTCGTTCATGACTCTTCTCCTTCCGTTGCACTTCGCGCAGATAGTCGTCCAGCCGCCCGAGACTGTGCTCCCACAAGCGGCGATAGCGTTCCACCCAGTCCGCGACGCCCTTGAGCGGGGCCGCCTTGAGCTGGCAGGGCCGCCACTGTGCCTCGCGGCCACGCGTGATCAGACCGGCGCGCTCCCGGAATCTGTATTTGACATATACGTTAAATAGGCCGCCAGCGGTTGTCGACCCCCAAGCCGGCCCCATGAAATCGTGGTCAACGCCGGACCCCACCTGCACGTTAGAATTTTCCGTCTTCAATCAAGATTCCGCGTGTCTGCGGAAAAAATCGGAGGGAATCATGCGAATAGCGTTGAAGGCTGCACTGGGTGCGGTCGGCATTTTCGTCGTCACCCAGGCGGCGGCGCAGATCACGTTCTACGAAGGCGAACGCTTCCGCGGACGTGTCTTCTCCACGTCGAGGCCGGTTTCCAACTTCGCCCGCATTGGCTTCAACGATAGGGCGTCGTCCGCGGTCGTCGAGCGCGGGCGCTGGGAAGTCTGCGAGCACGCGAATTTCGAAGGTCGCTGCGTAGTCCTGCGCCCGGGTAGCTATGACTCGCTCGCGGGAATGGGCATGAACAACCAGATCTCGTCGGTGCGCCCGGTCGCTCCCCGGGCGCGCTACGAGCAGGAGCCGCCACCGCCGCTTCCCGCGCCGACGTACGAATATCGCCAGCGTCCGAACGAGCGGCTGTTCCAGGCGAACGTCACTTCGGTCCGGGCGGTTGTCGGTCCGCCCGAGCAACGCTGCTGGATCGAACGCCAGCAAGTCGTCGAAGATCGGCCCGGTGGCGCCAACGTGCCCGGGGCGATTGTGGGCGCGCTCATCGGCGGCGTTCTCGGGCATCAGATAGGCGGCGGACGCGGCCAGGACGTCGCCACGGCAGGCGGCGCCATTGCCGGTGCCGCGGTCGGGGCGAACGCGGGTCGCGGCGGCGGGCCGGTCTACGCCCAGGACGTCCAGCGTTGCGCGAGCGTCCCCAGCAGCGCCCGGCCTGAATTCTGGGATGTGACCTATTTCTTCCGGGGACAGGAGCATCGCGTGCAGATGAGCGCGCCTCCCGGGCCGACGATCACCGTCAACGGCAGGGGAGCGCCGCGCGGGTAATTGCGGTTAGCGGAAGTCGTGCGAAGCGGCCTTCAGCGGCCGCTTCGCTTTGGTCGAAATGCCAGCTGTTGTTCTCGTCCATCTCCATCAAGCTCGCAACGAACTCGCGGTCCACGTCGTTGGGCGCGCCTGGCGGCGTGCG
>JANMBN010000256.1:0-7141 GCA_031360485.1 Betaproteobacteria bacterium | reverse complement strand
GACGACCAGTCGGCGACAACGCCTTGCATGCCGGGGGCCAGCGGGAGCGCTTCTCCCGTGCCGGTCGTCGCCGATTGCGTCATGTGGATCGATCCTCTCTATTGATGGGCATTCAGCAACACGGCGAACAGGACGGCCCAGACCAGGAGCAGATAATGCCAATACACCGTGCACAGCTCCACGCTGAGGCGGACCTTGCCGATCTCGGCGCCGCGCACCGCCCGTACGGTCGTCCTGGCCCAGACCCACAGGCCGCCCAGCAGATGTATGCCGTGCATCGTCGTCAGCAGCAGGAAGAACGCGTAGGCCGGATCGGCTGCCGTGAAATGCCCAGACGCACCGAGCTGCCGCCACGCCCATAGCTGTCCCGCGAGAAATGCGAAGCTGAAAACGCCGCCGGCAATCAGGCCCTTTCTCACGTTGTCCATCCGGCCCTGTCGTGCGGCGACGAGCGTCCACTGCATGGCGATGCTGGCGAGGATCAGCACGACGATGTTGAGCCACAGCACATTCGGCAGGACCAGCGCCGTCCAGTCGTCCTCCATCATTCGCATGTGGTAGGCGCTGATCAACAGCGCGAACAGCGATGTCGCGACGGCAAGAAACGCGCCCAGGCCGACTTGCACCGGCAGCAGGGACAACGCGCCGTCGCCGCCGGCGATTTCCATCGATCGCTGCTCCACCCAGGGCGCGACGTTGATCGTCTTGCGAACCAGCCACCCGACCACGATGACCATGACGGCGCTCAGGAACAGCAGTGCGGTCGTCACGAGTGCCCGCCGAGCGGTTTCGGGATGCCCGAGGTCGCGAGCCCCGGCGGACCAAGCTCGCTTGCGTCGGGCTTGTCCTCGAGGCCTCCGGTCCTCTTGCCCGGCGGCTGGTTTTGCGGAATGAAGTCTTCGGCGGCGCCAGGCACGCTGTAGTCGTAGGCCCAGCGATAAACCGCAGGGAGCGTCGGTCCGAAGTTGCCGTGCTTCGGCGGCGTTTCCGGCGTTTGCCACTCCAGTGTCGTGGCACGCCACGGGTTCGGCCCCGACGGCTTGCCGTTGAAATAGCTCCAGATCAGGTTGTAGATGAACACCACCTGGACGGCGCCGACGATCAGCGCCGCGATGGTGATCGCCTCGTTCAGGGTCTGCGCCGATTCGGGGATGAAGACCGTGGTTCCCATCGCATAGTACCGGCGCGGCACGCCCAGGAAACCCAGGTAATGCATCGGATAGTAGATGGCATAGGTCCCGATGAAGGTGACCCAGAAGTGGAATTTGCCCATCGTGTCGTTCAGCATCCGCCCGGTGACCTTGGGGTACCAGTGGTAGATCGCGCCGAACACGACCAGGATCGGCGACACCGCCATCACCATATGGAAGTGGGCCACGACGAACATCGTGCCGGACAGTGGAATGTCCACGGGCACGTTGCCCAGGAAGAGCCCCGTCAACCCGCCGTTGATGAACGTGAACACGAAGCCGATGGCGAACAGCATGGGGACGGTGAAGTGGATGTCGCCGCGCCACAAGGTCAGCACCCAGTTGTAGACCTTGAGGGCCGTGGGCACGGCGATGATCAGCGTGGTCGTGGCGAAGAAGAAGCCGAAGTACGGATTCATCCCGCTGACGTACATGTGATGCGCCCACACCATGAAGCTGAGCCCGCCGATGGCAAGAATTGCCCAGACCATCATCCGATAGCCGAAGATGTTCTTTCTCGCATTGACGCTGATGAGATCGGAGACGATGCCGAAGGCCGGCAGCGCGACAATGTAGACCTCGGGATGGCCGAAAAACCAGAACAGGTGCTGAAACAGTATCGGGCTCCCGCCGTTGTAGGCGAGCTGCTGCCCCTTTGAAACCAGCGCGGGCATGAAGAAACTCGTGCCCAGCGTCTGGTCCAGCGTCATCATGATGGCGCTGACGAACAGGGCGGGGAACGCCAGCAGCGCGAGGATGGTGGCCATGAAGATGCCCCATATCGTCAACGGCAGGCGCATCATCGTCATCCCTCGCGTGCGCGCCTGCAACACCGTCACCACGTAGTTCAAACCGCCCATCGTGAAGCCGATGATGAAGAACGCCAGCGAAACGAGCATCAGGATGATCCCCCAGCTCGCCCCCGGCGTGCCGTCGAGGATCGCCTGCGGCGGGTACAGCGTCCAGCCCGCGCCCGTGGGCCCGCCGGGAACGAAGAAGCTTGCCATCAGCAGCAGCACGGCGAACAGATAGACCCAGTAGCTCACCATGTTGACGTAGGGGAACACCATGTCGCGGGCGCCCACCATCAGCGGGATGAGGTAGTTGCCGAAGCCGCCCAGAAACAGCGCCGTGAGCAGGTAGATCACCATGATCATGCCGTGCATCGTGACGTACTGGAGGTACGTGCTTGGCGTGATGAAGGAAAAGACGTTCGGGAAGCCCAGCTGCAGCCGCATGATCCCCGACAGCACCAAGGCGACCAGCCCTACCGCGATTGCCGTGATCGAATACTGGACCGCGATGACCTTGGCGTCCTGGCTCCAGATGTACTTTCCGATGAACGTCTTCGGATGGTAGAGCTCGGGCTCCTCGACTTCGAAGGGCGGGACGAAAGCCGATTCGTCGTGTGTCACGTAGGTCATTGCCGTTTCCTTTCCGCCAACTCGTCGTCAGGCCCGATTCGCTCGAGCCTCACTTTAGGGTATTGATGTAGGCGACGAGGTCAGCGGTTACCTGATCGTCGTGCAGCATGGCGGCCATCGACGCCATCTGCGGACCATAGATGTCGGCCTTGTGGGCGCCGCGGATACCGTGTCTGAAATTTTTGAGCTGCGTCATCAGGTACCAATCGCTCATGCCCTTGAGCCGCGGGGCATTCATGGCCCGGATGCCCCGTCCGTCGGCTCCGTGGCAGGCGCCGCAATTCTCGAACGAATCGTGCCCGCTTTTCGCGTTTCCCTTCACCGTGGCCGGCGCAGGCTGGTCCGGCAGCGTCCTGATATAGGCGACGACGTTGTTCACCGCCGCGTCGTCCGCCAGGGTCGCCGCCATCGGCGCCATCATCTTGCCGAAGACATCCTTTTCGTGCGTGCCGCGGGCGCCGCTCTTGAAATGCAGCAATTGCCGCTTGAGATACCAATCGCCCTGCCCGCTCAGTTTGGGCGCATTCAGCGCGGGATTGCCTTCCCCTTGCGGGCCATGGCACGCGCCGCAGACCGCGTAGAGCGGCTCGCCTGCGGCGGCATCGCCCGCGACCTGCGCCGACGTCTGGACGAACGTCGGATAGCCGGCGAGCCACGCGCGAAACGCGCCCTCCTCTTCGACGATGACCTTGCCGCGCATCGCGTAGTGCGCGATCCCGCACAATTGCTCGCAGAAGACGTCGTACGTGCCGGCGCGGGTGGGCGTGTACCAGACGTACGTCACGAGCCCGGGCACCATGTTCATCTTGGCGCGGAACTGCGGCACCGTGAAGTCGTGCAGGACGTCTATCGACCGGAGCTCCGCCTTGACCGGCTTGCCCATCGGAAGATGCAGCACCGGGCTTGCCACAAGGACGTCGTCCTTCCCGCGCGGATCGTCGGGATTGACGCCGAACGGGTTCGTGTCGCTGACGAACCGCGCGTCGACGGTGCCGAGCACGCCGTCCGCGCCGGGGAATCGATAGTTGAAGTACCACTGCCGCCCGACGACCTCGAACACGGCCGCGTCTTTCGGGACGTCGACGAACTTGGCCCATGCCACCAGGCCGGGGGCCAGCATCGCGACGACGCCGACCGTGGTCAGTCCGATGAGCCAGCCCTCGAGCTTCTTGTTCTCGGGTTCGTAATGCGCCGCCTTCACCTTCCCGTGACGGTAGCGCATCACGCACCAGGCCATGAACAGATTGACGACGACGAAGACGAATCCCGTGACCCAGAACGTGAGGGTCACGGTGTCGTCGATGTTGCCCCAATTGGAGGCGATCGGCGTGAAATACCACGGACTGAGGTAGTGGAAAAGTACGGAGCCGACGACCAGCAGCACCAACACGACGGCCATCGCCATGGCTAATCCTTTTGCAGCGCTGCTTCGTCGTGCCGGGCCGTTCTGTGCCGGCGCCGCACGGGCTTGAACGGATTGATGAAATGCGAGTTGACCGCGACGAGCTCCGCTTCCGGATGCTTGGCGCGCATCAGCGCCCTGACCTGCGCTCCCTGCTCCTTCCGCGCATAGATCAGGATCAGGAACTTGCCCGCTTCGATGTCGTGGTGAAATTTCTTGAGCTTGTTGTTCTCGCTCGCGATGCCCGTCAAGCCGCCTTCCCACGCGCCGAACATCGTGACGACGCCGACGATGATGAAATAGACGTACCGCGGAACATCGGGGCCGAACGGCTCGAAGTACATCAGCAGACCGGCGCCGATCATTCCGGCGACGGCGCCGATCGCGGCGCCGATGAATCCGTCGCGAACGATATCGAGCGTCTCCAGGTAATTGCTGGAGTGGATGTGCTGCTGCTCGAGGCCGGATTCGTCCTTGGCGATGACGTGGACGAAGAAATCCTTGACGCCGGACCCATGCAGGTCATCGGAGATCCGATGAGTGCTATCGAGCGTGGGCGCGAGATAGTAGAGACAGCGCATCACTTCCCCCTAGTTTCGACGAGGGCTCTCTCGCGAGCTCTTCGTGCCGTCGAAGTCTGTCGGCCTGCCGACTGCATCGGTGTACGCACCGTGACTGCGGTCCAACGAGGCGGACCCTTGTCGCGGAGCAGTTTCTCACAACACCTCAACCTTTGGAAGCCGGAACCGGTGCAGTCGGCGAGCGCCGTTGCGGGAACCTTCGAGCGGGCGCGCAGCGCGGGCGGTCGGACTTGCCGTGGCTACCCCGCCGGCCGCGTCCCGAATCGCACGATCGCGTGCCCGTCCTCCGTGCGTCTCGGCGCCACCTTCCACGCGTGTCCGTAGATCACTTCGAACGTCGCCGGAATCCGCCCGTCGCGGCGCATCGCCTCGAGCGCGGCCAAGGCGCGCGCCCAGCGCCGGCGGCCCATCAGCGCGCGCGGTCGCGCGAGGGTCGCGTTGGTCGCGCCGATCGCCTTCAGGTCGCGCATCATCGCCGGCGCGTCGGCATAGGTCAGCGTCAGCTGCTCCATCTGCATCACGGGGTCGGCGAAGCCGGCGTGAACCAGCATGTCGCCGATGTCGTGCATGTCGGTGAAGCGGCCGACGTGCGCGTGCCGGTCGATCCCCGCGAAAGCGGCGCGCAGCTCCTTCAGCGTGTCCGGGCCGAAGGTCGAAAACGTGACGAGCCCGCCGACCCGCAGCACCCGGTTCATCTCCGCCAGCGCTTCCGGCAGGTCGGGCGCCCATTGCAGCGCGAGGTTGCTCCAGACGAGGCCGAATGCGCCCGCCACGAAGGGCAGCGCCGCGATGTCGCCGCAGACGAAATCGGGATCGCGGCCGCCGCGGCCTCCGGTAAATGTCGCGAAGATCCGCGCAAGGGCCGTTCGCCGCAGGCCGGCCTTGGCCCTCGCCAGGTCGAGCATCGGCAGCGCGAAATCCAGCGCGACGTGGCGCGCGTCGGGATAGCGAAGCGCAAGCTGCGCGATCGCGTCGCCGGTGCCGCACCCCGCGTCGAGGACCGCGGCGGGTGCGAGCTTCACGACGTCGAGGCGCTCGGCCATCCGCGTTCCGACCTCCTTCTGCAGGACCGCGGCGGCGTCGTAGGTCGCCGCGGCCCGGGCGAAATGGAGGCGCACCGCGCGCGGATCGAACGCGCCGGGATCCGGGTCGCGCGGCGCGTCAACGGCCATCGAGGAATCCTTGCAGCGCGGCGTCCAACGCCTCGGCGTGCGACAGAAAAGGCGCATGCGCCGCACCGGGTATCAGCGCGAAGCGCGCGTTCGGCAGATGCAGGGCGAGCCACTGTCCGGCGCCGGGCGGCGTCAACGTATCGCGGCCGCCGGATACGACGATCGCCGGCTGTTCGACCGCGGCGATGTCGGCACGCAGGTCGGTCGTCGCGAGCACGTCGAGCGCCCCGGCCAACGCGGCCGGCGAAGGCTCGCCGCGCGCATAGATCCCGTGCCGCAATTCCGCGAGCACCGCGCGGCCCCGTTCGCTGCCCTGCATCTGCAGCGCCAGGAACCGCTGCACCGTGAGCTTCCACGCGACGCCGAGCTCGTCGCCGAACCGCGCGAGCGTCTCCGCCGTCATCGCGTGCGGCCAGTCGTCGCCGGAGACGAAACGCGGCGACGTCGCGACGAGCGCGAGACGCCCGACGCGAGCCGGTTCCGCGAGCGCCCAGCGCATCGCGACCTGCCCCCCCAGCGACCATCCCACGACCGTGAGCGGACCCTCGCCCGGCTCGAGCGCGGCGCCGACGGCCGCCACGGTACCGTCCAGCGTGAACGATGTCATCGATGCGCTGCGGCCGTGACCCGGCAGATCGACCGCGTGCACACGGAACCGCGTCGCGAGCCGCGGGACGAGCGCGCCCCAGATGCCCGAGTGCATCGCCCAGCCGTGAAGCAGCACGAGCGGCGGACCGTCGCCGGTCGATTCCACGTGCAACGTACCGGTCATGGTTCGCCGGCCCGCGCGAATCCGGGCGAGAGCTCGGTGAGCGCGTCCGCCAGCGCGTCGACGTCGGCTTGCGCGTGCGCCGCCGACAGCGCGATCCGCAGGCGGGCCGTGCCCTTCGGCACGCTCGGCGGACGGATGGCCGGCACCCAGAACCCGCGCTCCCACAGCGCCCCGGCGAGCTCGACCGCCGCCGCGTTGCCGCCCACGACGATCGGCTGGATCGCCGTCAGCGAATCGAGCAGCGTCCACGGCAGCTCGCGCATCCTCCAGCGAAAATGGGCGATCAGGACGGAAAGATGCGCGTGTCGCGCCGCATCGTCGCGGATGATCCCGAGGCTCGCGCGCAGCGCCTCGGCGAGAAGCGGCGGTGCGGCCGTCGTGAAGACGTAGGGCCGCGCGGTCTGGACGAGCGTTTCGATCACCGCCGGATGCGCGGCGACGAACGCGCCGGCGACCCCGGCCGCCTTGCCGAGCGTGCCCATGTAGACGATCCGCTCCGATGCGAGACCGAAGTGCGCGAGCGTGCCGCGGCCCGCGTCGGCGCCGGTCCCCAGCACGCCGAAGCCGTGCGCATCGTCGACGACGAGCCACGCGTCGTGC
>JANMBN010000253.1:0-2772 GCA_031360485.1 Betaproteobacteria bacterium | reverse complement strand
ACCGACCCCGGCCCGCTCGCGCACAGGTTGTTGCCGCACACCCGCGCGGGCCTCGGAAATCGCGCGTTCGATGGGAATGATCTGCACGTTCATGCCCAAGCCCTTCTCGAATCGCACCGGCACCGGCTCCCACTTTCACATCTCGG
This sequence comes from Betaproteobacteria bacterium, assembly GCA_031360485.1. Taxonomy (GTDB): domain Bacteria; phylum Pseudomonadota; class Gammaproteobacteria; order Burkholderiales; family Casimicrobiaceae; genus CAIWHR01. The sequence goes on along the minus strand of JANMBN010000253.1, from coordinate 2,626 downwards.
TGGGCGATGCAAAGCACAAGAACCTGTTTCACGACGACAAGGACAAGCAGGGGATGGGTTTGTCGAAGACCGGCTACCAGTTCCTTGCGGGAATTCTCGCGCATGCGCGCGGCCTCACCGCGCTTGCCGCGCCATCGATCAACTCGTACAAGCGCCTCGTCGTCGGCAGGTCGCTCTCGGGCGCCACGTGGGCCCCGGCGTATGTCACCTACGGCGACAACAATCGGACGGCGATGGTCAGGATTCCCTACGGTCGACTCGAGTTGCGGCTGCCGGACGGCTCGTGCAACCCGTATCTCACGACGGCGGGAATCATCGCCGCCGGGCTCGACGGCGTGAAGCGCAAGCTCGACCCGGGCAAGCCGAACAACACGAACCTCTACGATCTGACGCCGGAACAGGTGGCGGCGCAGGGAATTCCGATCCTGCCGCAGAGCCTCAACGAAGCGATCGACGCGTTCTCCGCGGATCCGGTGCTGCGCGACGCGATCGGCGAAAACCTGGCGCAGGAATTCATCAAGCTCAAACGGATGGAATGGGTCGAGTACTCGCGGCACGTGTCGGCGTGGGAGACGAATCGCTATCTGGAGTTCTTCTGACCATGTGCGGAATCGTCGGATTGCTGGTCAAGAACCCCGCGCTGCGCGATCGGCTTGGCGAGTTGATGCTGCCGATGCTGATCGGCATGACGGAGCGCGGACCGGAGTCCGCCGGGCTCGCGGTGTTTACCGAGCCTGTCGAGGCCGGGCGCCGCAAGTTCAGCGTGTACTCCGGGACCACGATCGCGCCGTGGGCGGATTTTGCGCAGGCGGCGATGCGGGAGTTGGGCGCGGATTCGACGGTCGGCGCGCAAGCGAATCATGCGGTGCTGGAGACGTCGGCGGCGCCGGCTCGAGTAAAGGTGTGGCTCGTTGCCAACTATCCCGGGTACCACGTGTTATCGGTGGGCCAATCGATCGATCTCTACAAAGATACCGGAACGCCGGCCGAGGTCGCGATGCGCTACGAATTTTCCCGATTGCACGGCTCGCATCTGGTCGGCCATACGCGGATGGCGACCGAGACGGCGGTGACGCCCGAGCGCGCGCATCCGTTCACGGCCGGCGAGGACTTCTGCCTCGTGCACAACGGCTCGTTGTCGAATCCCTACAGCGTGCGGCGCAAGCTCGAGCCTCTCGGCATCAAATTCGAGACGGACAACGACACCGAGGCCGCGTGCCGTTTTCTGGAGTGGCGCATGCGCGAGGGCGATAGCCTGTCGGCCGCCCTGGAAAAGGGCTTCGACGAGCTCGATGGCTTCTATACCTTTCTGATGGGGACGCAAAACGAGTTGGCGCTCGTCCGCGACGCGTTCTCGTGCAAGCCGGCCATCGTCGCCGAGACCGACGACTATGTCGCGATATCGTCCGAATTCCGCTCGCTGGCGAAGCTGCCTGGCGTGAAGAACGCCAGCATCTTCGAGCCCAATCCGGAGCAGATCTACCTATGGCGAGCGTGACATTCGACCTCGCGACGCGGCCGCTGCGGCAGCTCAATCATTTTCTGCATCACGGAGTGCTCGACGGGGATACGAAGGTGCTGGTCAGGAACCCCGACGGCGCGCACAGCATTGCCGTCGGCGTCGATGCGCCGATCGATATCGAGATCGAGGGCCACGCCGGATATTACGCGGGCGGGATGAATCAGCAGGCGCGAATCACCGTGCATGGGAACGCCGGCCCCGCGGTCGCCGAGAACATGATGTCGGGGCGGGTGCACGTCAAGGGCTTCGCGTCGGTAGCGGCCGGGGCCTCGGGGCAGGGCGGGTTGCTGGTGATCGACGGCGACGCCTCGCTGCGCTGCGGCATTTCGATGAAGGGCATCGACATCGTCGTCGCCGGCAACGTCGGCGATTTCTCGGCGTTCATGGCGCAGGAGGGCCGGCTCGTGATTTGCGGCGACGCCGGCGATGCGCTCGGCGATTCGCTGTACGAGGCGGTGATCTATATCCGCGGCCGCATCAGATCGCTGGGCGCCGATGCGCACGAAGAGCCGATGTCCGAGCGCGATTATGCCGCTGCCGGAGAATTGCTGGCGGCCGCGGGACTCGACCACGATCCCCGGGAATTCCGGCGCGTGGCGTCTATGCGCAGCCTCTATCACTGGAACGCCGACGCCAATCAGGAGTACTGATGGATCAGCCGAACCGCGGTGTGAACTTGTCCGGGTTGGAGGAGAGCTGGGGCTACAGCCGCAGCACGATCGATTACATTCAGCACGCGGCGGCGCACGGGCTGTACGAAATCCGCGGACTGGGTGCGAAGCGCAGGCTGCCGCACTTCGACGATCTGCTGTTTCTCGCGGCGTCGCTGTCGCGCTATCCGCTGGAAGGCTATCGCGAGCGCTGCGAGACCAAGACGCTGCTCGGCACGCGCTACGCGAAAAAGCCGATCGAGCTCGCGATTCCGATCACGATCGCCGGGATGAGCTTCGGCTCGCTGTCGGCCAACGTGAAGCAGGCGCTCGGCATGGCGGCCACCGAGCTCGGCACCAGCACGACGACGGGCGACGGAGGGATGACGCAGGAAGAGCGGCAGTCGTCGAAGCAACTGGTCTACCAGTGCCTGCCGTCGCGTTACGGCTTCAA
>JANMBN010000193.1:0-8290 GCA_031360485.1 Betaproteobacteria bacterium | reverse complement strand
CCACGCCGCCGACACCAGGGGAGCACTGGCGATCGATAACGTCGCCGCATTCGTAGCGCGCTTTTCGGAGCTCGCCATGACCGCGCCGTGGCGGCGGTTCGTCTTCGAGGTCAATCCGGTGCTGTGGACACGCGAGGCGGCCGTCGCCGTGGATGGACTGCTGATCGTCGGCTAGCGCAAAGTGGTTCCCCATAATACTTCACGAGTGGTCTGTTCGGGAGGGCCATTGCGCTGTTATATTGGCGATGCAGGGAAATGGCCGCCAAGGCAGCGGCAGGGCATGAGCTGACACGGGTCGCTCGCGCTTTGTCTGCTCCCGCGGTGCGAACATTCACAGGGGGCCCCAATGCCGAGGAAGATCGCTTTATTGGCAGTCGCTGGACTGTTGCTCATCACCGGCAGTCCGGGTGTTCGCGCGCAGGAGCAACGGGTCGTCGTCAACTGCTCCTTCGAGCTCGAATGGTGCGAAGCGTTGCGCGTCAAGTTCGAGGCGACGACCGGGCTGAAAGCGGCAATCAATCGGAAATCGGCCGGCGAGACGATGGCCGAGCTGCAGGCGTCGCGTGACAATCCGCGCTTCGATGTGTGGCATTCGGCGGGCGTCGATTCGGCGAAAATAGTCGCCGAACAGGGATTGCTCGACAGTTATCAATCGCCCATGCTGTCTGAGTTGCATGACTGGGCGAAGGACGCCGCGCGGGCCAGCGGCTATACGCTGACGCCCATCAATCTTGGCGCAGTGGGTTTCGGTTACAACTCGGACCTGCTGGCGAAGAAAGGCATGCCGGTGCCCAAATGCTGGGCCGACCTTACCAACCCGGCCTACAAGGGCGAGATCCAGATGGCCGATCCGGGTGCTTCGGCAACGGCGTACGTGATGGTCACGGCCCTTCTGCAAATCATGGGAGAAGAGAAGGGCTGGGCGTACCTCAAAGCCCTCCATCCGAACATCAATCAATATACGCGCTCGGGCGCGGCCGGCATTCGCGCGGCGGGCCGCGGCGAAAACACCATCGGCGTCGCGTTTCTGAGCGACTCCGTGGCGCAGGCGGTGCAGGGCTTTCCGATCAAGACCGTCGCGCCGTGCGAAGGAAGCGGTTTCGAAATGCCGGGCGTCGCCATCATCAAGAACGCCAGGAATCCGGCGTTGGCGAGAAAATGGGTCGACTTCGTTCTGAGCGTCGACGGTCAGAACGTGTCGCTGGCCATGCAGAAATACGAAATGCAGTCGAACAAGAACGCCAAGATGCATCCGCTCGCTCCCAGCGCCGCCATTCCGCCCGGATACGACATGCTGAAATTCAGCAGTGCCGATGCTCGCGCGAAGGTCCTGGAGCGGTTCGAGAAGGAAGTCAGGGGGAAATGAAGTCGCGTTGAGGCAATCGCCGGGTGATTCCGGAGTCGTGCGCTTTGGGCAGACACTCGCACCTTCCATTCGATGTCGTGACGGTCGATCGCAGCCTGAAGATCCGGCTGGACCGCCAGCTCTACGAGATTCTGCGCACGTACATCCTTGAAGGCCGGCTCGGGGCGCGCACGAGGCTGCCGGCTACGCGGACGTTGGCCCAGCAACTCGGTGTCGGCCGCAACACCGTTGTCGCCGCCTACGATCAGTTGTTGGCGGAAGGCTACGTCGAAGCGCAGCCGGGCTCCGGGACGCGCGTGGCATCGCTGCTGCACACGCCGATCCGGTCCGCGAAGGAGCCCGCGCCGACCGATCCGCCCCGTTTGTCCCGACGGGGCGAGCTGATGGCGAGCCGGCCCCAGCCTCCGCGCAGTCCGGGCAAGCTCAACCTCCATCCCGGATTTCCCGAGAGCGCGACGTTTCCGTTTTCGACCTGGGCGCGGCTCCTCGCGCGCAACGCCAGGCGCCGCGGCGAAGACATACTCGCTTATCGATCCTTTGCCGGTCATTGGGGACTGCGACAGGCCATCGCGGAATACCTGGCGGTCGCGCGCGGCGTGAATTGCCGCGCGGACGAGGTCATCGTCGTGACCGGCGCGCAGGCGGCGCTGGATCTTGCGGCGCGCCTTCTTCTCGACGGCGGCGAAACGGTTTGGCTGGAGGAGCCCGGATATCTCGGTGCGCGCAGCGCCCTGCTTGGCGGCGGCGCCGAACTCGCGCCCTTGCGCGTGCACAAGGGCGGATGGGAGCTCGGCGATCCTGATCTGCCGCCCCCGCGAATGATCTACGTGACACCGTCCTGCCAGTGGCCGCTCGGGACCATCATGGGCATGGACGACCGGCTGCGCCTTCTCGCGATCGCCGAACGGCACAACGCCTGGATCATCGAGGACGACTACGATGGCGAGTATCGATTCCGCGGACAGCCGGTATCGGCGTTGCGCGGGCTCGATCACACGCAGCGGGTCATCTACGTGGGGACCTTCGGGAAGACCCTGTTTTCGTCCCTGCGCATCGGCTTTCTTGTCGCGCCGCCGCGGGTTGCTCCCGCGTTCGAGCGGGCGGTGAGCGTCACCGGGCAATTCGCGCCGCTCTTGCTGCAAGCGACGCTCGCCGATTTCATCAGCGAGGGATACTTCGCAAAGCACCTGAAGCGCATGCGGCGGCTCTATGTGCGCCGGCAGACCGAATTCGTGAAACTTTGCCGCCAGGAGCTGAGCGCATGGATGGACGTGAGCGAGAACGATGCCGGCATGCAGATCCTGGGCTGGCTGAAGCCGCCCCTCGATGATCGCGCGATCGCGAGCGCTGCGCTGCGCCATGGCGTCGATGTGCAGCCGGTTTCAATCAACTACCATTGCGATGTGCCGCGACAAGGTCTGCTGCTCGGGTTTGCAGGTCTCTGCGATAGCGAGATGGCGAGGGCCGTGAACGGATTGCGGTCAGCCTTCGAAAGCTTCGATCCATCGAATGCCTCTCCAGCGGCCGATCGCCGATTGGACCCAACGAATAGAAAAAAGGTGGCTCTTACATAACCCCGCACGCGGCGCTAGCATGGGCCGCACGTGGACATGGTTTTACCTACAACGATTGAACAATGAAGGATTCTCGTCATGTATATCGTCGGCCAGGATGAAATCGACGCCGTCACGAAAGTAATCAGATCCAATAGTCTGTTTCGCTATGGCATTGGCGGCGAATGCGAACGGTTCGAGACGCGCTACGCCCGATATCTCGGCTGCAGTCACTTCATGCTCGCGGCCAGCGGCAGCAACGCCCTGGCGGCGGCGATGATCGCGGCGGGTCTTGGCCCCGGCGATGAAGTGCTCATCCCTTCGCACACCTACATGGCGAGCGCCACGTCCGTGCTCGCCGTTGGCGCGATTCCGGTCATCGTCGACGTCGACGAGTCGTTGACGATCGACCCAGAGGCAATGGAGGCCGCGATCCGGCCGCGCACCAAGGCCGTCGTACCGGTGCACATGTGGGGCGCTGCTTGCGACATGGACAGGATCATGTCGATAGCCGCGAAGCACCGGCTGATCGTGATCGAAGACGCCTGTCAGGGCGTCGGGGGCTCCTACAAGGGACGCCGGCTGGGCAGCATCGGCCAACTCGGCGCCTTCAGCTTCAATTACTACAAGAACATGACCTGCGGCGAAGGGGGCGGCGTGGCCGCGAACGATGCAAGACTCGCCGAAAAGGTGCGCTGTGCGATCGATCCGTGCCATTTTTATTGGCACGGCAGGAGTGACGCGATCCAGCCGTTCGTCACCAATGGCGCCCGCGCGTCCGAATTGATGGGCGCGATGCTCAACGTGCAGCTCGATCGCATCGACGGCATGGTGGGAGCGATGCGCGCCGAGAAACGCCGCGTTCTCGCCGGCACCCGGCACCTGGCAAGTCTCGGCCTTCGCCCGGCTCTGACGCATTCTCCCGACGACGACTGCGCCACCCAGACTGTGTACACTCTTCCTTCCGCGGCGGCGGCCGACCGTTTCGTGCGAACCTTTCCCAGCGTGATCGCCGGGAAGACCGGCCGCCACACCTACACCGAATGGGATCAGGTATTGATGGGAGCGGGTGCCGCGCATCCGGCGATGAACCCGTTCAACATGCCGGCGAATGCGGAGTGCCGCCGGACTTATTCGAAGGACATGTGCGCCCGCTCGCTGGAAATCCTCAACCGGACGGTGATGGTGGCGATGCATCCGCTGCATACCGCGCAGGATATCGAGGACATCATCCACAATATCGGGATGGCAACCCGGGTTGCGCTGGGGGACATGCCGGCCAGCGAGGCCGAGATTCGCAATCCACAGCCGATCGAAGAACAGAAGTTCGACCTTCAGCCGACTGCGTAAACTCTTGTCGATGCCAGGCCGCCGGCGCTCCATCCTTGCTTGGCGTGGCCGGGATCGGCGGTAGCCATGCAGGGTAGCGAGAATCGGGGACGTCCGGGAGCCGAACCGACGCCGCTGACATCCGAAGCGTTGCAATCTCGCTTCGACGCTGCGCGATCGGTTGCCGCCGAAGCGGGCCGGCATGCATTGAGCTTTCTCGCCGAGCCGCAACGACTGCAAGTCGCCTCCAAGGGCCCGCAAGACGTCGTTACCGCGGCCGACCTGGCGGTCGAGCGTCTCATCGTGCAGTCGTTGACGCGTTTGTTTCCGGGCGATTTCTTTCTCGCCGAGGAAAGCCATACCGAAACCCGTTCCGAAACCCTTCGGGGTCTCTGGGTGATCGATCCGATCGACGGAACGGGCAACTTCGCCGGTGGTCGTTCGGACTGGTGCGTTTCGATTGGCTTCATGCACCTGGGAGAGCCGGTCATCGGCGTAATCGATATCCCGACCCTGAACGAGCAGTTCGCGGCGCTGCGGGGCGGTGGCGCGACGTGCAACGGCAAGCCGGTACGCGTAAGCGACTGTGCTTCGCTCGCCCAATCGACGCTGGGCGTCGACTATTCGTTCAGGCATTCATCGGCAGCCTATCTCGAAATTCTCCAGGCGCTGTTCGACAAGAAGGCGGGATTCCGCTGCAATGGTTCGTCGGCTGTTTCGCTGGCCCATGTCGTCTGCGGCCGGCTCGACGGTTTCGTCGAACTGCATCTCTATCCCTGGGACGTCATGGCCGGGATCGTTCTCGTCCAGGAAGCCGGCGGCTGGGTGAATGATTTTCTCGCGCGAGGCGGCTTGCGAGGCGGCGGTCCGATGATCGCCGCGACCCCGGGCATCCAGGCCGAGCTTGCAGCGCTGATGGAGAAGATCGTTGGCAAGGCTTGAGGCTGAAGAACGCGCGCGGCACCTCACCGACGGCCGCATTCGCCTGGGCATGGTGGGTGGCGGCGAAGGGGCTTTCATCGGCGCGGTGCACAGAATCGCCGCGCGCGTCGACGACCACTATCGACTTGTCGCAGGGGCGCTGTCCTCGACGCCCGCGAAGGCGTTGCGCTCCGGTATCGCGCTCGGCTTGGATCCGAAGCGCATCTATTCCGGCTACGCCGAGATGGCGCGATGCGAACGCAATCGGCCGGACGGAATCGAAGCGGTCTCGATCGTAACGCCGAATCACCTGCATGCGCCGGTCGCGACGGCCTTCATCAAAGCCGGCATCCACGTGATCTGCGACAAGCCGCTGACAACGACGCTTGAGGAGGCATTGAAGCTCCGGGCGATCGTCAGGAAATCCGGCCTGGTATTCGTTCTTACGCACAATTACACGGGCTACGCGATGGTGCGCCAGGCGCGCGAGATGATACGGGGCGGAGCGCTGGGCGAGATTCGCATCGTTCAAATCGAATACCCGCAGGACTGGCTGACCGAAAGCCTGGAGTCGACCGGCCACAAGCAGGCCGGCTGGCGCACCGATCCAGCCCGCTCCGGCATCGGCGGTTGCGTCGGGGACATCGGCACGCATGCCTACAATCTGGCGGATTTCGTAACCGGCCTCGCGGTAACGGAGATTCTCGCAGAACTCACTTCCTTCGTGCCCGGGCGCCGGCTCGACGACAATGCGCAGATACTTCTGCGGTATGCGAACGGCGCGCGCGGGAGCCTTTGGGCGAGCCAAGTCGCGCCCGGGAACGAGAACGACATCAAGCTTCGCGTCTATGGCTCCAAAGGCGGTATCGAATGGCACCAGGAGCGGCCCGATCACCTCCGTTGGTCCCCGTTCGGCGAACCGACCCGGCGGCTGTCGCGTGGAGGGGCCGGCGTCGGTGTGGCAGCGACGCGCGTCAGCCGAATCCCGGCGGGTCACCCCGAGGGCTACCTCGAGGGATTCGCAACGATCTACACGGAGGCGGCCGCGGCCATTCGCGCGGCGCAACGGGGCAAGAAACCCGGCAAAGGCGTCCTGTTCGCGACGATAGACGATGGGGTAAAGGGCGCCGCGTTCGTCGCGGCTGCGGTCGCCTCGTCGCGGCTCGGCGGCGTCTGGACAAAACTTGACCGGCGGTGAGCGCCGGTCCGCGCGGGCGCCATGAACCGGGCCAATCGCCGCCTGTCAGGCATCGGGTGGCTCGCCCTCGGCTGGGTCGGCCTTCTCTTGCTGCCCTGGAATGGCGACGACGCCGGCGTGTTCGCCTTCGAGTGGCTCCAGTCCTGGCCCGCGGGCGCCGGCGGCTCGGCACTGGGTCAGGTCATCTTCGGAGCGCGCTATTGGCTATTGCCGCTGGCGCTCCCGCTTGCCCTTGCCCTGCAACCCGTTCGCCACCCGGAGCTCTCGCGGCGCGACGGCACGGTCCTGGCCGCGCTCGGGCTGCTTGCCCTGACCGGGCTCCTCGTCGTCGCGCTTTCGATCGGCCTCCGGGGATGGACATGGTCGCTGCCTGCGGCCCTGTTCGGCGCCCTTCCTCCCCGCAATCCCGGGCTCGGGCTCGGCGCCCTCGCGTACGGTCTCGCCGCGCTGATGCTCGTCTGCCGCGGGTTGGCCGCGCGCGGTGCCTGCGGAGGCGACTTCTTTACCGCCGGCATGCTCGGCATCGTCACGGCGGTCCTCGCGATCTTCGTCCTCTACCCGCTTATGCGCATGGGCGTCAGCGTCTTTCAGACGCCGCGTGGCGCGTTCGCGCCCGAGCTGTTCTGGCAACGCATCGCCAACCCCCGGATCTGGCAGCCCGACGGCGTCGTCGTCAACACGCTGCTCCTGGGGCTCGCCGCCGCGTCGTCGTCGACGCTCCTGGCGCTTGCGTTCGCGCTGGTCACCGACCGCACGGCGTTCATCGGCCGCCGGCTGCTCCGCTTCTTGTCGATCCTGCCCATCATCGCGCCGCCATTCGTCGTCGGTTTGGCGCTGATCCTGCTGATGGGTCGCAACGGCGCCATCAACAAGCTGCTCGAATGGGCGTTCGGCATCGAGGGCGGGCGATGGATCTACGGTTTCCAGGGTGTCTGGGTCGCGCAGACGCTGTCCTTCACGCCGGTCGCCTACCTCATCCTCGTCGGCGTCATCCAGGGCATCAACCCTGCGCTGGAGGAGGCGGCGCAGACGCTGCGGGCAGAACCGGGGCGCGTCTTTCGCACGGTGACCTTGCCGCTGGCCCTGCCCGGCATCGCCAACGCCTTCCTCATCGGTTTCATCGAGAGCCTGGCGGATTTCGGCAATCCGCTGCTCCTCGGCGGAAATTTTCAGGTGCTGGCGACCAGCGTCTATTTCGCGATCGTCGGCGCGCGCCAGGATCGCGGGCTTGCCGCGGTCCTCGGTCTCATCCTGCTGGCGATCATGATGATCGTGTTCGCGCTTCAGCGCCGGGCGCTGGCGGACAAGGGCTTCGTCACCATCGCCGGCAAGGGACAAGGCGGCGCGTCGATCCCGCTTCCGGCCGGTGTCCGCTGGGCCTGCCAGGCGATTGCCGTGCCCTGGGCCGTATTCACCGTCGCCATTTACGGCATGATCATCTTCGGCGGCTTCGTCGAGAACTGGGGTCTCAACCACACGCTTACGCTTCGCCACTATGCAGGCGCCTTCGGCTTGTCCTTCGACGGGCAAGGGGTCCATTTCAACGGCCAAGCCTGGGATTCTCTCTTCACGACGCTCAAGCTCTCGATGATCGCCGCGCCGCTGACCGCCGTGTTCGGGTTGATGACCGCCTATCTGTTGTCCCGGCGCCGCTTCTTCGGGCGGGGCGCATTCGAGATTGGAGCGCTCACGGCGGCGGCGGTACCGGGGACGGTCCTGGGCATCGCCTACATCCTGGCGTTCAACGACCCGCCGCTGGAATTCATCCAGACCGGGATGATCGTCGTGGCGAGCTTCGTCGTCCGCAACATGGGTCCGGGCGTACGCGCGGCGATGGCATCGCTGGAGCAGCTCGACCGCAGCCTGGAGGAGGCGTCGCTGACCCTGCGGACCGGCTCCTTCGCGACCATCTGCCGGATCGTC
>JANMBN010000151.1:0-11304 GCA_031360485.1 Betaproteobacteria bacterium | reverse complement strand
GATTACGTCACCGCAATCGGGACCGCATGGAGCGCGGCCGACGAGGCGCTCGTCGATTCGCTGGTCAAGCCCGGGCATCCGTCGACCCCCGGGTACAACGATCCGCAGTATCCGTTTTACGGCCGGATCGTCGACTGACTGCGGGAGCGGGCGGTCCGCGCGTACCGGCACCGATCCCGGTGAGCGGCGCAGCGTAGTGCAGTGTGGTGTGGTGTGGTGTCAGTACGGAGATACGATGCCGCTGATCGTTCCCCGAAACTCGCACTGCTGGTTGTTCCCGGCAAATGCCGCCGTAAAGCCCGCAACCGTCCTCTGCATTGCGATAAGGGTCAACGGCCCGCTGGTCCCGTCGGAACATGAGTGATTGCCGTCGGCATTGCCCCACGATCCGAGTTGCAGGTACCTGCCCAAGAAGGTGCAGGTGTTACTCGCGCCCTGCAAGACGAGCCTGAGAGTACCCGGGGTGTGCGTTACCGTCATTGCTCCATATTCGACCGCGGTTCGCCCGTTGAGCGAGGGGGAGCTGCAGTTCTGTGTCGTAGAAAGCCTCGCCCCGGCATACGCCCCGGAAAAATCGAGATTGTGCAGCGTGAACCGTGTCAGTGTCTTGATGACAAGGACGCCGTCGACGACATAAGTCAACGTCACGGTCAACAGGTCCGACGAGACGAATGTGACCTCACCCACCTTGCGATAGGTGACGGCGGTTGGATTGAACGGAACGCCGATTCCCGGGCCGCGGGTCTCGTAGAGATCTCCCAAATACACCGCCGCGCCGCCGACATCCGGGCCTCGGGTGAGCGTCGCGGTGACCCAGTACGGGGTCGTATCGCCGCGATAGATGAAAAACGTCAGGAAGATGGCGGGTTCCTCGTGGGTCGCCGTCAGGCCCCAGCCCGGCTCTCCCACGGTGGACCAGAGCCCGGTAAGAGCAGTGCCGAGGTAGACCATTTGCGCGCCCGTGCCGCTGATCCAGGCGGCGGCAGCCAACGCCATCAGATATTTCGTCACCCGCAATCCAATGCGTCGGCCAGTCGCAAGTGTGTCCATCGAATCCTCGTTGCGTTTCGGCGCAACTGACACTTTCGGCCCGGCGGGACCCACTGTCAATCGCCCCGCTCCGGTCATTCCGGGCTTCGCTCCCCCGCCGTCACCGCGAACGGAAGCCGGTTCTCGGATGGCGACAGCGGGCACGACCAGCGATCGTCGTACGCGCAGGACGGGTTGTAGGCGAAGTTGAAGTCGAGGACGATCTCGCCGCCCGAGATCCCGAGGTCGGCCCCTTTGATCGTGTCGTAGAGATAGCGGCCGCCGCCATAGGTTTCCCCGGCGTTCGACGCGTCGGAAAACGGCAGCCAGAGCCCTCCTCCATAGCCTTCGAACCAATACACGGCGAGCGAGGACGCCTGTCCCGCGATCGCGAAGCGCACGCGCCCGACGCGCGTGCAGCGCAGCACGCCATCCGACGCGAGCGAAATCTCGAACGTCTCCCGCGGCGTCGTCGAATCGATGTCGCCGCGGACGCGCCACGCCCGATCGTAGGGATACCAGTGGAGCCCGCCCCATTCCGGGCGCCGCCCGAGCGTGATCGGGCTGTCCGGATGCTCGCGGAACAGGCGCGTCCGCGCCGCGCGGAACTGCGTGCTCGCCGCCAGCCCGTCGGTGCCCGCCAATGCGCGCACCGCCGCGTAGTGTTCCGCGACGGTATGCCGCCAATCGGCCAGCGTGAACGGATCGGCCGGCGTGCTCAACGGGCCGGCAGCTTTTCTTCGTTGGCGACGCCATGCGGAACGTGGCCCGCGGCGACGTGTTTCATCGCCGACTCCACGTGCGTGCGCTGGTCGTCGAAAAAGATGTCGGCGCGGAATGCACGCAGGAATTCGCCCTTGTCGAGGCCGCCCAGGAACAGCGCCTCGTCGATCCGGATGTTCCACGCGCGCAGCGTCCGTATCACGCGCTCGTGCGCAGGCGCGCTGCGCGCGGTGACGAGCGCGGTGCGGATGGGGCTCTTGTCCTCGGGAAAATCGGCCTGTATGCGATGCAGTCCGGCGAGGAATTCCTTGAATGGCCCGCCGATCAGCGGCTCCTTGGCCGAATCGGATTCGCTCTTCGAGAACGCGGCGAGCCCGTTCTGCTGATAGACGCGCTCGGCCTCGTCGGAGAAGAGCACGGCGTCGCCGTCGAACGCGATGCGCAATTCGTCGGTCTCGTTGGTGCCCACCGCGCTCGGGAAGATCGTCGCGGCGGCGTGGCCGTCGTCGAGAGCGCGCCGGACGTCGCCCTGGTCGGCGGAGAGAAACAGGTGCGCACCGAAGGCGGGCACGTATCTTGATGTCGGCTCGCCCTTGGTGAACGCCGCGCGGGTGATGTCGAGCCCGTAGTGCTTGATCGCGTTGAACACGCGCAGGCCGGTGTCCGCGGAGTTGCGCGAAAGCAGGATCACTTCGACGTACTGCTTGTCCGGCCGATTGATGCGCAGCAGCTTCTTCACCAGCACGAACGCAGGTCCCGTCGCCAGGATCTCGTCCTCGTGCTCGACCTGGTAGCGGTGATACGCCTCGACCCCCTCCACCGTGTAGATCCGGTGGCTTTCCGTGAGATCGAACAGCGCCCGCGACGAGATCGCCACCACGAGCTTGCCGGCGAGCGAAGGCTTGGGCATGGCCAAAGTATAGCGCCGGCAGGCATGCCGGCGCCGACGCCGTCATGCAACGACACCGGTCCGCAATCCGCCGGCAGCAAGCGCGGGCGAACCCGCCCGCATCGACGCCGAAGCGGCTTCGGCTACGCGGCGCGCCTCAATCCGCCGCCGAGCTCGGCGAACACCGCGCGCACTTCCTCGACCGCCCAGTCGAGCGTCTTGCGCTCGATCGTCAGCGGCGGCGCGAAGCGCACGACCGTGCCGTGCGTGTCCTTGGACAGGATCCCGCGCGCAAGCAGCCGGTCGACGACGTCGCGCGCGCTGATCCGCTCGCGGTCGACCTCGACGCCGATGAAGAGCCCCTTGCCGCGGACCTCGCGGATCAGCGGGCTCTGCACCGTCGACAGCTTGGCGAGCAGGTACGCACCCTCGACGGCCGAGCGCTCGATCAGGCCCTCGTCGAACAGCACGTCGAGCGCCGCAAGTCCCACGGCCGCGGCGAGCGCATTGCCGCCGAACGTGCTGCCGTGATCGCCCGGCGTGAACACCTGCATCACATCGTCGGTGGCGACGAAAGCCGACACCGGCAACAGTCCGCCGCCCAGCGCCTTGCCGAGAATCACGCCGTCGGGCTTCACGTTTTCGTGCTCGCACGCGAGAAATCTCCCGGTGCGACCCATGCCGGTCTGGATTTCGTCGCAGATGAGGAGCACGTTGCGCTCGCGGCAGATGCGTGCGCACTGCGCGAGATAGCCGGCGGGGGGAACGACGATGCCGCCTTCGCCCTGGATCGGCTCGACCAGGAACGCCGCGGTGTTCGGACCGATCGCGCGCGCCAGCGCCTCGGCATCGCCGAACGGAACGTGCCGGAATCCCGGCGGAAACGGCCCGAAACCGTCGCGATACTGCGGCTCCGACGAAAATCCGACGATCGTGATCGAGCGGCCGTGGAAATTGCCCGCGCAGACGATGATCTCCGCGCGGTCGGCGGGAATGCCCTTGATCTTGTGGCCCCATTTGCGCGCGGCCTTGAGTGCGGTCTCCACCGCCTCGGCGCCGCCGTTGGCCGGCAGCGCGCGGTCGAGACCCGTCAGCGCCGTCAGCCGCTGCAGAAAAGCCGGCAGAAGCTCGTTGTGGAAAACCCGGGACGTGACCGCGAGCCGCTGCGCCTGCTCGACCAGCGCGCAGACGATGCGCGGATGCGCGTGGCCGTGGCTCACCGCCGAATACGCGCTCATCATGTCGAGGTAGCGACGGCCGTGCTCGTCCCACAGCCAGCAGCCATCGCCGTGCGTGAGGACGACCGGCAACGGGTCGTAGTTGCGCGCGGCATAGCGGCGCTCGCGAGCGATCGCCGGGGAGACGGTGGTGGGGCCAATGGCCGGCGCGGCGCCGGCGGCGAAACGGGTGTCCATGCCGATGCTCCTTGTGAGAGTCGGGTCCTGTCACACTGGGAGAGCAGGAGGTGTGCCAGATCAGCGGCGGGCTTGTGGCCCAGACTGAAAAGCTGGCAGGTTAAGAAAATCCGGTGCCGGAATCGGCTCGGCGCCTGTCGGATATTTTACCCGAAGCGCCCGAAAATGGCGTGCTGCGCCGCAACATCGCCGCCCCCCCCCCGGCGGCGGATCACGCTGCCGGGCGCAGCACGCGCTGCAGGAAATCGCGCGTGCGCTCGTGCCGTGGATCCCTGAGGATCTGGCCGGGCGGCCCCTGCTCGAGGACCTTCCCGTGGTCGAGGAAAAGGACGCGGTGGGCCACCTCGGCGGCGAATCCGATCTCGTGGGTGACGACGATCATCGTCATTCCCTCGCGCGCGAGCGTCAGCATCACCTTCAGCACGTCGCCGACGAGTTCCGGGTCGAGCGCGCTCGTCGGCTCGTCGAACAGCATCACCTTCGGCTGCATCGCGAGCGCGCGCGCGATCGCGACGCGCTGCTGCTGGCCGCCGGATAGCCGGTCCGGGTAGGCGTCGATCCTGTGCGCAAGGCCGACCTTCTCGAGCAGCGCGACGGCGCGCGCGCGGGCCTCGGCGCGCGGAATGCGCTTCACGTGGACGGGCCCCTCCATCACGTTCTCCACCGCGGTGCGGTGAGGGAAGAGGTTGAAGCGCTGGAAGACCATCCCCGTTTCGCTGCGGATCGCGTGGATCGACGGCTCGTCGCGGCTCACCCTGACGCCGTCGATCGTGATGTTGCCGCTGTCGTAGGACTCGAGCCCGTTGATGCAGCGAAGCGCCGTCGACTTGCCGGACCCCGAGGGCCCGATGATGCAGACGACCTCCCCCTTGGCGACCGTGAGCGAGAAGTCGTCGAGCACGACGTTCGCGCCGAACGACTTGCCGATGCGGTCGACGACGATCATTTGCGGCCGAATTTCCGCTCGAGCCAGCGCGCGAAGAACGTGAGCGGCAGGCTCATCGTGAGGTACAGCAGCGCGACCAGCGTGAATACCGTCATGTTCTTGAACGTCGACGCCGCGATCAGCTGCCCTCCCCTCGTGAGCTCGGCCACGGTGATCGCCGAGGCGATCGACGAGTCCTTCAGCATCATGATCATCGTGTTGCCATACGGCGGCAGGAAAACGCGGATCGCCTGCGGCAGGATCACGCGCCGCATCACGACCGCCGGGCGCATTCCCAGCGATTGCGCCGCCTCGATCTGTCCGTGCTCGACCGCCTCGATGCCGGCGCGGAAGTTCTCGGCCTGGTACGCCGAGTACGCGATGCCGAGGCCGATGAAACCCGCCTGGAACGCGTTGAGCTGGATGCCGAGTTCCGGCAGGACGAAGTACATGTAGAAGAGCTGGACGATGATCGGAATGCCGCGGATCACCGTGACGAACGTCGCCGCGGGCCAGCGCAGCAATGCCGAGGGCGACAGGCGCATCAGCGCCCAGACGAAGCCCAGCAGCGTGGACAGCACGAGCGCGGCGAGCGTCAGCTGGATCGTGACGACGCAGCCCTGGAGCAGGATCGGCAGGAAGTCCCGCGCGTCGGCCAGGAATCGCGCGAGGACCGGCATCAGGAGCTGCGATGGCGCGGCGGCCGGCCGACCCGACGGCCGCCCGCCATTGCCGATGTCACTTGAGGTTCCACTTCACGAGAATCCTGTCCAGCGTGCCATTGGCCTTGAGCTTCGCGAGCGACGCGTTCACTTTCTTCAGAAGCTCCGCGTCGCTCTTGCGCACACCGATGCCGACGCTTCCCGCCATCCTCGGCTCGTACGTCCTGACGAGCTTCGCCTTGAAATCCTTGTTCTGCGACAGCTGGTACGCGAGGATCGGGCCGTCGCCGAAGCCGGCCTTGATGCGGCCGAGGCTGACGTCGCGCAACACGTCGGCGAGCGAGTCGTAGATCTTCACTTCGGCGAATTCGCCGTTCTTCCTGAGGAAATCCACGTAGACGGTTCCGACCTGCGCGCCGACGGTCGCGCCCCTCAGGTCGCCTAAGCCCTTGTATGGCGTCGCGTCGTCGGCGCTGACGACCATGCCTTCCGGATACGGAAACACCGGGTCCGAGAAATCGATCACCTCCTTGCGCGCGTCGGTGATGAGCATCGCCGCCGAGATGAGGTCGATCTTGTTCCCGGTGAGCGACGGGATCAACGCCGAGAAAGGCGTCGCCTGCACGTCCACCTTGAAGCCGGCGTCCTCGCCGATCGCGGTGATGAGGTCGACCATCGCGCCCTGAATCGTGTTGGACTTGACGTCGAGGAACGTGAACGGAACTCCCGTCGGGGTCGAGCCAACCTTGTAGACGGTTTGGGCGATCGCGCCGGGTGCGACAGCGAGCGCCGCAACGAGCGCGAACAGACGGGCGAGTGGCAACATCGTGAACTCCTTGTGGGGACGTACGTGAAGGGAAGCCCTGGGTGTACTCGGTGTTAGGCGGATTCGAGCCGATCGCGCAGACGGTAATACCGAACCAGCGCGCGCGCAACGATCCTGGTGAAAGGGTAGCCGGGGATCGGCCGCATCGCGGTCACCGGGAACGGGATGTCGGCGAGCCGGGTCCCGCGCGCAACGAGGGCGAGCAGTCGTCCCATCAATGTCGCCATACCGACGCCACGGCCGTTGTAGCCGAGCCCGGCCCACAGTCCCGGCGCGAGCTCGTGCAGGTGCGGTAGCGCGTCCCGCGTCATCGCCACGCGGCCCGCCCAGTGGTACTCGAACGGAACGCGAGCGAGTTGCGGATAGAGCCGGTCGACCGCCGCCCGCAGGTGCGCGGCGTCCTTCGGGCCCAGATCCTCGCGAAACGGCACGCGGCCTCCCATGACGAGACGGCCCTGCGCATCGCGGCGGTAGTACCAGAGGAGCCGCCGCGTGTCCGACGCGCAGTGGCCATGGCGCAGGATGCCGGCGCCGATGTCCTGCGGCAGCGGAGGAGTGGCCGCCTGAAGACTCATCATCGGGACGACCGTATGCGCGAGGCCGGGCCACAATCCGTCGGTGTAGCCGTTGGTGCCGATCAGCACGGCGTCCGCGGCGATCGCCCCGCGCGGCGTCGTGACCGTCCAGCCGCCGTTGCGCGCGTCGAGCGCCGTCGCCGGCGAACGGACATGGATCGCCGCGCCCGCCCGCTGCGCAGCCGCCGCGAGCCCGCGGGCGTAGGAAAGCGGCTGCACGTGTCCGGCCCTCGAATCCTCCAACCCGCCGAGATAGTGCTCGCTGCCGACGAGCTCCGCCATCCGCGCGCGGTCGTGCACGACGACGCCGGCGCCGCGCCGCGACCACTGCTCCGCACGGCGCGTCACCGTGCGCAACGTCGGCAGCGAGAACGCCGGCTGCAGCCAGCCGCGGCGCACGGCGTCGCAGGCGATACCGTGCTTCTCGATCAACCCGAAGACTTCGTCGCCGACACCGCCGACGGCCGCGACGATGCGCGGACCGAGCTCGGGCCCGAACATCGCTTCGAGCTCGTCCGGGTCGTACTTGAGCCCCGGGATCACCTGCCCGCCGTTGCGACCCGACGCACCCCAGCCGATCTGGTTGGCCTCCACCAGGACGACCCTGGCGCCGCTCTGCGCGAGCGCGAGCGCGGCGGCGCAACCGGTGTAGCCGCCGCCGACGATCGCCACGTCGGCGCGCGCATTGCCCTCGAGCGTCGGCCAGTCGCGGTCGGCGCACGCGGTCGCCGTCCACAGCGAGGGCGCGTGCGCAGAGGCGAAAGGAGGCGGCATCGTCACGATCCTTCGTTCGAATCCCGGCCGGCACGGATGGACTTGTCGGGCGAATTCATCGCAGCGGCCCGCGCACGACCGCGCGCTCGGCCTCCGGCGAGCCCGCCAGCGACGCGAGTTCGCGCAGCGTGATCGGCTTCGCCGGCCAGCGCAGCCGGAAATGACCTGCCTCGGACGGCGCGATCCCCCGTTCACGCGCGACGAGCTCGGTGACGGTGACGCCGCAGTAGCGCCCCTGACAGGGACCCATGCCGCAGCGCAGGAACGCCTTCACCTGATTCGGGCCGCAGGCCCCCTCTTTCACCGCGGCGACGACCTGTTGCGCGGTGACCTGCTCGCAGCGGCAAACGATGGTGTCGCCTCGCGGGATTCGGTACGCATCGGCAGGCCGGCACATCGCATCCCGGAACGCGCGTCCGCGCAAGGCCCGCCGCAGCGCGGCACGCGGACCCTCGGCGGCGGCGTCGCGGGATTTGGCGTCGATGCGGCCGAGCGCATTGGCAACCGCCAGCGCAGCGAGCTGCCCGCGCGCTTCGGCCGCTTTCGCGCCGGCGATCCCGGCCGCGTCACCGGCGAAAAACACGTCGGGCAGCGAGCTTCCGCCCCACGCATCGACAACGGGATGGAAGCACGCCTGCGCATCGTCCCAACGATAGCTGCAACCCATCGCGCTGCCGAGGTTGATGTCGGGCACGATACCCTGATGCAGCAGCAGCAGGTCTGCGGAGAGCGCGTGCGTGCCGCCGGCCGCGTCGTATTGGAGGCTCTCCAGCCGTCCCGGCCCGGCCGCCGCCAGCGCGGACACATTCGATACGACGCGAACGCGCCGGCGCACATCGCGCCGCAAGCGCGCATCCCCGTCGAAATAGGCGGAGCGCGCGAAACCCCATGCATCGGGAACGACGCGCCACCATCGGCTGCGCGGCGTCGTGTCGAGCAGCGCGTCCACTCTCACTCCGGCATCGAGGCACTGCAAGGCGAGCAGCCAGAGCATCGGGCCGGTTCCCGCAAGCACGACGCGACCCGCAACGCCGGTGCCGGGAGCCTGGAGCGGAATCGGCGCGGCCCCGGCCGCCATCACGCCGGGCAGCGTCCAGCCGGGAATCGGAAACGGGCGCTCCAGCGCGCCGGTCGCGATGATCACCGAGTGCGCGACCACGAAGCGGACGCTGCGCTCGGCGGAAGCGCCGTACGACACGCCGATCTCGTACAGGCCATCGTCGCGTTTGCGCGCCGACCACACGGTTGCGTCGAAAACGGGGGTCGCGCCCGACTGGCGGAATGCGGCGACGAGAGCCGCGCGGCGCGCGGAGTCGCCATCCGGCATTTCCCGAGGCCCCTCTCGTCGCGCCGCCGGCGCGCGATAGACATTGCCGCCCGGCGCCGTCTGTTCGTCGAACAGTACCGTCGCCAGCGCATGCGCGGCGGCGACGGTCGCCGCGGCGAGCCCCGCAGGACCGGCGCCGATCACCGCGACGTCGTAGACCTTGTTCACAGCGGCCCGCGATTCGATGGGCCGCGCCTGCGCGGCGCGCCGACCCGCTCGGGATCAGGCGGCTTCCGGAACATCGAATCGCCTCGCGACAAAGGGTTTGAACGATTCCGGCAATGCGCCGACGGCGACCGCCGGCGCAAATGCGTAAGCGTGCACCGCGGCGAGCGTGACGCCGCTGTGGGAGGTGGCGAGAAATGCCCCCGGGTGCGCGCCGGACTGCTCGTAGATCGGGACGCCGTCGGGGCTTCGCACGCGCAGTCCCGCCCATGCGCGCACCACCCGCGCGGCGGCCAACGCGGGAAACACGCGCGCGGCGCGCGCGGCCATCGCGGCGAGCACGTCGATGTCGAGCGAATCGTCGAAGCCGCGATCCTGCTGCGAGTCACCGACGAGCACGGTGCCCTCGTCGGTCTGCCGGATGGTCTCGAGCGGCATCGTCAGAAACCGCGGCATCCGTTCGAGCGCGATGATCTGGCCCTTGTTCGGCCGAACCGGCGCGTCGATCCCGACCATCGGCGCGAGCGCCGCGTTGCCCAGGCCGGCGGCGAGGACGACCTTCTCGGCGGCGATCGGACCGGCGGCCGTTTCCAGCACAAAGCCGCTCCCGCGCGGCGTGATGGAGCGAACATCCCGGCCGGCGCGGCAGACGCCGCCCGCACGGGCGATCGCCCGATGCAGCGCCCGCAGCAGTTTCAACGGATTGCAATGGCCGTCGAGCGGGCAGTACGTCCCTCCGGCGACATCGGGCCCGAGGCCGGGAAGCCGCTTCGCGAGTTGCGCGCGATCCAGGACCTCGACGGCATAGCGCCTGAAGCCCGCTTGCGCCTGCAACGCCTCCAGCGCCGCGGCGCGTTGCGCCAGCTCGTCGGGGGTGAGGCAGACGTGGACGCCGCCGGGCTGCGCGAGCGCGACGTCGATACCCGCCTCGCGCAGAAGCTCCGCGGCGAGCCGCGGCACTCGCGCGCCGAGCGCTGCGTCCACGTTCCGTAGGGTGCTAGGCCCATCCCCTTTCCCTGAACCCAGATGAGTCCGAAGTTGCCCCGCGCCGCGCGAAGGGCGACATCCCCTTCGTCGAGCATCGCGAGTTTCGCGCCGAGCGAGCGGAGCCCGAACGCCACGGCGGCGCCGACGAGGCCGCCGCCGACGACCGCGACTTCGAAGGATTCTCGCACCGTCACGTCCGACACCCGGCGAAGCGCAGCACCGACGAGACTTCCGCGCCGAACTCGGTCCAGCCGTGGTCGCCGCCGCCGGCGACGTACTGAAACGCCCCCGCGTAGAACGCGATCGCGTCGCGCCAGTCGAGAACCTCGTCGCCGCTGCGCAGCAGCAGCAGGTACCGGCCGGGCTGCGTGATCCGCGCAACCCGCAGCGAGGCGAGTTCGTCGAAGTGCGCCGGCGTCACCTCGTATTCCTCGCCCGTGTAGAGGTTGCGCTGCCGACCGAGGAACGGGCGGAGATCCTCGCACGGCCGGATCGCCGGATTGATCAGGACGGCGCGCGCGCCATATTTCTCGGCGAGCCATGTCGCGTAATAGCCGCCGAGCGAGCTGCCGATGAGCGCGAGGCCGCGTCCGCCCGGCACCTCGGCGTCGATCCACGCGCAGACCTCGCGGATCGCTTCGGCCGGCCGGTGCGCGAGTCGCGGCAGATGGAAGACGGGCGGATCGGCCAGCGCTGCCGCCCGGCGCCCGATCAGCTGCCCCTTCACCGATTGCGGCGCCGAGTTGAAGCCGTGCAGATAGACGATCGCGGGCGCGCTCATGATGGCGCGGCGAGGCGCGCGAGCAGCTTGCGGTGAATGCCGCCGAAACCGCCGTTGCTCATCACCAGGACGTGATCGCCGGCGCGCGCCTCGGCGACGATTGCGCCGACGAGCGCGTCGAGATCGTCGTGCACGACGGCCTTCGCGCCGAGGGGAGCGAGGGCGGCGACGGCGTTCCAGCCGAGATTCGCCGCGTAGCAAAACGTCTTGTCCGCGAGCGCCAGGC
>JANMBN010000111.1:0-8360 GCA_031360485.1 Betaproteobacteria bacterium | reverse complement strand
CGCCGGACGGCTCGTTGCGATGGCAGTTGCCGAACTCGCCATAGCGCAAGGGCAATTCGCGATAGCTGCGGAGGCCGGCGTTGAAGATCTGCACGTGTCCGGGGCAATTCATCGGCTTGATCGCGAAGTCGCGCTTTTCCGACTCCGTCGTGAACATGCTCTCCTTGAAGTTCGCCCAGTGGCCGGATTTTTCCCACAGCGACCGATCGAGTATCTGCGGGCACTTCACCTCGAGGTAGCCATGGTCCTGGTAGACGCGGCGCATGTATTGCTCGACCTGTTGCCAGATCGTCCATCCCTTCGGATGCCAGAACACCATCCCCGGCGCTTCGTCCTGCAGATGAAAGAGGTCGAGCTGCCGCCCGAGGCGCCGGTGGTCGCGCTTCTCCGCCTCCTCGATCCGCGTCAGGTAGGCGGCGAGGTCATCCCTGCTCGCCCACGCCGTCCCGTAGATACGCTGGAGCATCTCGTTCTTCGAATCGCCGCGCCAATATGCCCCCGCGACCTTCAGCAGCTTGAAGACCTTGAGCTTGCCCGTCGAGGGCACGTGCGGCCCTCGGCAAAGGTCGGTGAATCGCCCCTCGGTGTAGAGCGATATGTCCTGCTCCGCCGGGATCGACGCGATGATTTCGGCCTTGTAGTGCTCGCCCTGCGCCTTGAAGTAGGCGACGGCGTCGTCGCGCGGCATCAGGCGGCGGGTGACGCGTTCGTCCAGTTTTGCGAGCTCGGCCATCTTCTTCTCGATGGCTTCGAGATCTTCGGGCGTGAACGGGCGCTTGTACGCGAAGTCGGAGTAGAACCCGTCCTCGATCACCGGGCCGATGGTCACCTGCGCCTCGGGAAAGAGTTCCTTCACCGCATACGCGAGCAGGTGGGCGGTCGAGTGCCGCAGGACTTCCAGACCCTCGGCGTCCTTGTCGGTGACGATCGCCAGCGCGGCGTCGTGCTCGATCCGGTGCGAAACGTCGACGAGCTTGCCGTCGATCTTGCCGGCGAGCGCGGCCTTGGCGAGGCCGGGACCGATCGCCGCGGCAATTTGGGCCACGGTGACCGGCGCGTCGAAGGTCTTGACGGCGCCGTCGGGAAGCGTGATTTTCGGCATGGCGATTCCTTGCCTTGGGGGTCAGAGACGACTTTCCGGAAGCCGGGCGGTACACGACGCTGCCATCGGAAAGTCGTCTCTGACCCCATAAAAAAAGTGCGGACGAGCCGCACTTTTCCGTACACCGACGACGTGCGAACTCGCGCTATCTAGGCGGTTTCCCTGCGCGTTCGCGGTGTCATAACCATGCCTTTCCGTCGTGCGGTGTTTCGCGGTACATCGTAGTCGGGTGGTAGGCGCGATTGGACTCGAACCAACGACCCCCACCATGTCAAGGTGGTGCTCTAACCAGCTGAGCTACGCGCCTGCAAGCGGCCGATTATAGCGGAATCGACACCTCGGTCCAAATGCGTCGCGGCTTGCCGGCGGCGGGCGGAAGACGGCGCGACGCCGGTCCGGCGGCGGTCCGAGGTGGTTTCAGCCACCGAACGGGGTCGCGCCGACGATCTCAACGGCGCCCCACGGCGAGCCACAGCAGGCCCAGCAGGATCGGTTGGTGAACCATGTAGACAGCGAGGCTGTGCCGCCCCAGCCAGCGCAGCCACCCTGGCGCCGGCAGGGCGGCACCTCGCCGCAGCGCGCGGAACGCCCCGCGATCGAGGCGGCGCCCCAGCGCCAATCCGACAAACACGATCCCCGCCCAGGGCGCCAGCGGCACGTAGTCCTCGGTCGCCGGTTTCGCGGTCGTGAATCCGATCCAGGACAGCACGCGCGCATCGAACGCCGGATGCGACCACGCGAGTCCCGTCGCAATCAGCACCACCCCGATGGCCAGCGCGGTCCGGGGCCGATCGACGAACGGCCACGCCAGCACCGATGCGACCGCAATGCTGTGCAGGATGCCGAAATAGATGAACGAGCGCGGGAACACGAGCCAGCTGCCGACGCTCACCGCGAGCGCGCACGCGGCAATGATCCCGATCCGTTTCCAGAAATGCATGCGCGTTGCGCCTGCCCGATGGGCGAGGACGAGGCCCACTCCCACCAGTGCCATGAAGGCGCTGACGATGAGCGCGCGAAATCCGAGCCAGAACGGACCGCTTTCGAAATTCGCGACGAGGACGCCGTAGAAACGGAGATCGAAGGCAAAGTGGTAGACGAACATCAGGCACAACGCCAGGCCGCGCAACGCATCGATGCCGGGGATCCGGTTGCGGCCGGGCGGCGCAGTGGGCAGATCGGTTGCGACCGTCCTGCGCGCTATTCCGCGCTCATTGCGGCGCTTCCGGCTCATCGAACCGGTTGCTTCCAAAGGACGCGCCAACCGTCGCCCTCGGCAACCCCGAGGACCGACAGCGTCTGAATCAGGTCGACGTTATCCGCGCGCCGCGGCGTCAGCAACAGCGAGGCATCCAGGCCCCGCGTCGCGCGAAATTCGATGTCACCGCGAACCGAGAGATCGCCGCCAACGTTGGAGACGGGACCGAAGAGCCGGTCGCCGACGGCCGCGAGCGGGAGCGACACGTCGCCAAGATCGAGCGATGCCATGCTCTGAAATAGGCCCACTCGCGCTTGACGCCATTGGAGATGCGCTTCGCCGTCGCTCGACGGGGGTGCCCAGTTCAACGCGGCGGCGCTCGCGCGGAACTCGCCACCCACGGCCGACGCGATCCCCGATCCCGCGGCGGCGGCGGCAAGCGCTGCCGGAAACGACACGTCGACGTCACGGAGCGAGATGCGGTCACCGGCGATTGCGATGGCGGCACGCGGCGAATCGCCAACCCCGCTCGCGACCGGCACGAGATGCAAGCGCAGCTCGCCGCGCAGGAGCGGCCAAGCTTCGAGCTGCCACGCGATCGGCATCCTCGCTTCGCCGGCGACGAGGTTGCCGCGAGCGCGCCAGACGGTCCCCTCGGTGTCCGCCAATCGGACGCGGCTGCTTGTGATCTGCGCGACGCGCGAATCGACCAGCGCCGCCGGCGCCAACCAGGCCGCGACGATCGCCGCGGCGCCCGCGACCGCCGCGGCGATGACGAGCGGGCGCCGTACCGATGCCATTCGACCGGGCGCTCAGCGCGCCAGCGTGAATTCCGCGCGGACCATGCCCGGCTCGACTCGCGCGGTGATGATCGCCTCGACGGCACGCAGGTGCGCCTCGCGCTGGAGCGCCTCTAGCGCAAGGATCAGCGCGTCGAAACGGACGGCGGCATAGACGACATGCGCCCGGTCGTCCTGCCAGTCGAGCTGCGTCACCGCCGAACGCAGGTTCTGCCGCGCGAGGACGCGCTCGAGACCGCCGCGCGCGTCGGCCGCCGCCGGCGGGTCCGCAATGCGCGCAAGCCCGGACATTTCGTCCGTCATCCCGCGCGCCGCGGCCAGCGCGGCGGTGCTGCCGTCCCGAGTGGCGCGCATCGCGACCGTGTCGCGCATGAGAGGTTGCCAAACCGCCGCCCAGAAGAGCACGACCGTGGCCACAAGCAATATCGCGGTCAGGAAACGGCGTTCACCACGCGTCTTTTCCGCGAGCCAGCGTGCAACGGGTGCCGGCGCACGCACAGCCGAGCGCGACGGTGCCATCAGGGACCCCCGAACCGCACCCGCGTCCCCGTCGACGACGTCGCCGCGAGCACAGGCAACCCGGCGCCCCGCATCCGCACTTCGAAATCGCGGAGGGCCGTCGGTTCGGCGCGCGCGAGGTCGAGTGTCCAATGTCCATCGGCGTAAGCAGCGCTCTTGACCAGACCCGCGGGCAGCGCGCTCATCGCCGGTGCGGCACGCGCGAGCAACGGCAACGCATCGTCGGGCGCCGGCTTTCCCCGCGCGTGGCGCAGTTCCGCGTAGCGGCGCGCGAGCGCGGCACGCG
The DNA here is from genome assembly GCA_031360485.1 of Betaproteobacteria bacterium. Taxonomy (GTDB): domain Bacteria; phylum Pseudomonadota; class Gammaproteobacteria; order Burkholderiales; family Casimicrobiaceae; genus CAIWHR01. The sequence continues at coordinate 4,455 of JANMBN010000111.1, read as the reverse complement.
CCGATTGCGGCGTCGATGCGGCGTCTGACGGGACACCGGCCGCCGAGGCCAGGGCCTTCCATTCGCGTGCATCACGCCAGGCGTCGATCCTTAGCGACGCCCATTCACCCGCACCGGCGGCGACGTGGATCGCCACGGCGGCGCCGGCCAGCCAAAGCGCCGGCGCGAACAGGCGCCCGGCCTGGCGCCGGGCCGCCGCGGATTCTGCCGGCGGCGCGGCGGGCAGCACGTCGATCGCGGTCGAAAATGCCGCCGGCGTTGCGCTCTCCCATTGCCACGGGGTGCCACGCAGGAAAGGGATGCCGGTTTCGCGTTGCCACCGGGCCAATGCATCACCGGGGAATGCGGCATCGACGCGCACCTGCGACGGGGAGACGCCGTCGCGATGGGACTGCGCCAGGGCGTGCGCCAGCTCGGCGGGGAGCGCGCCATCGCGCGATGGCGCCCCGACGGGGAACGCGCTGCCGTCGGCGCGGCGGACGAATCCTCCGTTGTCGACCTCGCTCGCGCACCAGCGCCAGCCGTCGAGCGGCTGTGCGATGTCGGGCTCGGCAACGATCCGCGCGACACCACCTTCGAGGCCGGCGATGCCCGCGAGCAGCGAGCGCGCGACGATCACGACGCGCACGCGGCCATCCGGCGCCTGCGCCGACGTGGCGAGATGATGCGCGGCGAGCGGTCCCGCCAGCTGGTCTTCCAGAGCGAAGCCCACTGCGCCCGCGATGCGGGACGGCGGCATCGGCGGCAGCGCGACGCTCGCGATGCGAACCTGCGACGCGGCGAGCACGAGCTCGATCCGGTCCGCGGTCGGCCATGCGCCTGGACGATCGACCCCGCGGCGCACGCAGGCACCGGCCGGATCGAAGAGCGCCCACGCGTTGGCCTGGTCCGGCGAAGCGGGCGCGGCGAGCCTGATGCGCAGCGTCGTCATGAAGAGTGGGGGAGCGCCATCGTCACGGTAGTTTACAAGGGCCTGTGGACAAAGCGTCGGCGGCCCCGACTGATCGTCGCGCTTCGGTCACTCGACGACCTGCCAAACGATTGTCGGCGACTCGCCGGCGCCGCGATGCACGAGTGCGCGAGCGCGCGCAAGGGTCGCGCCTTGCCGGGCCTCGACCGTCACATAGAAGTACGCGCTCTTGACCGCCAGCGCACGTTCGTCGGAGAGCGTGGCGCCCGTCGGAAGCCGGGATCGAAAGTCGGCGATCGTCGTGTACGGCTCGCGCGCCCTTGCCGCGACGAGGCGCGCGGCGCCGTCCGGGCCGAGCGAGTCGACGACCGCAGCGAGCACTTCGGCCGGCGCGGTGTTGACATTGACGGGGGTGCCGGACGGCAGGGCCGAAAGGTACGGAGCGACGGCCGCGAGTGCCTGCGGCGTCACGCCTTTCACGCTGGAGAGCTCCGCGACGCGAAGCAACGGCGCGTTCGGGGTGAGGCCCGGAACGGGTTGCGCGGCATAGTAGGAGTCCTCGGCACCCGCTTCGCGAGCGATGCCATCGGCGTCGATCCAGTCCGCGATGGCATCGAGCGCGGCGCTGGGCCCGCCGCGCTGGGCAAAGAGCGCGGCGATGCGCGCGCGCCCGGACGTGGACGCGGTGCCCGACTCGCCGAGCGCGTTGACGTTGAGCCGGCCCTGCGCATCGACGATCGCCCCGCGAATCTCGCCGTTCTCCAGCGGAATCGGCGGCAGCGCGAGCGCCCATGGCTCGCCGAGGTGATCGATTTCGGATCCGCGCGCATCGTCGTCGAGGATCTGCCGCGCCCATTGGATGCCCGCCATTGCCAATGCCTGCGCCTGCACCTGGTCGCGCCGATACTCGACCGTGCGGCTCCACCGCTGCTGATCGGCAAACACCGTCGCCGCGACAGCCGCGGCGAGCGCGGCGATCAGCATCGCCAGGATCACGGCCGCGCCGCGCACTCGCTTCATCGCAAGGCCAGCCAACGCTCGACGACCTCGCCGCCGGCGAGCGTCAACGCGACGCGAACGGCGCGCGGCACCGCCGGCTCGCCCGGAGCCGGCCAGCGATCGCGCCAGCCGCCGCGCATGTCCAGATAGCCGACACGGAGTTGAGTGACTCCGCCAGCCAGCGCATAGGCGACGGGCACGACGGCAGCGGGCTGATCGAGGCGCGGCCAATAGAGAACTTCGACCGCTCCGTGGCGGATCCGATAGCCGATCCGCTGGCCGCCGGCGCCCGGTTCCACGCTGAACTCCGGGCCTGCGCGGGAAAAGCGCAATTCCGAGTTGCCCGCGCTGTCGACGTCGCCGATCCACGCCGGATCGGTGCCGATCCCGGTCCGCACGTCGCGCGGCAGCGCCTCGCGGAGATCGGCCTCGAGCCGCGCGAACAGCCCGTCGAGGTTTTTCCAATGCTGCGCTTCCGCCGTGAGCTTCGCTTCGCTGTCGGTGAGCGAGGCGAGCGCCCGGTAACCGAGGACGGCGACGAGCGCGAGTATCGCGAGCGCGATCAGGAGCTCGATCAGCGTGAAACCCGCCGGCCGCCGCGTCATCGCTGCGGGGGCTGCCCGAGATACCCCGAAAGCCGGGCGAGCACGTAGTCCGGCTGTCCGGGATCGGCGACGACGATGTCGATCTTGCGGAATCCCGGATTGGGTGTCCCCGCGACGGTTTCGCGCCAGACGAATCGCGCGCCGGCCTGCAGCGCGTCGCCGTCGCGCAATCCGGGAGCGGGCCATGGCGACGCGAGCTGCGCGGCCGCCAGCCGGTTCTGCGCGACCCAGAGCGCGAGCGTGCGCTGCTTCAGCATCGTCGCGCCGTCCGCCGATTGCGCGACGGCGCGCATCCCGGCGGCCAGCGCGACCGCGAGTATGGCCAGTGCAACGAGAATCTCGACTAGCGTGAAGCCGCGTGAGCCGCGACCTGCACGCGGTTCAGCGGATCGCCGGCGACGATCAGCGACCATGCGGGGGAGGCGAGCAGGAGCGCATAGGGTTCGTTGCGTCCGCTGGGACGAAACGGAAGTATGGCGCCGGTGGCGACGGGCGCGCCCGCATACGACGCCGTCGACAGGACGAACTGCGCGGGAAGCGTGCGCGGCGCCAGCACTTCGTCGTCCTGCATCGGAGCCCACCGGTTATCGGGGCCGCGGCGCCAGAAACGATAACCCGCGCCATCGGTAGAGACACCGAGCATTTCGCCTTTCCATTGAGCAAGCGCCGCGGCGTGCTCGAGTGCGCCGGCAAGGCGCGCCGCCTCGCGCTCGGCCACGCGGCGGTCGTCGCCGCCGAGATTGACGAGCACGAATCCCGACGCGACCGCAATGACGACGGCGGCGACGAGGACTTCGACCAGCGTGAAGCCCGGGCGCGCTCCCGGGGCATTCAAAGGTCCCACGACCCGATGTCGGCGTCGATGCCGGCTCCTCCCGGCTGGCCGTCGGCGCCGAAGCTGTAGACGTCGATTTCTCCGCGCAGGCCCGGATTGAGGTACTGATACGGCTGGCCCCAGGGGTCCTTCGGCAACCGCTCGATATAGCCGTTCGGCTTCCAATTGGGCGGGACCGGCGGTTGGGTGGGACGGGCGATCAGCGCGCCAAGGCCCTGTTCTCCGGTCGGATAGCGCTGATTGTCGAGGCGGTAGAGTTTCAATGCCGCGAGGAGCGCCGCGATATCGCTCCGGGCGGCGATGACCCGCGCCTCATCTGGTCGCTCCAGCACGCGGGGGACGACCAGCGCCGCGAGAATGCCGAGGATTACGATGACGACCAGCACCTCGATCAGCGTGAAACCGGCCTGGATCGAGCGGATTCTCCGAACAGGCGTCATGCGCCGATTATAATCCGGCGGTCGCGCCGCGCCGCGGGCAAACTCTTTCCTCCCTCCGTGCCTCGAGCCGTTCACCTGCTTGCCCGTGCCATCGGGGTACTCGCGTTTGCCGCGGCGATGGCCGCAGCGCTCCTCGCGTGGTGGATGATGCAACCGCTTGCGCTCCCGGTCTCGCCATTCGCCTTCGACGTGAAATCGGGCGCGAGCCTCAAGTCGGTCGCGCGGGAACTCGCCGCCGCGGGAGCGATGCGCACGGAGGTTCCGCTCGTCGTACTGGCACGATTAAAGCGCGCGGATCGGGCGATCAAAGCCGGAAATTACGAAATCGCCGAAGGCATCACGCTGCCGCAACTCCTCGACAAGCTGACCGCCGGAGACGTTACGCAGACGGGCCTGACCCTGGTCGAAGGCGCAACCTTTGCCGACGTCGCCGGCGCGCTCGCCGCAAATCCCGAGATCGCGAAGTCCGTGCTCGATCTGCCGACCGAGGAGCTCGCGCGCCGGATCGGCGTTCCAGGGTCGAGCCTCGAAGGCTGGTTCTTTCCCGACACTTACTTCTTTGCGGCAGGCTCCTCCGATCTCGCCTTGCTGACGCGCGCCCACCGGCTGATGCGCGCGCGGCTCGACAATGCGTGGGCGCGACGGGCCAGCGAATTGCCGCTGCGC
>JANMBN010000414.1:0-2821 GCA_031360485.1 Betaproteobacteria bacterium | reverse complement strand
GCTCGCACGTCCGCTGGTGATGGGGGTCCTCAACGTGACGCCGGATTCGTTCTCCGATGGCGGACGCTATTCCGATCCGTCCCGCGCGCTCGCGCATGCGCGCCGCATGCGTGCGGACGGCGCCGACCTGATCGACATCGGCGGCGAGTCGACGCGGCCAGGTGCGCTGCCCGTCCCCGAAGGCGACGAACTGGCGCGCGTGATACCTTTGGTCAAGGTTCTTGCGGCCGAGGGTTTCGCAATCGCCGTCGACACGCGCAAGCCGGCCGTGATGCGCGCGGCGATCGCGGCCGGCGCCGCGATGATCAACGATGTCGGCGCACTGACGGCGGCGGGAGCCCTCGAGGCCTGCGCCGACAGCGATGCGGGCATCTGCCTGATGCACATGCAGCGCGAACCGCCGACGATGCAGGCGGCGCCCGTCTATCGCGACGTGGTCGCCGAGGTGCGCGAATTTCTCGTCGCGCGTGCTCGGGCGTGCGAGGCTGCGGGCATTGCGACGCAACGCATCGTGATCGATCCGGGCTTTGGTTTCGGCAAGACGCTGGCGCATAATCTCGCACTGTTGCGCTCGATCGGGACGCTCGCGGCGACGGGCTACCCGGTGCTGGCGGGCCTGTCGCGCAAATCGTCGCTCGGTGAGATCACCGGACGGAGCGTCGACGAGCGGCTGCCGGCGAGCCTCGCGGCGGCGCTCGCGGCGGTGGCGCGAGGCGCCGCGATCGTCCGCGTGCACGACGTCCGCGAGACGGTCGATGCGATCAAGATATGGTGCGCCGTCGAACGCGGCGGGGACACGGAGAACGGCGGCTGACAACATGACGCGACAATACTTCGGCACCGACGGCGTCCGCGGCCGGGTCGGCGAGCTGCCGATCACTCCCGAACTCGTGCTGAAGCTCGGCTGGGCCGCGGGACTCGTGCTCGCGGCCGACACCGCGGGTGACGGCGTGCGGCCCGGCGTGCTCATCGGAAAGGACACGCGCATATCCGGGTACATGCTGGAGGCCGCGCTCGAGGCGGGGCTGTCTGCCGCCGGTGTCGACGTCTACCTGTCCGGCCCGCTGCCGACACCGGCGGTGGCGTATCTGACACGCGCGCTGCGGCTGTCGGCCGGAATCGTGATCAGCGCGTCGCACAATCCGTTCGACGACAACGGGATCAAGTTCTTCTCGGGAGCGGGGGCGAAGCTTCCCGACAGCATCGAGCAATCGATCGAAAGCGTGATGCGCGAGCCGCTCGCCTGCGTGCCGTCGGCGGCGCTCGGCAAGGCACGCCGCATCGACGACGCCGGCGGCCGGTACATCGAATTCTGCAAAAGCACGTTTCCGTCCGAACTGGATCTCAAGGGCTGGCGCATCGTCGTCGACTGCGCCCACGGCGCGGCGTACAACGTGGCGCCGCCGGTCTTCCACGAGCTCGGCGCCGACGTGATCGCGATCGGCGCCGAACCGAACGGAATGAACATCAACGATGGCGTGGGCGCGACGCATCCCGAGCACCTCCAGGCGGCGGTGGTCGCGCACAAGGCGGACCTCGGCATCGCGCTCGACGGCGACGGCGACCGTCTGCTGATGGTCGACAGTGCCGGCCGCGCCTACGACGGCGACGAGCTCCTCTATGTCATCGCGATGGACTATCGGCGGCGCAGCGCGCTGGCGGGCGGCATCGTCGGCACGCTGATGACCAACCTGGGCCTCGAGCACGCGCTTGCGCGCGAAGGCATCGCCCTCGATCGCGCGGCGGTCGGCGACCGCTACGTGCTGGAAAAGCTCAACCAGAACGGCTGGCTTCTGGGCGGCGAGAATTCCGGCCACCTGCTTTGCCTCGACAAGCACACGACGGGCGACGGAATCGTCGCCGGGCTTGCGGTGCTGCGCGCGCTGGTCGAGCAGCGAACGACGCTCGCCGAAGCCGCGGGCGGCGTCACGCTGTTCCCGCAACGGCTCATCAACGTTCGCGTGCCGAAAGGCTACGACTGGAAAGCGAACGTCGCCATTTGCGCGGCGCAAGCCGGGACCGTTGCCGCCCTGGGCGATTCCGGGCGCGTCCTGCTGCGGCCGTCGGGCACGGAGCCGGTATTGCGCGTGATGGTCGAGGCGCGCGAGGTCGAACTCGCCGACCAGCACGCGCAGGCGCTGGCCGACGCGATCGCCGCCGCGACCGATCCCGGCTAGTCGTCCCCGGCATCGCGGTCCCGACCCCCGGTCGGCGCGGAGACCTATAATCCGCCCATGGTTGCCGTGTTGCACGCCGCGCCGGAAGCGGGCGCGCCGCAGGCGGTTGCGGCGTGGCTCGCGACGCTGCGCGGCATCTACCCCGATGACGAGCTCGCCGCATTCGAGGCGGCGCTCGCTTATGCTCGCGAGCACTGCGGCGCGGCGTCCGGCCGCGACGGCGAGCCGCTCATCGATCGTGCGCTGGGCGCGGCGACGATCCTCGCCGGACTGAAGCTCGACGCCGGCACCGTTCGGGCCGCGCTGCTGACCGGCCTGCCGGGAGCGAACGCGTTCGATGCGGCCGAGGTTGCCGCGCGATTCGGCGCCGACGTCGCGACGCTCGTCGCCGGCGCCGCGCGCATGAGCGAGATCCGGGCCTCGCCGCCGCAGGGCAACGCCGACGAACAGGCCGCGCAGGCTGAGCGGCTGCGCAAGATGCTGCTCGCGATGGTCGAGGACATCCGCATCGTCCTGATCAAGCTCGCCGAGCGGACGGCGGCGCTGCGGTTCCTGATGACCGGCGGCTCGGCGATGAGCGAACCGCGGCAGCGTGCCGCGCGCGAGGTGCTCGACCTCTTCGCGCCGCTCGCCAACCGGCTCGG
>JANMBN010000036.1:0-7851 GCA_031360485.1 Betaproteobacteria bacterium | reverse complement strand
GCCACGCAAAGGCAGCCCTGGATCAGCGGCGACGCGACGAACTCGCTGCCGCCGTCGCTGGGCACTTTGACGTTCACGCCAGCAGGATCGGTGTTCGACGGCGCCAGCGGGCAGCTCAACAGCGCGAGCCTCACCGCGGATTTCGTCAATCGCTCGCTCAACCTCAGCATCAACGCGACCAACACGGTGGCGAAAAATACCTTCCAGATGGACGCAGTCACCGGCTTCAGCCCGACGACGGGCCGATTCTCGGCCGGATTCAATTCCGTGACCTGCGCCGGGCCGTGCGTCGGCGGCGTGCCGAGCGGATCGTTCGGCGGGTTCTTTGCCGGAACGCGGGCCGAGGGCGCCGGCGTCGCGTTCACGGGCGGGTTCGGCCTCGGCACCGGAGTCAGCGGTGTTGTCGCCTTCCGGCGCCCGTGATGATCCGAACCCGATGGCAGCGCCGTTTCCTGTTCTACCGTTCGATGATTCCGGACGCTTGACGCCCGGCGAGCAGGAAGTCGGCGAGCTCGGCGAACCCGGCACCTGACGCGCCGGCCGTCACGAACGCGGGCAGCGTCGCGATGCGGTCGGCGAAGTCCCGGACGTTGGCGACCCCGACCGCATTCGGGAAGAACGCGAACATCGGCGCGTCGTTCGGCGAATCGCCGACGAAGACGAAGCGCTCGCGCTCCGCGTCGATATCGATCCCGAAGACCTCGGCGAGCAGCGTCCGTGTCATCGTCAGCTTGTCGAAGCTGCCGAACCAGCCGTTGACGTGGATCGAGCTCACTTTGGCGGTCATCCCCGCGGCCTCCATCAACGCGACGATGCGGTCCACCGCCTCGCGCGGAAGCGGCGGCACGTCTTCACGGAAGTCGATGGCGAGGTCGGTCTCGCGATAGCGTTGATCGGAGGCGAGCGCGCAGCCCGGCACCGCTGCCAGGATCTTCTCGCCGATCGCGGCCAGCCGCACGCGATTGGCGCGCCGCGTCGGCTCGTCGAGAGCGAAGCGCCGGACGAGCGTGCCCGCACGGTCGTCGTGCCGCATGTACAGCGCGCCGTTCTCGCCGACGACCGCGTCGACCGGCCACATGCGGGCGATGTGATCGCACCAGCCCGCCGGGCGGCCGGTGATCGGAATCACGAGTCGGCCCGCGGTGCGCAGCCGTTCCATCGCCGAATAGGCGTCGGCCGAAAGCCGGCCGTGCGTCGACAGCGTGTCGTCGATGTCGGTGAGCACGCCCCGGATCGTCCGGCGCGCGGCCTCGGGCATCGCGGCGAGCGGCTGCAATGCCGGCCCCGTCGTCACGCGCATGCCGCCGCGACGGCCCGCGCCACGCAGCCGGCGACACGCCGGCGCGCGGCGTCGGTCATTCCGATGCCGCACTTGGTCCGGCGCCACAGCACGTCGTCGGCCGTGCGCGCCCATTCGTTGCGGACGCAATAGTCGACCTCGGCCGCGGTCAGCCCCTGACCGAGATCTTCGCCAAGATCCGCCGGAGTTTTCGCGTCGCCGAGAATCGCGAGCGCAAGCGTGCCGTGCCGCCGCGCGAGGCCGCGCAGGAATTCCTTCGGCAGCGCCGGGTACCGCCGGGCCAGCTCCGCGAGCCATGCCGTCATTCCGCCCGCGGGCAGGTCCCCGCCGGGGAGCACGGCACGCTCCGTCCACCGACCCTTGATCGGTTTGAGGAACGGGGCGAGTTCATCGAGCGCGTGTTCCGCGAGCTTGCGATAGGTCGTGATCTTGCCGCCGTAGATCGACAAAGCCGGCGGATCTCCGACGTCCCCGGCGTCGAGCTTGAACACGTAGTCGCGGGTGATCGCCGAGGGGTCGGATGAGCCGTCGTCGTAGAGCGGACGCACGCCGCTGTAGCTCCACACGATGTCCGCGCGAGCGAGCGTCCGCGCGAGGTAGGCATTCGCGATCCGGAGCAGGTAATCGATCTCGTCCTCGGTGATCCGCGGTTCTTCGTACGCATCGACCGGCACATCGGTCGTCCCGATCAGCGAGTAGCGATCCTGGTACGGAATCACGAAGACAATCCGGTTGTCGGCATTCTGCAGGATGTAGGCGTGGTCGCCGTCGTGCACCCGCGGGACGACGATGTGGCTGCCTTTGATATGGCGGACGCTCTCGGCCGATGGCGCGCCGTTGATCGCGTCGCGCACAGGCTTGACCCATGGACCGGTCGCATTGACGAGCGCCTTGGCCGTGACGTCCAGCGCCCCCCCCGCGGGTTGGTCGAGATGCACGTGCCACGACGTGCCCGCCGCACCCCGCTTGCGCCGCGCGGAGAGGAACCGGGTGTGCACGCGAACGTCGGCGCCCCGCTCCCGCGCGTCCATCGCATTGAAGACGACAAGCCGCGCGTCGTCGACCCTGGCGTCGGAATAGACGAATCCCTGCCTGAACCGCGGTTTCAACCCGGCGCCCCATTTCGTGCGCGAGAGGTCGACGCCGAACGATCCGGGCAGCGTCTCGCGCCGGCCGAGATGGTCGTAGAGAAAAAGCCCGACGCGGACCATCCACGCGGGCCGCAGGTGCGGCTCGTGCGGCAGGACGAAGGCCAGCGGCTCGACGATGTGCGGAGCCTGCCGCAGCACGATCTCGCGCTCGGCGAGCGATTCGCGCACGAGCCGGGATTCGAAATGCTCGAGATAGCGCAATCCGCCGTGAATGAGCTTGGTGCTCCACTGCGATGTCGCCGCCGCAAGGTCTCCCTGCTCGACGAGGAGCACCTTCAGCCCGCGGCCGGCGGCGTCGCGGGCGATTCCCGCGCCATTGATGCCGGCGCCGACGATCACGAGGTCGTACTGGGGGCTGGAAGGGGACATCGAGAGGGGTTCTTCGGCGTTTCTTTCATTCTAGCGTAGTGCCTGCGATCCTCTTCGCCGCGGGTCGTCCAATTGGGCTAACATCACCTCCGTCGATCCGTCGCGCCGAGGAGTCCCGATGAAGCTCGTTCCCGAAATCGCCGCGCTCGTTCCGGAGATGAAGGCGTGGCGGCATCACATCCACGCGCACCCCGAGACGGCATTCGAAGAAGAAGCCACGGCGGCGTTCGTTGCCGACAAATTGCGCTCGTTCGGTCTGGAAGCGCATACGGGGCTCGCGAAGACCGGCGTCGTCGGCGTGCTACGCGGCGGATCGGGAAACGACGCGATCGGCCTGCGTGCCGACCTCGATGCGCTGCACATCCACGAGAAGTCCGGCGTCACGCACGCGTCGACGATCGCGGGCAAGATGCACGCCTGCGGCCACGACGGCCATACGGCGATGCTGCTGGGCGCCGCGGCGGCGCTCGCGCGAAAGCGGACCTTCGACGGGACGCTCTACTTCATCTTCCAGCCCGCCGAGGAGAACGAAGGCGGTGGCCGCGTCATGGTCGAGGAAGGATTGTTCGAGAAATTCCCGATGCGCGCGGTCTACGGCATGCACAACTGGCCGTTGAAGCCGCTCGGCACGTTCGCGGTGCGCCCGGGACCGTTCATGGGCGCGTACGACATCTTCGAGATCGTCGCGACGGGCAAGGGAGCGCACGCCGCGATGGCGTACACGGGCAAGGACCCGATGCTGTTCGTCGCGCACGCGATCAGCGCGCTGCAGACGATCGTCGCGCGCAACCTGCATCCGCTCGAAGCCGGCGTGGTCAGCATCACTCAGATTCACGGCGGCGACACGTGGAACGTGATACCTCAGGAGGTCGTGTTGCGGGGCACCGTGCGCAGCTTCGATCCGGTCGTGCAGGACCTGATCGAGCAGCGGATGCGCGGAATCGTCGCCGGTGCCGCGGCGATGTTCGACATGACCGCGACCGTGCGCTACGAGCGCCGCTATCCGGCGACGGTCAATGCTCCGACGGAAACGCGGCACGCGATCGCCGCGGCGACGGCCGTCGTCGGCGCCGCCAACGTCGACACCGATCCGATGCCGAACATGGGGAGCGAGGACTTCGCGTTCATGCTGCAGGCGAAGCCCGGGTGCTATGTCTGGCTGGGCGCCGGTCGCGGCCCGGACACGCCCAATGTGCACAACCCGCATTACGACTTCAATGACGATGCGCTCGCGATCGGCGCGAGCTACTGGGTGACGCTCGCCCGGCAGCAGCTCGCGGCGCGCGCGGCCGCGTAGCGGGCCCCGCGTCAGGTTCTGGGCAGCAGCTTGTCGCGCCGGTCGTGCGCGACGAGCTTCAGCACCGCGGCGGAGACGATGCGCGTGCGCACGTTGTCGGCGCGCGACGTGAGAACGATCGGCACCCGCGTTCCGCAGACGATGCCCGCCATGTCGGCGCCCGCGAGATACTGGAGTTGCTTCGCCAGCATGTTCCCCGCCTCGAGGTCCGGCACCAGCAGGATATCCGCCTCGCCCGCAACGGCGGAATGGATGTCCTTGGTTCGGGCCGCTTCGACCGATATTGCGTTGTCGAACGCCAATGGCCCGTCGAGCAATGCGCCGGTGATCTGTCCGCGGTCGGCCATCTTGCACAACGCCGCCGCGTCGAGCGTTCCGGGAATCTTCGGATTGATCATCTCGACCGCCGAGAGAATCGCGACCTTGGGCTCCGCGACGCCGAGAACATGCGCGAGATCGATCGCGTTCTGGCAGATGTCGACCTTGTCCTCGAGCGTGGGATAGAGGTTGATCGCCGCGTCGGTGACCATCAGGAGCCGCGGATAGGCCGGCACGTCCAGTATGAAGACGTGCGATATGCGGCGCGCCGTGCGCAGGCCGCTTGCCGCGGGAACCACGGCGCCCATCAGTTCGTCGGTGTGCAGGCTGCCTTTCATCAGCGCCTCCACGCTGCCCGTCCGCGCCATTTCGACGGCCCTTTCCGCGGCGGCGTGGCTGTGTTCGACGTTCTCGATCGGATAGGGCGACAGGTCGACACCCTCGGCACGCGCCACAGCACGTATCTTCGCCTCCGGGCCGACCAGGACCGGAACGATCAGGCCGCGGCGCGCGGCCTCGAGAGCTCCCAGCAGCGAGCCGGCATCGCACGGGTGGACGACCGCGCAACTGACCGCCGGCAGCGCCGCGCATCGCTTGAACAGCTTGGCGAAGCCATCGTTGCGGCGAAGTATCACCTCCGGCGTGGAAACGTTCGCGTAGGCGATGCGTTGCGTCGGCGCGGCGACGGTTGCGACCCCGTCGGCGAGAACGTCGCCGCCCTGGTTCACGCAGCGGCACGCGAATTCGACGCGATGCCCCTCGGCCTGCTTGCGCACGGCGGTCACCGTGGCCGTCAGCGTGTCGCCGGCGTAGCAGGCGCCGGCGTAGCGGAATTGCGTGCCGACGATGGCGCTGCCGGGACCCGGAAGCCGGCGGTTCAGAAGTCCCGCGATCATCGCGACGGCCGCGGCGCCTTGCGCGAACAGCCGATCGCCGGGGTTGCCGCCTTCGATATGGAATCCTTCGACATCGCCGGCGGCGATCGCCAGCGCCTCCACGTCGGTCGCCGTCAGCGTGCGCGAGACCGTCGCGGTGGCGTCGATGTCGATCTCGTCGAAAGTCCTGTTGGTGAAGTCGCTCATGGGAGGCCGGTCGATGGGTCCGCGTCGTTGCAGGTGAGCTTAGCCCGGCTCGCTTGCGCACGCCTTGCGCAGGGACAAAAAAAGGGCGGCCGGCGCCGCCCCCGTTCCCCGACCCCCTTATCCGACGCCCGGCCGCCCGTTCAGGCGCGATGGCGCATCTTGCGGATCGCCTCCAGCTGCGCGATCGCGATCGAAAGCTCACCCTCGGCTTGCGCGATTTCCTCGCGCGACGTCTTGTTCTGCATCGCTTCCTCGGCTGCGGATTTCGCCCTGAGCGCCGCCGCCTCGTCCAGGTCCTTTGCGCGGATGGCGGTATCCGCCAGCACGGTCACCCGCGAAGGCTGCACCTCGAGAAAGCCGCCCTGCACGAAAACGAGCTCGTCGTCGGTCCTGCCCGGCATCCGGATGCGCACCGCGCCGGGTTTGATTTCGGTGAGCAGCGGCGCGTGCCGCGGGTAGATGCCGAGCTCGCCCATGATGCCCGGCAGCACGACGAACTCCGCCTCGCCGGAGAAGATCTGCTCCTCGGCGCTTACGACGTCGACGTGGATGGTGTTGGCCATGGTGGTCCCAGTCCTCGCTCAACCTGTCACTGCAGCGTCTTCGCCTTCTCGAACGCTTCCTCGATCGGCCCGACCATGTAGAACGCCTGCTCGGGCAGCTGATCGCATTCGCCGTTGACGATCATGCCGAAGCCCTTGATCGTATCCTTGAGCGACACGTACTTGCCCGGCGAACCCGTGAATACCTCGGCCACGCTGAACGGCTGAGAGAGGAAGCGCTGGATCTTCCGCGCCCGCGCGACCGCCAGCTTGTCCTCGGGGGAGAGCTCGTCCATGCCCAGGATCGCGATGATGTCGCGGAGCTCCTTGTAGCGCTGCAGCACCGACTGCACGCCGCGCGTCGTGTTGTAGTGCTCGACGCCGATCACATTGGGGTCGATCTGCCGCGACGTCGAATCCAGCGGGTCGACCGCCGGATAGATGCCGAGCGAGGCGATGTCGCGCGACAGCACGACGGTCGCGTCCAAGTGGCCGAACGTCGTCGCCGGCGACGGGTCGGTCAGGTCGTCGGCCGGCACGTACACCGCCTGGATCGACGTGATCGAGCCGGTCTTGGTCGACGTGATCCGCTCCTGCAGCCGGCCCATTTCCTCGGCCAGCGTCGGCTGGTAACCCACCGCCGAAGGCATGCGACCCAACAGGGCGGACACCTCGGTGCCGGCGAGCGTGAAGCGGTAGATGTTGTCGATGAAGAGCAGCACGTCCCGGCCGTCGTCGCGAAAGGATTCGGCGATGGTGAGCCCCGTGAGCCCGACGCGCAGCCGGTTGCCCGGCGGCTCGTTCATCTGACCGTACACCATCGAGACCTTGGATTTCGCGAAGTCCTTGGTGTTGACGACGCCGGCCTCCATCATCTCGTGATAGAAGTCGTTGCCCTCGCGCGTGCGCTCGCCGACGCCGGCGAACACCGAAAGACCGGAGTGCGCGGTCGCGATGTTGTTGATGAGCTCCATCATCGTAACGGTCTTGCCGACGCCGGCGCCGCCGAAGAGTCCGACCTTGCCGCCTTTCGCAAAGGGGCACACCAGGTCGATCACCTTGATGCCCGTCTCGAGCAGTTCCTGCGACGGCGAAAGCTCGTCGAACGCCGGCGCCTGCCGGTGGATCGACATCGTCTTCTCGGCGCCGATCGGGCCCATTTCGTCGATCGGCCGGCCTAGCACGTCCATGATCCGGCCGAGCGTCTTCGTTCCCACCGGCACCATGATCGGCGCCCGCGTGTTGACGACCTTCATGCCGCGGCGCAGACCGTCGGAGCTCCCCAGCGCGATCGTGCGGACGATCCCGTCGCCCAGCTGCTGCTGCACTTCCAGCGTCAGCCCGATGTCGTCCATCTTCAGCGCGTCGTAGATGTTCGGCATCTCCGCGCGCGCAAATTCCACGTCGACGACGGCGCCGATGCATTGGACGATGGTTCCCTGGTTCATGTTCGCATCCTCAGATTTTCGTGACTCTGTTCAAACCGCTGCCGCGTCCGGTCGATGCGGTCTCGCCATTACAGCGCCGCCGCGCCGCCGACGATCTCCGCCAGTTCCTTGGTGATCGCCGCCTGCCGCGACTTGTTGTAGATGAGCTGAAGTTCTTCGATGATTTCCCCAGCGTTGTCGGAAGCGGCTTTCATCGCCACCATCCGCGACGACTGTTCGGACGCCATGTTCTCGTTGACCATCTGGAAGACCAGCGCCTCGACGAATCTGCGCAGCACGCTGTCGAGCAATTCCTTCGCGTCTGGCTCGTACAGGTAGTCCCACGACCCAGGCTGCGCATCGGC
>JANMBN010000025.1:0-4204 GCA_031360485.1 Betaproteobacteria bacterium | reverse complement strand
GTTCTCGCCAACGGCGGAAGAGGTGGCTGGCTCAATGCCGTTGAAATCGCCGACAGAGGGACCCGCACGGCAGCGTTCGGCACGACCGCCTGCGATTTCACGAACGTGTTGAGCAAGCAGTCGAACTACTCGCCGAACGTCTATTTCAAACTGTCGCCTGTGCCCGCGCTGCTGCCCAGCACGACGTACTACTTCAACATCAAGAACAGCGACGCCGCGGGCGCAAGCACCTGCAGCAGCGCCGATTGCGCGATCGCGGTCACGCTCACAGCGCAGTAAACGCGCCTCTCCGTTCATTTTCGAAGCCCTGCGCAAGCGGGGCTTCTTCTTTTGGTGCCACGCCATGTCGATCCAATCTGCCATTGCCACGATCGCAACCTCGATGCTTTTCGCGACGGGTATCGCGGCCGCCGCCGACCTTCCGCCGGATGTGCTCACCCGCTCCAGCCGCGCGACGCTGACGCGCGCTGATTTCGAAGCCGAACTCGCGAATGTGCCGTCGGATCTGCGGACCGAGTTCGCCGCCAGCCGCGCGCGGCTGACCAAGATGTTGAACAGCATGGTCGAGGCGAGGACGCTCGCCGCCGAGGCGCGCGCCAACGGGCTGGACAAGGATCCCGTCATGGAGCGGCGCGTCGCGCTCGCCGTCGACCGGATACTAGCGCAGGGTCGTGCCGAGCAGATCGAACGCGAAGCCGGCGCCGACTTCGATCGCCGCCGCGACGATTTCGCCAGCCGGGCGCGCGAGCTCTATACATTGGACAAGGCGAAGTACACGGTGCCCGAACAGATTCGCGCGGCGCACATCCTGGTGCGCTCCGACCGGCGCGGCAAGGACGAGGCGTTGAAGCTGGCGCAGGAAATCCGCGCGAAGGCACTGGCCGGCGGCGCCGATTTCGCGGCGTTGGCGCGCGAATTCTCCGAGGATCAAACCGCACGGACCAACGGCGGTGATCTCGGCTGGTTTGCCGCGGCGCAGATGGACCGGGAGTTTTCGGCCGGGGCGTTCGCGCTGCGCAAGCCCGGGGAGGTGAGCGAGCCTGTCCTGTCGTCGTTCGGCTATCACATCATCCGGCTCGAGGGGCGCAAGCCCGCAGAGCTGCAGCCCTTCGACGCGGTGAAAGACCGGATCATGGCAGAGATCAGGCACGACTTCGTCACCGCGAAAAAGAGCGCCGCAACCGAAGGCATCTTCCGCGATCCGACACTGCAGGTGAACCAGCCGGCCATCGACGCATTGGTTGTCCGGTTCGACGCCGACGCCTTCCGAAAGGCCGGCGCGCCTGCCAAATAGGGACCCGGACGCGCGCCGGCTTCACTTTCAACCGCGGGCGCGGACGATCGGATTGCCGGCGCCGACACCGGTCGGTGGTCTCGGATGCGCCGAGATTAGAATGGCGGATGCGAGAGAAGCGCGAGAAACTCACACCGAGCGGGATGCCGTGGACGATCCGGCGATGAGCGGGCCCGTGCGCGGCGTGCTGCACGTGATTCACGGCCACGGCGGCGGCACCGAGCACCACGTCCGCGCGCTGATCGACGCGTCGCGTCGGCGCTACCGCCATTATGTGGCGATCGCGGTGGGCGAGCACTGGGAAGTCGAAGAGCATCTCGACGACGGCGGGCTCCGCACGTTCCATTTCGAGCGGCACGCCGGTGAGCCGTGGGACGCGTTTCTGGGCGGGATCGTCGCGACGTTCGGAGTCGATCTCGCCCATCTGCACAACATATCGCGCTGCCGCGACGGGATCATCGCGGCGCTCGCGAATTCCCGCCTGCCCTACGGCTACACGGTGCACGACCTCAACTTCGCGTGCCCCACGATCACTTTTCTCGCGGCGGACGGCATGTACTGTGGCAGCGAGACCGACGCCGGCGTGTGCGCGCGCTGCCTGGCCGCGCAGCCGGCCTTCCGCGATATCGACATCGTGGCGTGGCGCGCGCGCCATCGCGATCTGCTGGCCGGGTGCGCCTTCCTGATCGCACCGTCGCAGTGGGCCGCCTCGATGCTGACGCGCTATTTTCCCGGGCACGCCGTCGAGATCGTCGCGCACGGCGCCCCGTCCGAATCCGGCGCGATCCTGCCCGGCGTGCTGCGCGCGGCGGAAACCACGGTCGCGCTGCCGGAGGACGATGTGCCGACGGTGGCCGTGCTCGGCGCGGTCGGGCCGGACAAGGGTGCGCGCCGCCTGGAACGCCTGGTCGAGCTCGTGCGCCGGCGCGGCATGCGCATTCGCTTCGTGGTGATCGGTTACCTCGACAACGTGCATGGCCCGTGGCAAAGCGACGATGCGACGCTGACGGTCCATGGCGCATACGATTCACGCAATCTCGCGGACTTGCTCGACCGATATCGCGCGAAGCTCGTCGCCTTCCCGTCGGCAGGCCCGGAGACTTTCAGCTTCACGCTGTCCGAAGCCTGGGCCGCCGGACGGCCGGTGGTCGTGCCGCCGTTCGGCGCGCTCGCGGAGCGCGTGGCGGCAGGCAACGCCGGCTGGATGTGGACCGACGCCGAATGGCGCAGCGAAGAGTCCATGCTCGCGCGCATCGCGGATATTCTCGCGCCGGCCAACGCGGAGGCGTTTGCTGCCGCGGTGCGACGCGCGCGCGCGATGCTGCGGCCGACACTGGCAAACATGGCGGAGCGAACGCTCGCGCGGTACGACGCATCGTGCCTTCGCCGCTCGTTTGCGGGTCGAGCATTGCGCCGCCTGATGCCGGTCGCGCTGCGCGAGGCGCTCAAGCGTCGACTTTCGTGACAGCGAAGTCCCCATACGACGCGTGGCTCGCCCGCGGACGCCGCCATCAATGGCAAGGCCGGGCGATCGATGCGATGGTGTGCTTCCGGCGCGCGCTGCGCGAGAATCCGCGCGCGTCGGATGCGCCGTTCCATCTGGGCGAGGTGCTCTGGCAGCTGGGCAGGATTCCGGATGCGATCGCCGCGTGGCGCGAAGCGGCGTCGATCAATGCCTTCCACCTGGCGCCAAAGCTCGCGCTGGCCGAAGCGTTGCTCGCCGTCGACGCTGCGGCGGAAGCGCGTGACGTGGCGGAGGCCGCGCTGCGCATCGCTCCGGACAACGCACGTGCGGCCGTCGTGCGGGCCATTGCGCGACTCCTGATGCGCGATGCCGACGGGACGGTGTCGGTTGTCGGGGCGATCCTCGATCGCGAGCCGACGTTGCTTGCAACGCCAACGATCGCCGGCCCGCTCGCGCTTGCGCTTGATCGCAATCCGGGAGCGGCAGGCCGTGGCGAGTTCCTGTCGGCGCTCGCACTCCCGGGCGCCGCGCTCGCCGGCGCGCCGGTCCTGCTGCTGGCGCTCGTCATCGAAACCGCGGCGCAGGAAACCGGCGATCGCGTCGCGTTTGCCGAGTTGGTCGCCGCGTCGCTTCGTCGCGATTACGCGCCTTCCGACCACGAGGCGTTGCGCAGGATCGCGTTGGCGGTCACGGACGTCGGCGTCGCCGGAGGCGGCGAGCTTGCCGCGCGCTACGCTGCATTGTGTGCGGCCGCCTTCGCCGTGCCCGTCCCGCTTGGCTGGCCGCGACGGTGCGCGGGCCGCCGCATCCGGGTGATCGTCGTGCTGCCGTCCCGGCGGGCGAACGACGCGGCGAAGGCTTCGATATCGGCGCTGTCGCAATTGCCGCACGACGCGTTCGAGATTGCCGCGGTGACGATCGGCCCGGCATCGACCGAGACACTGGACGCGGCGCGCGCGATTGCGCAAGGGATCGCCGAATTGCCCCCGTCGCCCGATCCCGCGAGCGCGAAGTCGCTGGCGGCGCGCGATCCGGATGTGCTGGTCGACCTCGTGGGGCTCGCCGCCGCGGTGGCGCCGCTGCTCGCGCAACGGCCGGCACGCGCGGCCTGGACAGTGAACCATGTGCGCGCGAATGTCGCGCCGCTCGTCGACCGCCTGTTCGCGGATGCGAACGGGATGGTGGCGGCACTTCGCGCGCTGCATGCTGCGCACGAAGATCGAGATGACAGTCCGCTCGACGCATCGGGAGTCGCGACGTTGTGGGATGAGGCGGTGCGAGCCCATCAGCAAGGCGATCGCGTTGCCGCGCACGCCGCCTATTCTCGGGTCATCGGCGTGCAGCCCGGTTTCGCGTCCGCGCATTATCTGCGCGGGGTCCACGAGCTCGAGAACAACGATGCCATCGGCGCGCGTGCCGACTTCGCGGCGGCGATCGCCGCCGCG
>JANMBN010000022.1:0-30437 GCA_031360485.1 Betaproteobacteria bacterium | reverse complement strand
CGCCGGCGATTGCCTCGAGCTCGAAGACTCGGAGCCCGGCGTCCGCGCCGCGCTCGCCGCACGAATGACGCCGATCATGTTGCCCGACATGCGCCCGCCGCCGGCCGACCTGCTCGCGATCGACCTGCTGATACTGCCGACGCTGCGCGAGGTTCTACGGCATCTGGCGGAATTGCCGTCCTAAATGTGGGCGAGGCTTCTGTGGGCGAGGCCTCTGTGGGCGAGGCCTCTGTGGGCGAGGCTTCCGTGGGCGAGGCTTCAGCCTTGCTTAACTTGGTATCGGGCTCAAGCCGGACCCACCGCGTGCGATAATCCCGCGATTCCCATGCACGCACCATGATCGGCCGCCTTACCGGCATCCTCGTCGAGAAGAACCCGCCGCAGCTCCTGCTCGACGTTCAGGGCGTCGCGTACGAGGTCGACGTGCCGATGAGCACGTTCTACAACCTGCCCGCGACCGGCGAGCGCATCGCGCTGTTCACGCACATGGTGGTCCGCGAAGACGCGCACCTGCTCTTCGGCTTCGCCACCGAGCAGGAACGGCGCGCGTTCCGGCAGCTGGTGAAGATCAGCGGCATCGGCGCGCGGACCGCGCTTTCGGTGCTCTCCGGCCTCTCCGTCGCCGAGCTCGCCCAGGCGGTGACGATGCAGGATACCGGCCGGCTCACCAAGGTCCCCGGCATCGGCAAGAAAACAGCCGACCGGCTGCTTCTCGAGTTGAAGGACAAGCTCGGCGTCGATCTCGCGGCGACCGTGGGGATCCATCGCCCGGCGCCGGTGATGTCCGACGTCCTCAACGCCCTGCTCTCGCTCGGCTACAGCGACAAGGAGGCAGTCGCCGTGGTGAAGAAGCTGCCGGACGGCCTCGCCGTGGGCGACGCCATCCGCCAGGCGCTCAAGCTTCTGGCCAAAGTCTAGAATCGCACGATGACGATCGAAAACGACGAGCTCGACCGCCTCGTCGCCGGCAAGGTGGCCGGCGTGCAGGAAGAAGTCGTCGAGCGCGCATTGCGGCCGCGCATGCTCGACGAATACGTCGGACAGGAGAAAATCCGCGGCCAGCTCTCGATCTTCATCGAGGCGGCGAGGAAGCGCAAGGAGTCGCTCGATCACGTGCTGCTGTTCGGCCCCCCGGGCCTCGGCAAGACGACGCTGTCGCACATCATCGCGCACGAGCTCGGCGTGAACCTCCGGCAGACGTCGGGCCCCGTGCTCGAGCGTGCCGGCGACCTCGCTGCGCTGCTGACCAATCTCGAGCCGAACGATGTGCTGTTCATCGACGAGATCCACCGGCTTTCACCCGTCGTCGAGGAAATCCTCTACCCGGCGCTCGAGGAATTCCAGATCGACATCATGATCGGCGAAGGGCCGGCCGCGCGCAGCGTGAAGCTCGACCTGCCGCCGTTCACGCTCGTCGGCGCGACGACGCGCGCCGGGATGCTCACGAATCCGCTGCGCGACCGGTTCGGCATCGTCGCCCGCCTCGAGTTCTACAGCCCGGCGGAGCTGACGAGAATCGTGACGCGGTCGGCGGGCCTGCTCAAGATCGCCATCGATCCGCACGGGGCGCTGGAGATCGCCCGCCGCTCGCGCGGAACACCGCGGATCGTCAACCGCCTGCTTCGGCGCGTGCGCGACTACGCGGAAGTGCGCGCCGACGGTTCGATCACGCGCGCCGTCGCCGATGCCGCGCTCGCGATGCTCGACGTCGACGCATCCGGGCTGGACGTGATGGATCGCAAGCTGCTGCGCACCGTGCTCGACAAGTTCGCCGGCGGGCCGGTCGGCGTGGAAAACCTCGCCGCCGCGATCGGCGAGGAGCGGGACACGATCGAGGACGTGCTCGAACCCTTCCTGATCCAGCAGGGCTTTCTGCAACGCACGTCGCGCGGCCGGGTGGCCACGGCCCTTTCGTACCGCCACTTCGGACTGACGCCGCCAACGCCGGGCGTTCCCGCCGACCTGTTCCCCGACGGAAGCGCCGATTGAGCCCCGCGCAGGACGCACGCAGAACCTTCCGCTTTCCCGTCCGCGTCTACTACGAGGACACCGACGCCGCCGGCGTCGTCTATTACGCCAACTATCTCAAGTTCATGGAGCGCGCGCGCACGGAATGGCTGTCGTCGCTTGGTTTCGGGATCGCCGACCTCGAGCGCCTCTTCGGCATCGTGTTCGTCGTTCACCACGTCGAGATCGAGTACCGGCGCCCGGCGCGGCTCGGCGAGGCGCTCGACGCCACGCTGACGCTGATCGAACTTCACCGGGCGCGCATGGTCGCAGGGCAGGACGTCTCGTGCGACGAGGTCCTGCTCACGCGCGCCCGCGTGACGCTGGCCTGCCTCGACCGCTCGAACTGGCGGCCGAAGCGAATTCCCGCCACCCTCCACGGCCGACTGGAGCTTCTTCTTTGAATTTGCATACCGATCTTTCCTTCGTCACGCTGGTCGCGCAGGCGTCGATCGTCGTCCAGGCGGTCCTGCTGCTGCTCGTCGCCCTGTCCGTGTGGTCGTGGTGGCAGATCTTCCTCAAGATGTTCCAGTTGCGGCGCGCCGCCAGCGATACCGAGGCGTTCGAGAACGAGTTCTGGAAGGGCGGCGACCTGAACGCCCTCTACCAGAGTTCGAGCACGTCCCGCACCGGCAGCGGGCTCGAGCACATCTTCACCGCCGGCTTCCGCGAGTACGCGAAGCACAGGAAGCAGGGCAGCAATGCCGCGATCACGATGGACAGCGCCCGCCGCGCCATGCGCGCCACCTACCAGCGCGAGATCGACGCGATCGACGCTCATCTCGCTGGGCTCGCGACCGTTGGCTCGGTCTCGCCCTACATCGGCCTGTTCGGCACCGTTTGGGGGATCATGAATGCGTTTCGCGGCCTCGCCAACGTGAGCCAGGCGACACTGGCGCAGGTCGCGCCGGGCATCGCCGAGGCCCTCATCGCCACCGCGATCGGTCTCTTCGCGGCCATCCCGGCAGTCGTCGCGTACAACCGGTACACCCACGACGTCGACCGGCTGGCCGTGCGTTACGAGACGTTCATCGAGGAGTTCTCGAACATCCTGCAGCGGCAGGGCTGAGATGAACGACCCGCACGGGCACTGAGATGCGCCGTCCCCGCAAATCGATCAACCAGATCAACGTCGTCCCCTATATCGACGTGATGCTGGTGCTGCTCGTGATCTTCATGGTCACGGCGCCGCTCGTCAGCCCCGGCGAAATCGAACTCCCCTCGGTCGGCAGCAAGCTGACCGTTCCGGCGGCGCCGCTCGAAGTGACGCTGCGCTCCGACCAGACGCTCTGGCTCGCGGACAAGCAGGCCGCGACACCGGCGGCCAGGGTTTCGCGCGACGAGCTCGTGCAGCGCATCCGCGCCAAGCAGGCCCGCCTTCCCGGGCAGCCCGTCGTGATCGCCGCCGACCGGAACGCACGCTACGACGACGTGCTTGGCGTGCTCGATCTCCTTCAGCGCAACGGCGCGCAACGGGTCGGGCTGCTGGCGCGGCCAACCGGCAACTGACGCCGTCCGATGGCCAAGGACCGCCCGCGAAAGCCCGCGCGCATGTCGGGCCAGTGGCTCGCGATGGCGCTGGCGATCGCCGTGCATGTCGCGTTCATCGCCGTCCTCGTCTTCTCGTTGCGCTGGCAGAATCGCAAGCCGGAGCCGGTAACGGCCGAGCTCTATGCGCCGCCACCGAAGGCGGCGACCAGTGCGCCGGTGGAGCCGGAGCCTCCGCCGAGACCCGAACCGGCCCCCAAGCCCGAGCCCATGCCCGAACCGCCGGCGCCGAAAGCCGCGCCGAAGCCCGAGCCCAGGGTCGAAAAGGCGGATTCGCGCGCAGCGGACATCGCGCTCAAGGCCAAGGCCGAGGAAGAGCGCAGGAAGCGCGAACAGGCCGTACGGGAAAAGAAGGAACGCGAAAGGAAGGAAGCCGATCAGCGGGAAGCGGAGAAGAAGAGGCAGGACGAGCAGCGCCGCCTCGCGGACGCGCGCGAGACCGAAGTGCGCGAGCGGCAGAGGCGCGAGGCCGAGGCGCTCAGGGCGCAGGCGGAACGCGAACAATCCACCCGCGCGGCGCAGCAGAAGGCGGACGCCGAGGCGGCGGCGCGGACGCGCGCCGAGGCCGACTACATCCGCCGCATCCAGTCGAAGGTCAAGGGCAACGTCATCCTGCCGCCCGACATGTCGGGCAATCCGGAAGCGATCTTCGAGGTCGTTCAGCTGCCGACCGGCGAGATCATCGATACCGTGCTGCGCAAGTCGAGCGGCGTGCGCGCCTACGACGACGCCGTGCAGCGGGCGATCGTGAAATCCTCGCCGTTACCCCGGCCCGACCGGTCCGACCTTTTCCAACGGACGCTGACCCTCAAGTTCAGGCCGCAGGATTAGCGGCCGGGACCGCACAAAGAGGCCTCGGCGCGAGCTTCGGACCCCGGGTCAGATTTCCGTAGGCTTCTTGTCGATGATCTGGAATGCCGACCAGCTCCACTCGGCGCGCTGCTCGACCAGATGGCGCAGCGCGATCGTGTAGACGGAGCGCCCCGTCGTCAGGATGACGTTGCGTCCATCGGCGTACTCGGACGTCGGGACAATCAGCGTCTTCACCGTCAGCGGCTTTTCCGGCCGCGACGGAGGCGGGAGGTAGAGCGCGCCGAAACGCGCTCCCATCGTCGAAACATCGACGCCGTTGACCACGATGCCGAGATCGTCCTTGGCCACGCGCTTGGCGTGCAACGTCACCGGAACGACCCGTTCGGCGATGATCGACACGCCGGCCTCGACCTCGTCGTTGGAAACCTTGTTGAGGCGGCGCACCGCGCCGAGAACCCAATCGGCGGCGTCGGACTGCCGAACGGCGACAAGCGCGCCCAGCACCAGGCTCTGGCCAATCCCGCCCGACGCTGCGATTCGCAGGCCGGCGACGCTGCGATCCTTGACCTGCCAGGCGGGATCGCTGAAACACGCAATCGAGGCCATCAGCGTGTCGGGGCCGTCCGGCGCTGCTACCTGGCGCCGGGTCCGCGGACTGTCGGCCACCGAGAACACTTCGATCTGCTCGCTGCCCGCTTCGGTATCGCCGGCCGGTTCGCTGATTTCCCTGGGCGTGAGTTCGCCGCAGATGCGCGCGAGGCCGACCCGCACTTTCGCGGCAACCGTCACCGGGGTGCGGGGAGCGCGGCGCAGATCGCCATGGAGATTGGGCGCCACGACCGGGCGGCACTTCTCGAGGACCGTGATGCGGTGCTGATTGACGGAGGCCGCCGTGCCCGGCTCGCCGTTCTCCGTCTGGCGAAGCGCGTGGATCGCACGTTCGAGCTGGTCGGAAAGGGGGGTCGTATCGAGATAACGCATCATCGGGCCCGATTCGCCGCCGGTCCGCCGCATCAGTCCACGCTTGCTGGCGAGGTCGACGAAAAAACCTTCGGAAGTGGGCACGGTCTCGAACTGGAGCTTGCGGGCCCAAGCGCGAATCTGCGCGCTGGCCCAATCGATATCGCCGGGAGACAGGTTGCCGGTGTTGAGCTGCTGGACCAGGAGGACGTAGGCGTACTCCTGCTCCGAGCTCCAATGCATCGCGCCCGGACCGGCGCTGGGAAGAGCGACCGCCACGCGCTCGACGCCGAGTTCCGATGCGCGCGCAAAGAGCTGGTGGAGGCCCGTCCACTTGGCGGGAATCCACCGCTCGTGGCGGAATACGCGCAGCTTGGCATCGGTGCCGTGAAAGTGCAGCAGGCGCGCGAAAAGCTGCGGGATCGTGGCCTTCCAGCGCGGATTCGCCGAGTCCGCGAGCGCGCGCTCGAGACCGGTCTGGTACGCGTAGACGAACCCCTGGCTCAGCTCCTGCGCCGCCTGCCACGCGCGATCCGCGAGACGCGCATTGCGGTCGATGTTCTCGACGTACTGCTTGATTAGCTGGCGGCGGTCCGCGCCCAGCGCGGTGTCGAGAAACTGGATGGCCGCCACGCGGTTGAGGTCGACCGGATTTCGCGACTGCCGCATGCCGTCGAAAACGCGCATTACCTGGTGCTGCCGCGCGATGACGTCCAGCGTCGGCAAGTGACGCAGCCACGCCGACACCGTCTTCGATGTCAGCAGCGGATCGGGATCGTCCTTGGTCGGCGAGGTCAGGAATCCGAACATGGTCTAAGGACGCTCCATTCGATGGCCTCGGGGGCCGGGGATCAACTCGCCCGTCGCGTGCAAGTTCGTGACCTGATCGCCATGCGCCTCCGATGAAGTCGCGGATCTCGGAAAGGCTCCTGAACTGTACATATATAGCCCATTTCCCCAGGCTGCGCAAAATTCGTGTCGACTTCAGCTACAATTCGCACTCTGTCGTGCGCCGCGGTGCAACGAAGCGTTCACCGCCGCACCGTACTGCTTTTCCATCGGATCCAATTTCTCCGTCGAGGATTCTCCATGTCCGTCCGGCCCCGCTGGTTTCGGGTGTTCGAGCCCCCGCCATCAGGCCTACGCCGCACGCTGGTATTCGCAGCGTCCGTCATGGCAGCCGGGGCCGCCTTCGGTCAGACTCCGGCCAATGCGCCCGCCAAGGGCTCAATCGCCTCGTCCACTACAGCAGTCAGCAAATTCGGTGCCAAAGTGACAGAACTCCAGATCGTCGATCAGAAGCTGGGTACCGGGACCGAGGCGGTCGCCGGCAAAGCCGTGGTCGTACACTACACGGGCTGGCTCTACGATCCGGCGGCCGCCGATGGTCACGGCGCGAAGTTCGACAGTTCGCTCGACCGCAACGCCCCGTTCGGTTTCTTCCTCGGCTCGGGCAAGGTCATCAAGGGCTGGGACGAAGGGGTCGCCGGCATGAAGATCGGCGGCAGGCGCACCCTCGTGATTCCGCCGGACAAGGCCTACGGCGAGCGCGGCGCCGGCGGCGTCATTCCGCCCAACGCGACGCTCCTGTTCGACGTCGAACTGATCGACGTCAAAGGCTGAACGTCCGCGCCCGCCGGAAGACGCGGCGGCGGCGGGTCTCCGGCCAATCGCGACCGCCGCAGGTCTCGGCTCGCGCCGGTCGCTGACGCCGGGCCATCACATCCGCGTGCGCAGGCCGGCTCTTCGAGGCAGATAGAATCGCGATCATGCAAACCCGACCCACGGCCCTGGAGGCAACGTTGCGGCGCCGCGGTTTCCGCGTGTACCTACGCGCGCCGCGCAGCGAGGACGCGCCCGCGTTTCTGGCCGCCGCGAAGGCGAGCCTGAGGCTGCACGGCGCGTGGGTGCACGCGCCGTCGACGCCCGCACGGTACAAGGCTTTCGTGCGCCGCTACGGCGGGTTCGCGCGCCGGGATCCGCTCGAGGTGACGCACGCGGGACTGCTCGTATGCCGCTGCGACGACGAGGCGATCGTCGGCGTCTTCAACTTCGGCGAAATCGTCCGCGGACTCTTTCAGAGCGCCTACCTTGGCTACTACGCGTTCGCGCCGCACGCCAAGGCGGGGTACATGGGCGAGGGACTCGAGCTTGCGCTGGACTTCGCATTCAGGACGCTGAAACTCCACCGCGTCGAGGCCAACGTTCAGCCTTCGAACCGGCGATCGCTCGCGCTCGTTCGCGGTGCCGGTTTCGTCCGCGAGGGATATTCGCGCCGCTATGTCAGGATCGCCGGTCGTTGGCGCGACCATGTGCGAATGGCGCTGCTCGTCGAGGACTGGCGCGCGCACCGGAAGAGGCGTCCGTGACGCACGGCGCCCGGCGGCTTTGCCTCGGCGTCGTCTTCGCACTTCCGCTTTGCGCCTGCACGTCCGCCCCGGTCACGGCCGACGCGCCCAAGACGGTGAGCGGCCATCCGCTTCCGCCCTACGAGTGGCTGGAGGAGTGCCTGCAACTGGTGCCCGGCGATCGCGTCGAGTTCACGTTCGAGAGCACCGAACCCGTCGATTTCAACATTCACTACCACGCAGGATCCGCGGTCGTCATGCCCATCGTGCGCGAGAAGACGCGCGCGGACGCGGGTGTGTACGCGCCGTCGATCGCCGAGGGCTACTGCCTGATGTGGGAAGCCGGCGCGGCGGGCGCCTCGATCGACTACCGGATTCGCCTGAAGCCGTCCCGGCCGTGACCCGTGCGGCATGGCCGGGCGCACGAACTTCAGAAATCGGTGTGACTGTAGGTTCGCCCGTTCTCGACGGGCCCCTGCACCAGCTTGTCCACGATACGCTCCGCGACGTCGGCCGGATCCTTGAGGAGCCCGTTCTCCTTGAAGCCGCGAAACAGGCCCACGCTCGGGAACTCGGCCGGATCGCGGCTGCGCATGTACGCCTGCATGCCCGTCTCGAATATTCCCGGCCGCAGCGAAATGCAGCGGAACCCCGGCGCCGTGTGTTCGACCGCGATCGATCGGGTCAGCATCTCGAGGGCCGCCTTCGACATGCTGTAGACGGCACTGCCGGCGATGGCCGCCTGCGCGGCACCGGACGAGATATTAATGATCCTGCGCGGAATCGCGTCATCGGAAAAGGTGCGGCAGAAAAGATCGGCCATCACCAGCGGCGCCGCCGTGTTGGTCACGAGCGCCGACTCGATCGCGGCGGCGTCCAGATGCCCGACGAGGCCGGTGGGAGTCGCCACCGCCGCGTTGTTGATGAGAGTCACCGACTCGGGCTTGCGCGCGGCGAGATGCCGCAGCGCCGGCGCGACCGATGCGGCGATGAGCGCAGGCCGCGCGAGATCGCACGCGGCATGGTGGTAGAGTTTTCCCTTGAGCTTCACGCTTGCCGTCCTGCCCACGCCGAGAACGGCAAAGCCACGCGCCAGCATCACGACCGCCAGCGCTTCCCCGAGGCCGCGCGAGACGCCGGTGACGATCGCTGCGTGCATGCAATTCTCCTGTCGGTGCGATCGACGCCGTTCCCGGCGACGCGGCGCGCGCCTCGCTCGAGGTCGAGCGCGTGTCAGCGTAGCACGCTCCGGCGAAACACCGCAGCATCGTCGAAAAGCCGTGCGCCGAGGCCCTCGACGTCCCAGCCCGGAAGCGCCGCGACCGGCAGCGGAACGAGGTCCTCCGGGGCGAACGCCGTGCCACGCGCACGGAGAGCCGCGGCGGCGGCGGCATCGAGCGCCGCGGCGACGCCGGACCATTCCGCGGGCAGCGCCGCGGCGTCGAGATCGAGCACGAGCGCCTTCGCGGTTATCGCCCGGAACGGCGCGACGAGCTTTGCGAGGAGCCCGTGCCCGACCACGACGGCGCACATTCGTGCGGCGACATCGCCGCGACGAGCCCAGAACGCGTCGCGCCAGCGGCGGGCCTTCCACAGGCCGACGAGATTGGCGTCAGCGCATGCGACGAGCATTCCCGACTCGTCCAGCAGCGTCGCTGCATCGCGCTGTCGGGCGCGTCCATGGCCCGGCTCGGGCCGCGGAGACGCGACATGCATCGCGTTCAGCGCCGCCTTCGTCTGCGGATACCTGAGCCAGACCAGCGCGTTGCAGGTGTCGTGCAGATTGTCGCGACGCAGCGCGACATGTCCGGTCGTCGCGATGCGGCGCTCGTAGTCCAGCGCGGACGACGGCGCCGGCGGCGCGTCTGCGAACGTCAGCGGAACGCCGCCCGGAAGCGTCAGCGCCGCGTCCCGCGCCCAGCGGTTCAGTGAAGCGACGCCGGGAAGCGCCACGTTCGGCGACGGCGCCCACCATGCCGCGAACGGTGCGAAGGCCGGATGTCGGGCCGCGAAGAGCGACATCACGCGAAGCGGGGATGTTGCCGGGTGGGAAGCGGCCGTCAGCGCCTGCCGCCGAGCGAGAGCGCCAAAGCGACGACAATGAAAATCGCCAGCACCAGCAACGCGATCTTCCAGGGGCTCTTCGGATACTCGCCGCGGATGGTGCCGTTGACGCCGTTCATCGCGCACTGGAACACGCGCGCGCCGTACGTGTAGGAGAGGAACCACACCGGCGCGAGGATGTGCTTGAACGTCTGCGCCGAATAGTCGGCGCGCACGCTCAAGTTGCGGAACGTGTCGCCCGGAACCTGCTGCGCGCAAAGCGCCTGCAGCTTCGCGTCCATCGCATCGCGCGCGCGCTGCGCGGCGGCGACGAGGTCGATCTGGTAGCGCTCGACGATCCAGCCTGCAACGTAGCCCGCATCGTAGGGCTTCAAATCATCCTTCGGGAACGGCTCGATGCCGCGCACGAGGTCCGGGTGAACGCCCACCGACGCGCACACGAGGTCGTCGTCGAAGAAGTGCTGGAGCCGCTCTCCGGCCGGCTCCCAGCGAATGTGCTGCACCTGACGTGTCTGCGTGCGCCCGCCCTGCTCGTAGGTTTCGGTCGTGTAATAGTAATGCCCGGCTTCCGCGGTCCATTCGGCATCCACGCGCGCGTCGAACGTCCAGTACGGCAGGTAGATTCCGCGCACGGTATCGGTGAGCGCCTTCTTCGCGAGCGCCGAGGGCGCGAGCCACAGCCTGCCGAACCAAGCGCGGATGCGATCCCGGGCGTCGGAATCGCTGACCTTGAACGGCAGGACGCTTTCGGGACGGAACGCGGGCTTCGCTTCCGCGTAGGGGACGAGCTGGGCGGAGCCGCAGAACTCGCAGTTCTGCGCCTGCCGCGAAGGACCGAGCACCGAGATCGCGTTGCAGCTGCGGCACTTGACCTGCCGCTTCTCGGTCTGCCAGCCGCGCGCGTCGTCGCCGATACCGCGCAGCGCGGCGACGAGATCGTGCTCGACAATGACGCCGGCCGTGCCCTCTTTCGCCGGCGATTCCGTGCCGCAGAACGGGCAGACGAGCTTCTGTTTCGCCGGATTCCAGGTGGCCTCCCCGCCGCAAGCGGGGCACGCGAACTTCGACAGCGCGACGGTCTCGGCCAAGCCGGGTCGCCCGTCAGTCGATCACGTAGCCGATCACGCGCCAGACGCCGTCGGCCCCGAGCTCGAGCGTGACGTGCTCGCCGCCCGCGAGCTTCTGCGCAAACGACGTGCGGAACCGAACGAGGGCGTAGTTCCCGCCCGGAGGCAGCCCCGTGAACGACGACCCGAACGTCGTCGCCGCGATCGCGCGCTGGATGACTTCACCGCGGGGCATGCGCTGGCGCCGCAGACCCTCGGCCCAGCGGGCGACGGTGATCGCCTCCTGGAATCGCGGTCCCGCCGCCTTCCACGTCGCGGCGGCGTCCTCTTTGTCGGCGAGCGCCAGCCACTCGCGCGCCGCCTGCTGGACGGTCGCGGCGCGCGGATCCTGCGCCGATGCGCCGGCCGGCAACAGCAGCGCACCGGCCACCATCGCGACCGCCGCCCGGCGCGCGAGGTCGATGCCGGCGCTCATTCGGGCACCCTTGGCGCTGCGCGCGCTCCCTCCGAGTGGGAGCCATTCGCGCCTTGGGGCGGCCCTGCCGGCGCTCATGCGTTCAGGAACGCATCGACGGCGGACCGCGTGACGCGCCACTGCGTGCCGATCTTCTTGCCCTTGAGGTCGCCGGACCCGAGGCTCGCGATGACGTCGGCCTCGCCGACACCGAGCATCTGCGCGACCTGCGCCGGCGTGTAGAGCTCCGGTGCGCCTGCGGCTGGCGCCGCCGGCCCCGGCACACCCGGCGTCGCCTGCGCCATGAGCCCGCCCGTCTGCTGCATCATCTGCTGCGCCATCGCCATGCCCACCGCCATCTCGGCCGCCATCCCTCCGGGTCCGCCGCCGCCCTTTTCCAATCCCTGCGCCATCTGGAACTTCACGTAATCGTTCAGGTTCCCGACCGCCGCCATGCTCGAGCGCTTGTCGATCGCCTGCTCGACCTCCCGCGGCACCGACACGTTCTCGACGATGAACGTCGTCATCTCCAGGCCGTACTTCGCCCCGATCGCCGGATTGATCAGCGGCAGCAGCGCCTCGCCCAGCTCCGAATAGCGCGCCGCGACGTCGAGCGCCGGGATCTTCGATCCGGCCAGCGCGTCGGAGAAGACGCTGACGAGGCGCGAGCGCATCGTGTCGGCGAATTCGTCGAGGCGGAAGTGGTCGTCGGTCCCGGCGACCTCCTTCAGGAACTTCTTCGGATCGACGACGCGGAAATCGTAGGTGCCGTAGGCACGAAGGCGAACGATGCCGAAGTCCGCGTCGCGCATCATCACGGGATTCGCGGTGCCCCACTTGTTGCCGGTGAACACGCGCGAGACGATGTAGTAGACGTCGGCCTTGAACGGGCTTTCGAGCGCATATTTCCAGCTCTTGAGGTTGGTGAGGATCGGAATGTTGTCGGTCGTCAGCGTGTGCTTGCCGGGACCGAACGTGTCGCCGAATTCCCCCAGGTAGACGAACTGCGCAACCTGCGACTCGCGCACGACGAGCTGCGCGCCGTTCTTGATCTCCTTGTCCTCGTCGGGGAACCGGAATGAAAGCGTGTCGCGCGAGTCATCGGTCCATTCGATGACGTCGATGAACTGTTTCTTGAGGAAATCGATGATCGCCATCGCGAGTTTCTCCGGGGATGGTTGGAAGCGCGCCGCGGCCCGCCTTACTTCTTCGCCGCCGCGAGCCTGGCCGCTTCGACTTCACCCTGCTTGATCTCGGCCTCGAGCTGCTCCGTCGGCAGGGCGCCGGGGACGATCGAGCCGTCCGCGAAGACGAGCGTCGGCGTTGCACTTACCCTCATCTTCTGCCCGAGAGCATTCGTCGCAGCGACGGGGTTGTCGCAATCGCCGTTGTTCTTCGGGAGCGCGCCCGATTCGAAGAACGCATCCCATGCCTTCACCTTGTCCGGCGCGCACCAGATGATCCGGGATTTGCGGGCGGCATCCGGGTGCAGCTGATCGATCGGATACAGAAACGTGTAGATCGTGACGTTGTCGATCCCCTTCAGCTCGTGTTCCAGCTTCGCGCAAAACGGGCAGTCTGGATCCGAGAAGACGGCGAATTTTCGCTGCCCGTTGCCCTTGACCTTCTTGAATGCGAGATGGAGCGGCAGGCTGTCGAAAGCGACCCGGGAGAGCGACCGCAGCTTGGCGTCGGTCAGGTTCTTCTTGGTGGTGGCATCGTAGACGTTGCCGACCAGCACGTAGGTAACCTTGGCGTCCGTGTAGACGAGCGACTCGTCGAATTGCACCTCGTACAGGCCGAAATACGGGCTCTTGCTGATGCTGCCGACCTTGGCCCCCTTGAATTTCTCCTCGAGAAGCCGCTTGACGGTCGCGGCCTCGGCGGTGAGCGGCGCCGCAGCGGCCGATGTCTGCGCGAACGCCGCAGCGGCAAAGAGCACGCCCGCCGCTGCGGCAAGCGCCATCACCACCCCCGAAACCCTGGACGCGCATGAGTGAGCCATCGAGTTCTCCTCGGGAATATCGCGCAAGTCTAACAGCCTAGTGTACTGAGTCAGAAGTTCGCTCGATAGTTCACGGCGGAATCGGCCGCCATGCCGCGTTACTCGGCCTCACCGTACCATGAGGCACGCTTTCGGCCTCGCGCCTTGCCTGACGGTCGATTTCATCCGTTCCTTTCTCTTCGGAACTTCTGACTCAGTACACTAGCGGAGCGCGGACTGCGCGAGCAGCCGCTTGGCGGTCGGCAGCCGATCGATGGCCGCCATTCCGATGTTGCGCGCCGATCGCATCCACGGCGTCGCCGCCCCGAACAGGCGAGCCAGCGAGTCGGTCGCCATCTGCATCGCGAGCACCGGTTCGGCCCGGCGGCGCGCGTAACGCTCGAGCAGCATGCGCGCCCCCGGGTCGGTCAGCGCGCCGCGCTCGCGCAAAACGGCGGACAGCGCTTCGGCGTCGCCGAATCCGAGGTTGACGCCCTGACCGGCGAGCGGATGCACGCCGTGCGCGGCGTCGCCGGCGAGCGCCAGCCGATGTGCGATCACGGTCGGCAGCCTGACTTGGTGCAGCGGGTAGCCCGCGCCAGGCGTGATGCACCGGAGCGCACCGAGCGTGTGCCGACCCTCCGTTGCGACGCGCGCGGACAGCGCGTCCATCGACAGCGCGAGCAGCTCCTGCGCGAGGCGCTCCGGCGCCGACCAGACGATCGACACGCGGCGGCCGGGCAACGGCAGCCACGCGAGGATGCCGCCATCACGGCAAAACCATTGGTGCGCGCGGCCGTGGTGCGCGCGCTCGCATTCGAAATTCGCGACGACGGCGGTCTGGCCGTATGACTTCGCCGCGGCGGCCATCCCGGCGGCCTCGCGCACCCACGACCGCGCGCCGTCGGCACCCACGATGACGCGTGCCAGCAGGGTGCTGCCATCGGCAAGTCGCAACGCCGCCGTGTCGCGCGAAAACGACAGCGACTCGAACGTGCATCGGGCGTGGATCGCAACTCCTGCCGCGCGCACGAGCGGGACGAGCGCCGCGCGCAACGCTCGCTCCTCGACGATCCACGCGAGCGCGCGCTCGCCGAGATCGTAGGCCGAGAAATTGAGAAGCGCTCCGGCGTCGGCCTCGATCCGCATCGATTCGACAGGCGCGAGGCGATCCGGCGGCAGCGCTTGCCACGCACCCTGCGCCCGCAGGAACGCGGCGCTTCCCGGGCTGATCGCGTAGACGCGCGCATCCCAGTCATCGCTTGCCGCGGGAGACTCGTCCGCCGTCACGGCCGCACGATCGGCGAGCGCGACGGACAGCCCCGCGTTCGCGAGCGCGCGCGCCAGCGCGAGGCCGACCAGCCCGGCGCCGGCGATCAGCACGTCGCAGTCGACGACTTCGGTGGTCATTGCTCGCGTTCCAGCGTTTCGATCACGTGATTCTGGTTGGTGTAGATGCAAAGGTCGCCCGCGATGGTCAGGCTCTGTTTGACGATCTCGGTCGCCGAAAGTGCCGTGTGCTCGAGGAGCGCCCGCGCCGCGGCCTGCGCATAGGGCCCGCCGGAGCCGATCGCGACGATGCCGTGCTCCGGCTCGAGCACGTCGCCGGTGCCGGTGATGATGAGCGACGCGGTGCGATCGGCCACCGCGAGCATCGCTTCCAGCCGGCGCAGGATGCGGTCCGAGCGCCAGTCCTTCGCGAGTTCCACGGCCGCGCGCGCGAGCTGGCCCTGGTGTTTGTCGAGCTTCGCTTCGAAGCGTTCGAACAGCGTGAACGCGTCCGCGGTCGCGCCGGCGAACCCGGCAAGCACGCGATCGTTGTGCAGACGGCGCACTTTGCGCGCCGTCGCCTTGACGACGACGCTGCCCAGCGTGACCTGGCCGTCGCCGCCGAGCGCGACGCCCCCGTCGCGCCGGACCGAGAGAATCGTGGTGCCGTGAAAGGTTTCGATACCCATTCGATTGGCTTTCCGGTGCGCAGCCCGCGGCGGGAGCGGGGCCCGCCTGACCACGCGCCGCGAGTTGTCGGGAGACGGTTTCGGCTGGGGGGTCGCCCCCGCGGCACGTGCGAAGGCGCCGCGGCTCCCACCCGCCGCGGAAGATCCGCGGGGAACTCTATTGCGACTTCTTGACGAAATTCCGCGGCGAAACGCCGAGGAGCATCAGGAGCGCCCGGATGATCGGCGACGCTCCGACGATCTGGACCGACTTGCGCTGCGCCTCGATGCGCGCGATCACATTGAGCAGCGCGCCGGCACAGACGAAATCGATGCGCTCGACCTCGCTCATGTCGACGGCCACGACCGCACTGTCGTGCGCGTAATGGGCGAGCTTGCCGAGCTGCGGCGCCTGCGAGCCGGCCAGCACGCCCGACCACTTCATCACCTCGGGGTCGCCCGAATCGGCGCCGTTGCCGCGCGGCTTTGATGGCACTTCGGCCGCCGCCGGCACCTGTGGCGGCTCCCACGACGGCGGCGACAGCTCGAACGTCACGGCAAAATCGACCGCGCGATCCTCGAACGTCGCAAGATCGTTGGCCCACTGCAGCAATTCGAGCGAAAGTAGCCATGCGCCTTCGCCGGCGTCGCGGCCCCTTTTCAGCGCTGCGTCGAGCGCCTGACCCAGCTTGTCGCCAAGCTGCAACTGCAGCCCGACCCTGGCCCGGCGCGCTTCGGCCAACGCGTCGGCCATCAGACGTGCTCCGGCGTCGTCGAAGCCTTCCACCGACATGAGGTCGAGCTTCGTCGCGTCCGCACGTCGCGCAATCGCGCGTTTGAGCCCCTCGAGCTGCTTCGCCGACGCCGCGGTCAACCGCCCGGTGACCGCAAGGTATCCTCCCAGGGCGCGCGGCGCGGCCGGCGGCGCCGCCTTTGCTTCCCACGCCGGCGCCGAACTCTCGAACTGGTCGAGGTACTGCATCGACAGCCGCTCGAACGCCGCCTTGTCGCCGTCCCGCTGCATCAGATCGAACAGCGCGAGCCAGGCGAGCGACGAGAGCTTCGTGTCCGGGTCGCTTTCGATGCCCTGTTCGAGCAGGGCGCGCGCCTCGGCCGCCTGCGCGCTGGCAAAACGCAACGCGGCGTTCTCGAGCACGGCACACAGGCCGGGGTTCGCTTGTGCCACCTCGAACGACGTCTGCCCCGGCGACCACGGCATGACGCTCGTTCCGCTCGTCGCGGCGACTCTGCCCGCGGGCTCGGGCTGCCGGCGCCCGCCTTTTGGCGCGGCCGGCGACCCGGCGCGGCGCGTCGCGTCGGATTTCACGAGCTCGGGCTTCTTTTTTGCCGGCAGTTTTGAAAAGAATGCCATTGCGGGTGTCTGATTGATCGATCGCAAGCGGCAAGCCGTCACGAGGCCGCTCGTCGGTCGTGGGGCTGCCGGCCCGATTGAAATATTAGCAGTCAATTATGTTCCCGTCATAGCCTTCCGACAAGCGCGGTTCGACGCGCGACGGCATTTCGCCCTCGCGCTCCACCAGGCGAATGCGGGCTATCGGAGCGCGCTTGACTCCCTCGCCATTCGCCGGTGGCCCGATCGGCGCGCAATTGCTAGAATGGCCCGCGGCATCATTCAATGCGGCAAAACGAGGAGGATGACGATGAAGAACCCGCTGGATTCCATCTGGGGCACGATCATCTCCGGCCTGGTCCTGACGGCAATCCTGTATCTCGCCGTCAAGAACTTTCTCATGTAAGGGAGGCAACGGACATGGATCTCGTACCCGTACTGGCAAGGTGGCTGCACTTCCTGGCCGGCATCATGTGGATCGGCCTGCTCTATTACTTCAATTTCGTGCAGGTGCCGGCCCTCAAGGCCGCTGCGGCGGACGGCACGGCGGCCGGAATCACCAAGCACGTCGCCCCGCGTGCGCTGCTCTATTTCCGCTGGTCCGCGGTCGTGACCTGGCTCGCTGGCGCCGCGCTGCTGGGCGGAAACTTCGTCGGCGCGTTCACGCTGTCGAAGGGGCTCGCGGGCATCGGCATCGGCGCGTGGCTCGGCACGATCATGCTGATCAACGTGTGGGCGCTGATCTGGCCGAACCAGCAGAAGATCCTCGGGATGAAACCGGCATCCGACGAAGAGAAGGCCAAGGCGAGGCGCGTCGCGCTGCTTGCATCGCGGACGAACATGGCGCTGTCGATCCCGATGCTCTTCTTCATGGCCGGCGGGTGGTCGCACCGCGCGCTCTTCGGCCTGTAGGCGGAAGGGCCGCAGGCCGGAACGTCCCCGGTCAGTCGCCGTAGAGCTTTTGCACGCGCTCGCGGCGCTCCTGCGCCTCGAGCGAAAGCGTCGCCGTCGGTCGCGCGAGGAGCCGTGGAATGCCGATGGGCTCGCCGGTCTCGTCGCAATAGCCGTAGTTGCCGTCGTCGATCAGCTTGATCGACTTCTCGACCTTTTTGAGCAATTTGCGCTCGCGGTCGCGCGTCCGCAGCTCGAGCGTGTACTCCTCTTCGAGCGTCGCGCGATCCGACGGATCCGTCGTGGTTTCGTTCTCGCGCAGGTGCTCGCCGGTATTGTCGGCGTTCTGGAGAAGCTGATCCCGCAGCTCCACGAGGCGCTGCCTGAAGAAGGCGAGCTGCGCCTCGTTCATGTAGTCCTTGTCGGGCGCCTTGAGCAGGGCCTCCTCGGTGAGCACCTTGACTTTTTTGGCGACCGTCGCGCTCGCAGATGCTTGCTTAGCTGCCATTTGTTTCGCTGCCATTCTGACCTCTAACCTCTCCGTCCGCCTGCGCGGTTCGACGTTTGCCGCGGAACCGGTGCGCCGCGCATTTCCCAATGCCGTGCGCCCGCGTCCTCGTCCGCGCTAAACCAAACATTATATCCCGTCCGCCGAATACCCGGCCAGTCATTCCAACCTCCCCGGACCAGGCGTCCACCGGACGGGACGCCCGATCGTATAATCGTGAAAAAACAAGGCCTTTTCATGTCAATACCCCCGATCGCCGCGCCGCTGCTGACGCTTACCCGCCCGGACGACTGGCACCTGCATCTGCGCGACGGCCCTGCGATGGCCGCCGTCGCCGGGGCAACGGCGGACGTCTTTGCGCGAGCAATCATCATGCCTAACCTCCGGCCGCCGGTAACGACGACGGAGGCCGCCCTCCGCTATCGGGAGCGGATACTCCGGGCGTTGCCTTCCGGCTCCCGCTTCCGGCCCCTGATGACGCTGTACCTCACCGACAACACGGAGCCGGCCGAGATCGCGAAAGCAAAGGTTTCCGGCGTCGTTCACGCCGTCAAATACTATCCGGCGGGCGCGACGACGAATTCCGATTCCGGCGTCACGGCGCTCGAGCGCGCCTATCCCGCGCTCGCGGCAATGGAAAAGCATGGGCTGGTCCTTTCGCTGCACGGCGAGGCGACCGACCGCGACATCGACATCTTCGATCGCGAGCGCGCGTTCGTCGAGCGCTCGCTGGCGGCAATCGTGCGCGACTTCCCGGCCCTCAGGATCGTGCTCGAGCACATCACGACCGCAGAAGCGGCCGCGTTCGTCGCCGCGGCGCCGGCCAACGTCGCCGCGACCATCACGCCGCAGCACCTCCTGTACTCGCGCAATGCGCTCCTCGCGGGCGGCATCCGGCCGCATCTCTACTGCCTGCCCATCCTCAAGCGCGAATCGCACCGTGAAGCGCTCGTGACGGCCGCGATTTCCGGCAATCCCAAATTCTTCCTCGGCACCGACTCGGCGCCGCACGAGAGGCACACGAAGGAAGACGCCTGCGGCTGCGCCGGCTGCTATTCGGCGCCCGTCGCGCTTCCGCTTTATGCCGAAGCCTTCGACAACGCCGCGGCGCTGGACCGGCTCGAAGGCTTCGCCAGCCATTTCGGGGCCGACTTCTACGGACTGCCGCGAAACGCCGACAAAGTGACGTTGCGGCGCGAATCGTGGACGGTGCCTGCCGAATATCCCTATGGCGAGCACGGAGTCGTGCCGCTGCGGGCGGGCGAAACCGTGCAATGGCGCGTTGGCTGATTCGCCGACCCTGCCCGCGCCATTTACGCTATCCTTGCCGTCCGAAGCCAGCCAGACCGTCGCCGCCCGGGAAACCGGGGGGAGGAAAGTCCGGGCTCCGCAGAGCGGGATGCCGGGTAACGCCCGGCCGCGATAAGTCGCCGTTAGCGCGGTTGACGAAGGCGAGGAACAGGGCCACAGAGACGAGTCGCCGCGGGTCAAACCGCGGCGGGTGAAACGCGGCAACCTCCATCCGGAGCAACACCAAGTAGGCGGACGATGACGCTGCTCGCCGAGTCCGCGGGTAGGTGGCTCGAGCACACCGGCAACGGTGCGCCTAGAGGAATGACGGCCATAGCGCGAAAGCGCCGTAACAGAACCCGGCTTATCGGCTGACTTCGGATTTACATCAGAACCGCCGCCGCGCGTCCTTGAGGATTTCGCGCGCGGCGTTGTGGCCGGGCGCGCCGGTAACGCCGCCGCCCGGATGCGCGCCCGCGCCGCAGAGGTAGAGCCCCGGGAGCGGCGTCCGGTAGTTCGCGTGGCCCAGGACGGGCCGCGCCGAAAAGAGCTGGTCGAGGGCGAGCGCGCCATGGAAGATGTCGCCGCCGATGAGACCGAATTCGCGTTCGAGATCGAGCGGCGTCAGCGCGCGGCGGCCCACGACGCTCGCCCTGAAATTCGGCGCCACGCGGTCAACGGTGTCGATCATCAGGTCCGCCACCTCGTCGCGCGCGTCGTCCCAGGTTCGTCCCGGCACGACCTTGGGCAAGTCGGGATGCACGTGCTGGCAGAAGAGGCTCGCGACGTGCATTCCCGGCGGCGCGAGCAGATCGTCGACAACCGACGGAATGAGCATCTCGACGATCGGCGCGGCCGACCAGCCGTGCGTCCTGGCGTCGAAATAGGCGCGCTCCATGTACGCAAGCGATGGCGCGATGACGATGCCGCTGGCGTGGTGCGGCTGCGCGTTCTTTCCCGGCAGCACGGTGAAGTCGGGGAGCTCCGACAGCGCGACGTTCATCCGGAACGTTCCGGATCCGCAGCGGTAGCCGGCTATGCGCGCGCGGAAGTCGGCGGGCAGGTGTTCGGGCGCGACCAGACGCTCGAACAGGAGCTTCGGATTGACGTTGGCGACCACGCGCCCGGCCCGAACCACCTCGCCGCTGCCGAGCTCGACGCCGACGGCGCGTCCTTCCTCGACGATCACTTGCCGGACGGCGGCGTCGGTGCACAGTGTGACGCCACGCACCGCGCATTCCCTCGCCATC
The DNA here is from genome assembly GCA_031360485.1 of Betaproteobacteria bacterium. Classification (GTDB taxonomy): domain Bacteria; phylum Pseudomonadota; class Gammaproteobacteria; order Burkholderiales; family Casimicrobiaceae; genus CAIWHR01. Next base: position 9,965 of record JANMBN010000022.1, on the reverse strand, counting down.
GCGAGGGTGATCGAGCCCATGCCGCCGCGCGCATGGCCCCACTGGCCCCGCTTTCCGTTCACTTCGCCAAAGACATGGTGGAGCAGCACGTAGGCGGACCCCGGCGCATAGGGGCTCGCGAAATTGCCGACGACCGAGTCGAATCCCAGCGCGGCCTTGATCGGCCCGGACTCGAACCAGCGATCGAGCAACTCGCCCGCGCTCTTCGTGAAAAGATCGAGCACGTCGCGCTGCCCGGCGAGATCGAGCGATCGGAATCGCTTCGCGACCTTCCACGCGTCGAGCATCGCCACGACGCCCCCGCCGACATTCGGCGGCGTCGCGAGCACGAGTTCGCGCAGCACGTCGGCGACGCGGTCGAGCATCGCGTAGTAGTCGGGCAGCCGCAGCGCGTCGTCGCGCGAGTACTTCGCGACCTCGGCCTGCGTCGCTTCGAGTCCGCCGCCCACTTTCAGGAAGCCGCCGTCCGGCAACGGCAGGAAATTCGCGAACGGCCGCTCGATGATCGCAAGTCCGTGCTGCACGAGCCTGAGATCGCGGATCACCTTCGGATTGAGCAGGCTCACCGTGTAGCTCGCGGTCGAGTTGCGGAAACCGGGGTGAAATTCCTCGGTGACGGCGGCGCCGCCGAGCACCGCGCGGCGTTCGAGTACGCAGACGGCGAGCCCCGCGCCGGCGAGGTAGGCGGCGCAAGTCAGGCCGTTGTGACCTCCGCCGATGACGAGGGCGTCGTAACGCCTGGATCCTTCGGTCATCGCATTTGAGCGGCGGGCAGCGCCGGTGGCGCGCCTCCGACGCAGGTCAATCCCCGGTCAGTCGTCCGTCATTCCCGCGGCGACGACCGAGAATCCGCAGTCGACATAGGTGATCTCGCCGGTGATGCCGCTCGCGAGATCCGACAGCAGGAACGCCGCGGCATTGCCGACCTCCTCGACCGTGACGTTGCGGCGCAGCGGCGCGTTCTTTTCGACGAAGCGCTGGATCTTCGAGAAGCCGCCGATCCCCGCGGCCGCCAGGGTCTTGATCGGTCCGGAGGAGATGCCGTTGACGCGGATCCCTTCCGGGCCGAGGCACGAGGCGAGGTACCGGACGTTGGCCTCGAGGCTGGCCTTGGCGAGCCCCATCACGTTGTAATTGGGCAGCGCCCGCAGCGCGCCGAGATAGGTCAGCGTCACGAGCGCGCCGTTGCGCCCCTGCAGCAGCGGGCGCGCGCCCTTCGCCAGCGCCGCGAGGCTGTACGAGCTGACGTCGTGCGCCGACGCGAACGCCGCGCGCGAGATTCCGTTCAGAAAATCGCCGGCAAGCGCCTCGCGCGGCGCGAACGCGATCGCGTGCAGCAATCCGTCGAGCGCGCCCCACTCGGCCGCGAGCGATGCGAACAGCGCATCGACGTCCTCGTCCTTCGTCACGTCGCAGGGCAGCACCGGCACGGTTCCGAATTCGGACGCAATCCGGACGACGCGGTCCTTGAGTTCGTCGTTGACGTAGGTGAAGGCGAGCGTCGCCCCTTCGCGGCGGCAGGCGTGCGCGACGCCGTAAGCGATCGAGCGGTTGGAAAGTATGCCCGTGATCAGGATCTTCTTGCCGGCGAGAAAGCCCATCGTCACTCCGGAAACGGCAAACCCCTGCATGGAAGGAAAGGCGGCGCATTGGCAGACATGGCGTGCAAAGGCACTAGAACAACGGACGAACGGTTTCGATGACGCCGCAGGCAAAGCGATCGTTCGGGACGCCGGGTTGCGCATCGAGCGGGCCGGCCGCTCCGGCATGGAGCACGACCGACCTGCCGTTGATGCCGGCGGGCCCGTCGATCGCAAGTCCGGCGATGCGCACGGTCGTGGCGCCGCTCCCCGCGACGTCGGTCGTGATCGGAACCTCTATCGGCGCGGCGAACCCGGGAACCAACAGCGGCGCCCCGGCCGAAAATGCGTTCGCCGACGTGCAATTCCCGGTGGCATGGATCACCGCCCGCCAGCGCCCGGACTTCCCGGTGAAGACGTTGGCGATGACCACCGTTCCGCCGGCGAACGGCTGGAACCTGACCGAACCGGAGGCGGCACTGCCGCCGGCGAACCCGAGCCGGGCGACGGCGCCCGCGGCCGCGCTCGGCCGAGGTGTTTCATCGGCCGTCTTGCACGCCAGGAGACCGCTGGCGAGCGCCGCCACGAACGCAAGGCGAATGAATCCGGGCAAGGCCGAAGCGGCGCGATTCGCACGCAAGCGCAAGGGCACATCGCGCGTCACGGGGTCGAGCAGCGGACGGCTCAGGACTTGCGGATGACGCCGCACGCAACGCGCGCGCCGGAGTTACCCGTCGGCTGCGTCTTGAAATCGTCGGGATCCTTGTGCACGATCAAGCCCTTGCCGAGCACGTCGGCCGCGCCGCCGCCGATCGTGATCACGTCGAGCTCTGCGGTGTACGAAGCGTTGCCGGCCGAATCGGCGACCAGCATCGGCATGTCGCCGGCGTGCCGGTCGGGCGTCGACGGATTCGCGTGCGGCTTGCCGAGCGGATTGAAATGCCCGCCGGCGCTCATCCCGTCGCCGGAACTGCAGTCGCCCTTTTCGTGAATGTGGAAGCCATGGCCGCCGGGCGAGAGTCCCGTGACCTTGGCGACCACGACGACCTTGTCGCCCTTGGGGGTGAACGTCACGCGGCCAGCGGCAGCGTTGCCCGTGGTCGCCGCCAGATCGGCGATCGCCGACGGGCCCGTGGGCGCCATCGCCGCGCAACCGGCGACCAGTGCGCCGATCGCCATGAACCCGAGTGCCTGTCTCACGTCGTCTCCTCTCGCGAAATCGCGCTTCCGCCAGCTGTGTGCGAAGCGCAGGGCCCCGTTCACGAGGCAAGCGCCCATGATAAGCGATGCCCGGCGCGCTGACCAGTTCACGATCCCCGCAAGAAAGCCGCCGGCGCAACCTCGGCACCGCGGCCTTTCGCAAGTACGCACACGCGCAGACCTGCGGCGGGCGCGCTGGCGCGCGGTAGAATGCGGCGGTCTCCGGGTGCCGGCGACGGCCCTTTCCTTGCGGGCAGGACATCGATGTCGCATATGACGCCCTCCGAAATTGTTTCCGAACTCGACAAGCACATCGTCGGACAGGATGCGGCGAAGCGCGCGGTGGCGATCGCGTTGCGCAATCGCTGGCGGCGCCAGCAGGTGCCGGAACCGCTGCGGCAGGAGATCACCCCGAAGAACATCCTGATGATCGGCCCGACCGGCGTGGGCAAGACCGAGATCGCGCGAAGGCTGGCGCGCCTCGCCGAAGCGCCGTTCATCAAGGTCGAGGCGACGAAGTTCACCGAAGTGGGCTACGTCGGACGCGACGTCGACACGATCATCCGCGACCTCGTCGAGGCCGCGATCAAGCAGACGCGCGAAGCCGAATCGCGCAAGGTTCGCGATCGCGCCGCCGACGGCGCCGAGGAGCGGCTGCTCGACGTCCTGCTGCCCCCTGCGCGCGAGGTCAACATCAAGGACATGCATCCGACGGATTCGACGACGCGGCAGAAGTTCCGCAAGCTGCTGCGCGAAGGCGCGCTCGACGACAGGGAGGTCGAGATCGAGATTTCGCTGATGGCGCCGCCGATGGAGATGATGGCGCCGCCCGGAATGGAGGACCTCACGAGTCAGATCCAGGGCATGTTCCAGCAGATGGGCGGCGCGCGGCGCAAGCTCACGAGGATGACCGTCGCGGAGGCGATGAAGACGCTGACCTACGAGGTGGCGGCGAAGCTAGTCAACGACGACGACATCAAGGCGAAGGCACTCGCCGCCGTCGAGCAGAACGGCATCGTCTTCCTGGACGAGATCGACAAGATCGCGAGCCGGCAGGAGACCCACGGCGCCGACGTCTCGCGCCAGGGCGTGCAACGGGACCTCCTGCCGCTCGTCGAGGGCACGACCGTGACCACGAAGTACGGGATGGTCCGCACCGACCACATCCTGTTCATCGCGTCGGGCGCGTTTCACTTCTCGAAGCCGTCGGACCTCATTCCGGAGCTGCAGGGGCGCTTTCCGATCCGCGTCGAATTGTCCTCGCTCACCGTCGCCGATTTCGAAAAGATTCTGACGGCGACCGACGCCTGTCTCGTCCGCCAGTACGAGGCCCTGCTCTCGACGGAAAACGTGCATCTCGATTTCAGGCCCGACGGCATCCGGCGGCTCGCGGAGATCGCGTTCGCGGTCAACGAGAAGCAGGAGAACATCGGCGCGCGCCGGCTCTACACGGTGATGGAGCGCCTGCTGGACGACCTTTCGTTCCACGCGACCCGGCACACCGGCGAGTCGTTCGCGGTCGACGCGGCGTATGTCGACGAGAGGCTCAAGGACATCGCGGGCGACGAGAACCTCGCCCGCTTCATCCTCTGACCGCCCGATGCTGATCCGCATCCTCGGGATCATCCTGCCCGTGTTCTCGGTCATCGCGCTCGGGTGGCTCTACGCGCGTCGCGCGAAGCCGGATCTCGCGTGGGTCAATCGCATCAACATGACGATGCTTTCGCCGGCGCTGATCTTCTCGGCGCTCGCGAGCAAGGATTTCGACATCGGCGCGAACACGCCGCTGATCCTCGGCAGCGTAGGCGTGGTCCTGGGCTCGGGCCTTCTCGCATGGCCGTTCGCAAAGCTCCTGCACCAGGACTACCGGACGTGGGTGCCGCCGATGATGTTCAACAATTGCGGCAACATGGGGCTTCCGCTTGCGTATCTCAGCTTCGGACAGACCGGGCTGTCGGCGATGGTCACGCTGTTCACGGTCTCGAACCTCGTGCACTTCACGCTCGGCGTGCACATCGTCAACCGGCGCGCGGCGTTCTGGCCGGTATTCCGTAACCCGATGGTAGTGGCCACGTTCCTGGGATTCGCCTTTGCCGTCGCGCACCCGCCGGCGCCGGATTGGCTGATGCTCGCGATCAAGATGGTCGGCGACGCGGCGATTCCGCTGATGCTGATTTCGCTCGGCGTAAGGCTCGCCGAGGCGCGCTGGGCTGAATGGCACCTCGGCGTGATCGGCGGCCTCGTGTGCCCGCTCACCGGGATCGCGCTCGCGGGCCTGCTCGCGCCCCTGCTCGGCCTCGACCCGACGCAGCAGGGGCTCCTCATCCTCTTCGGCTGCCTGCCGCCCGCGGTGCTGAACTTCATGGTCGCGGAGCAATACGGGCAGGAGCCGGCGAAGGTCGCTTCCATCGTTCTGATCGGCAACATGATGGCGATCGTGTTCGTGCCGCTCGGGCTCGCGCTGGCGCTGCGCTGAGGGCGGATGAATCTCCACCGCATGCTCGTCGCCCGCGCCGCGGAGCGCCGCCCGCTGAGAGTCGGCCTGATCGGCGCCGGCAAATTCGGGTCGATGTACGTCGCGCAGGCAAAGCACACGGCGGGCATTCACATCGTCGGGATCGCCGATCTCGCACCGGACCGCGCGAAGGCGTCGCTCGAGCGCACCGGCTGGGCGCCGCAGCGTTTCGCCGCGCGGTCGTTCGCCGCCGCCGCGAAGACCGGCGCGACGCATGTCGGCGACGACGCGCACGCGCTCATCGCCGCGCCGGAAATCGAGATCGTCATCGACGCCACGGGCCATCCGGCCGCGGGCATCCGTCACGTGCTCGCTTGCTGCAAGGAGGGCAAGCACGTGGTCATGGTCAACGTCGAGGCCGACGCACTCGCGGGTCCGCTGCTCGTCCGGCGCGCACGCGAGGCGGGCATCGTCTATTCGCTCGCGTACGGCGACCAGCCGGCGCTGATCTGCGAGATGGTCGACTGGTGCCGCACCGCGGGGTTCGACGTGGTCGCCGCGGGCAAGGGCACGAAGTATCTGCCGGAATACCATGGCTCGACGCCGGACACCGTGTGGCCGTACTACGGATTCACGCCGGAGCGGGTCGCGGCGGGCGATTTCAACGCGCGAATGTTCAACTCGTTCCTCGACGGCACGAAGAGCGCGATCGAAATGGCCGCCGTCGCCAACGCAACCGGGCTGACGCCCGCGCCGGGCGGTCTCGTGTTTCCACCGTGCGGCGTCGACGATCTTCCGCGGGTCTTGCGGCCGCGCGACGAAGGCGGGCAGTTGCACCACGCGGGCCAGGTCGAAGTGATTTCGAGCCTCGAGCGCGACGGGCGGCCGGTGTTTCGCGACCTGCGCTGGGGCGTGTACGTGACGTTCCGCGCCGGCGCGGCGGACGGCGAGGACTACGTGCGCCGCTGCTTCGGGGAGTACGGCTTTTCGACCGACCCGTCGGGCCGGTACGCGGCGATGTACAAGCCGTTTCATGCGATTGGGCTCGAACTCGGCATCAGCGTCGCGTCGGTTGGCCTGCGCCACGAAGCGACGGGTGCCGCGATGGCGTGGCACGGAGATGTCGTCGCCACCGCGAAACGCGATCTCGCGGCAGGCGAGACGCTCGATGGCGAGGGCGGCTACACGGTGTTCGGAAAGCTGATGCCCGCGGCGGACTCGCTGGCGCTCGGAGGCCTGCCGCTCGGACTCGCGCACGGATTGAAGCTCGTGCGTCGCGTCGCCGCGCACGACGCCGTGCGCTGGGGCGATGTCGTCGTCGACGCGGCGAACGACACGGTCCGGTTCCGGCGGGAGATGGAAGCGGCGTTCAGCGGCTGACGGCGGAGCGCGGCACGACTTCCGAACACGTTGGCAAATCCCGGATCAGACATTACTATCCCCCGCAACGCCCGCGTGCGATGTCGTGCCCAGACCGGCGTTCGAACCCACGAGATATCCATGACCGCATCCGCCCGTCCTGACGCCGCCATTGCCGACCTCGCTCCCACGGGCAGGTTGCGCGCCGCGATCAACTTCGGCAACCCGGTTCTTGCTGCGAAACATCCGACGACGGGCGAGCCGGGCGGCATCTCGGCCGATCTCGCGCGCGAGCTCGCCCGCCGCCTGGGCGTTGCCATCGAGTTCGTGCATTACGGTCAAGCCGGCAAGGTGGTGGAAGGGCTCGCATCGGCGGCCTGGGACATCTGCTTTCTGGCGATCGATCCGTTGCGCGCCGCCGACATCAGCTTCACCCCGCCTTATGTCGTGATCGAAGGTGTCTACATGGTGGCGGACGGTTCGTCGATTCGCAGCAACGCGGACGTCGATCGCGCGGAAACGCGCGTCGGCGTCATCGTCGGCAGCGCGTACGACCTCTTTCTTTCCCGCGAGCTGAAGCACGCGACGCTCGTCCGTGCGGCCGGCATCGAAGGCGTCGTGGACCTGTGGAATGCGGGCAAGCTCGACAGCATCGGCGGTGTCAAGCCGCAACTCGAGGCGATCGCCAAGCGCCTGCCGGGAGTGCGGCTGCTCCCGAAGGCGTTCATGGCGATCAATCAGGCGATGGGAACGCCGCGCGGCCGCGACGCCGGCGCGCAGTATCTGCACGACTTCATCGCCGAGATGAAGGCCTCGGGCTTCATCGCCCAGGCGTTTGCCCGCAACCGCATCGAAGGCGCCTCGATGGCGCCGTGAGGTGATGGCGGCCACCTGCTTGCGATAGAGGATATCGAAGCATTTCTGAACCGGGCACCGAAGCGCTATGCCGCCCAACTCGACGCCTGCACGGCGGCGCTTGGCGGCACGCCGCGAGCTGCAATTTCCGGCGCACGCGCAATGGCGGGACGGACATTCGCTTGCACGATCCCGATCACCGCATCCCGCTTGATGGGTCGAGCATTTAAGAGCAAGCTCTCCAGCGCATTCCGCGGACCGCAACTGCAATGTGTTCGTCCTCACCGGGGAGATGCGAAGCGGCGTGCGTCGTATCGAAACCGATGGCGGAGGCTGGAGCAGCCGGCACCATCAAGAATCTTCCGGGGATCGGCGAGAGGCTGAAGGTGAAGGTCGAGAAGACGACTATGAACGGCGTCAAGGTGTTCATCGTAACGCCGGAAGTGATCGCACCCGACAACCGCAACCGCGTCCTCCTGCACATGCATGGCGGATGTTACGTTCTAAATCCTGGCGAGGCGGGGTTGCCCGAAGCGATGTTCATGGCGGGATTCGGGCATGTCAAGGTAGTCTCGGTCGACTACCGGATGCCGCCCGAGGCGTATTTCCCGGCGGCTCTCGACGATGGCATGACGGTCTACAAGGCGCTGTCGAAGACGACCAGCCCGAAGAACATCGCGATCTTCGGGAGCTCGGCCGGCGGCGCGTTTGTACCTGCGCAACGCTTCGCTTCGTTGGCCGGAGGCACGTAATTACCGGGAAGCCGCCGGGGCTTGTGGCGTCGAAACAGTGTCGCGACTTCGATCATCTTTCGCACGTCGCGGAACGTCTGATTGGAAAGCAGCGACCGTCCACTACGGGTCTAATCTGTTGAAAAACTCGAAAATGCATTGACGCCGCATTCTCGCGTCAGTGCATAGCAATTGACAATTCGTTCTGCGAATCGTCGGAACGCTTGTTAGAAGGCGCTGGGGGGCGCGCAACAGAGGATCGGTTAGTCCCCCGCGTCCGAAATGGAGCGTCGCCTTCACGAGCACAGAATTTCTTGATTAGCTCGGGAAAGGGAGTCTTTCAACAGGATAGGTCGTACTGAGTCCGACGACGATCGGGCCGTGACCGGGCCAGAACCGGCCGTAACGCGGAGTTGATGGGGCGCCAGGGCCGAAGGCGCCTCGACGAGGCGCAATAGGCACCACCCAATCCACACATCGGGAAGACCCTGGAAATCCAAGCGCGCGCGGAAGCCTTCCGCCAACTGCACGACCGTCCTGGCGCCTTCGTCGTCCCCAATCCGTGGGACGCGGGTTCGGCGAAGCTGCTCGAGTCGCTCGGGTTCGAAGCACTGGCCACGACGAGCGCGGGATACGCCTTTTCGCTCGGCCGGCCCGATGGCGCAGGCGCCGTCGACCGCGAAGAGACGCTCGCCAATGTCCGTGCCATCGTTGACGCCACAAGCCTACCCGTGTCGGGGGATCTCGAGAACGGGTTCGGCGATGACCCGCAGGCGTGCGCCGAGACTATTCGAATGGCCGTGACCGCCGGGCTGGTCGGCGGCTCCATCGAAGACGCGACGGGCCGGCCTGGCGATCCGATCTATCCTTTCGCGCTGGCGGTTGAGCGCGTCGCCGCCGCCGTGGCAGCGGCGCGGGCATTGCCGTTTCCTTTCGTCCTCACCGCGCGCGCGGAGAATCTAATCACCGGTCGGCCCGACCTGACCGATACGATACGCCGGCTGGAAGCGTTCGCCGACGCCGGTGCCGACGTTCTTTATGCGCCTGGCTTGACGACCCGCGATGCCATCAACTCGGTCGTACGCGCCGTCGCGCCGAAGCCAGTGAACGTCGTCATGGGACTTTCCGGCGCCACGTTCTCGCTCGCCGAGCTGGGCGAGCTCGGCGTCAAACGTGTGAGCTTGGGATCGTCACTGGCCCGCGCGGTTTATGGGGCGCTGTTGCGGGCGTCGCGCGAGGTTCGCGACTCCGGAACGTTCACCTTCGCGCGGGACGCGATGCCTTACGCCGAACTGAATGCCCTGTTCGAGCGCAATTGGAAAGATTGAGAACGTCACACACTGTCCAAGGTGATGACGCGCCTCGCGCGCGAGTTGGACCGGCCTTCGGCGGTCCGCCCTCGAATCGTTCGCTGCGGAAAGTCGAACTGCCCGCAGCAATTGGCCGCTCTCCGCAGGCGGAATTGGGTGCTTGGGGCGGCTGACGGCGGCGTGGTGATCAGGCGGTTCGCGGCCACAACCGGCCGGAGCGCCTCGTTCCGCATGGCGGCCACTCGCCGCCATGGTCAGTCGAACGGACGGCTCTGGACCACGGTGCAATTGAGTGGGAACCCAGCCCCCGCTCGCGGGCCAGCCCGCCCATGTGTTACGGTTTGACTCGCCGTTCTTGAATGTCACAGAGGTGACCGTGAATCGGAGTGCTGTTACCCGTAGACTCGCCGCCATACTCATCGCTGACGTGGTCGGCTTCAGCCGGCACATGGAACGCGATGACGCTGGAGCATTC